>DFWT01000244.1 GCA_002381045.1 Rhodoferax sp. UBA4127
TCCCAGTCTTCGCGGGTCATTTTCAGGAACATGCGGTCGCGGGTGATACCGGCGTTGTTGACCAACAAGTCGATGCTGCCATGCTCGGCCTTGGCTTGGCTAAAGGCATGCACTGTGGAGTCCCAATCACCCACGTTGCCCGCAGAGGCGTAGAAGGTGAAGCCAAGCGCAGCCTGCTCGGCCAACCATTTGCCGTAGTCACGGGTTGGGCCGCAACCCGCGATGACAGTGAAACCTTCTTTGCTCAAACGCTGGCAAATGGCGGTACCGATGCCACCCATGCCGCCGGTGACGTAAGCTACTCTTCCGATCATGAACTACTCCTCTTTTTGGTTTAAACAACTGACAAATATGTGTTGGTGTCAGCCAGCGCCAACCCCAAGCACGGGGATTATGAACGGCAAACGACCGAAAGAGCAAAGGGATAAACCGATTGCCCAACCGGCGATGCCTGACTTCAAGCCTTGGCTAAGACGTAGCGCCCAGGTGCTGGCTCAATGGCCTTGTATTTACCCTTGCCGTAGGTTTTGGGCGCAGGAATCTGTTTGGAGGACTGGCTCGCCAGCCAGTTGGACCAGTCAGTCCACCAGCTGCCCGGATGCTCAGCTGCACCGGCGAACCACTCGTCGTGTGTCTTGGGCAACTTGCCGTCATCACGCGTCCAGTAGCAACGTTTGCCTTTGGCAGGCGGGTTGATCACACCGGCAATGTGGCCTGAAGCCCCCATGACGAAACGCGCTGGGCCAGGGAAAAAGCGGGTTGTGGCGTACGCGCCGTTGATCGGCACGATATGGTCTTCACGCGAGCCGTAGATGTAGATCGGCATCTTGACTTTGCTGTAGTCGACCTTTTCACCAAGAACGACCGCTTTGCCCGGCTTGCTGAGGTTGTTTTCAAGGTAGGTATTGCGCAGGTACCAGGTGTAAAACGGACCCGGCAGGTTGGTGCTGTCGGCGTTCCAGTACAACAGGTCAAACGGTGGCGGGGTTTCGCCCTTGAGGTAGTTGCCCACCACATAGTTCCACACCAACTCGTTGGGACGCAGGAAGCTGAAGGTGCTGGCCATGTCGCTGCCCTTCATCATGCCGCCCTTGCCCATTTCTTTTTCGCGCTTCTTGACAAAACCTTCGTCAATGAACACGTCGAGCACGCCAGTGTCGGAAAAGTCGACCATGGCAGTCAGGAAGGTGGCACTGGCCACTGATTTGTCGCCACGTGCTGCCAGCACCGCCAACGCGGTGGACAACATGGTGCCGCCCACACAGAAACCCAATGTGTTGATGCTGGGCGCACCGGTGATTTCTTTGGTGACGCTGATGGCCTTGAGAATTGCGTGCTCAATGAAGTTGTCCCAGGTGACCTGCGACATGGACGCATCAGGATTGCGCCAGCTCACCACAAAGGTGCGATGTCCTTGCGCCACGGCGTAACGAATTACCGAGTTGTCGGGCTGCAGGTCCAGGATGTAGTACTTGTTGATGCTGGGCGGCACCAGCAAGAACGGTTTGTCATAGACCTTGTCAGTCAGCGGCTTGTATTCAATGAGCTGGATGTAATCGTTTTCAAACACCACCATGCCTTCGGTGGTGGCAATGTTTTTGCCCACCGTGAACAGGCTTTCGTCGGTCATCGACATGTGGCCCTTGTTGTAGTCTTGCAGGAGGTTGCGCACGCCTTTGGCGATGCTCTCGCCCTTGGTGTCAATGGCGGCTTGCAGTGCGTCTGCATTCATTGCCAGGAAATTGCTTGGGGCGGCAGCGGCATTGAGTTGTTCGACGGTAAAACGGATGCGCGCACGGGTTTTTTCGTCGGTTTCAACCGCATCAACCAGCTTCATCAAGATCTTGGCGTTGAGCAGATACATGGCCGCAGTAAATGTGGCCATCGGGTTGGCAGCCCAAGCTGCACCGGTGAAACGCCTGTCTTTGATAACCAGCTTGCCCTGGGCGCCCTCAGTCCAGATCTCAGCGGCCTCTGTCAGATACTCCTGCTGAAGCGCTTGCAGTTTCGCCGGGTCAAAGGTAATTTTTGGCGGCTGAGCAGGTGGCGTCATCATCTTGCCGGCCAACTCACCCAGGTCCATGTTTTGAAAAGATTCGAAGGCATTCTTCCAACTGTCGGCGATGGATTGCTGAAATTTTTGGGCTGATTGCACCAACACTTGCTGATCGTCGTTACTCATTCTTTCCCCTCAAAATGGTGGTCAAAGTTAAACCTGAGTAGTATCGTTGGATAAGCCCTTCGAAAAGCTGACAGATTGCCTTTGACCCCGAAAATTTAGCGTGTTTGCCCATGTACATTGTTCCTATTGCCTGGCTCTATGTGACCATCATGATGGCGGTGGCCGAGGCCACCAACACCACAGGCACAGTGCTGGGAGGAATCATCACTTTTTTGCTCTACGGCCTGCTGCCTGTCGGGCTCGTGGTGTATGTGATGGGCGCACCTGCCAGACGCCGGGCCATCAAGGCCAGGGAGCGCGCTGAGCTTGAAGCGACGCGGGCTGCTTCAGCCCTGAATCCAAACGGCGGCGGCCAAGCGGCCAGTGACGCCGTCGCGCCTGAAAGAAAAGAACTTTGAGGGTTGGCTAAACGTACACCAAGCCTCGCTGCTGTCATTGCCAAACACCTCAGTGACCCCCATGCGACGCAGCCGCATCCGCGCCAGGCCAGCCAAGTCCGCCAGCCATTTGCCTGCAGACTTTGGTTTAAAACATTCGACGGTCTGCGCTTGGTCTTGTACAAACGCAGCACGCACTTCGTCGCCCACTTCAAACGCAGTTGGTCCAATGCAAGGTCCGAGCCAAGCTATTATTTCACTAGCTTCTTGCCCTTTATTAACAAGGGCTAGGGCACGGAATTCCTTCAATGTTTGCTCCAGGACACCGTGCCCGTTGGTCCCTGCCAGACCGCGCCACCCGGCGTGCGCAGCGGCCACCGCGTGACCCTGGCGGGTACACAGCAGAACTGGCAGGCAATCCGCCACCATCACGGTACAAGCCAGGCCGAGCTGGCGGGTCATGCAGGCATCGGCCTGCTGGCCATCGGCTGAATCGGCATCAAGTAACAACACCTTGTGGCCATGCACCTGGTCCATAAAAATCGGCCGCACATTCAAGGCGTGATGCAAGCCAGTGCGGTTGGTTGCCGCATGCAAGGGGTCATCCCCTACATGATCACCCAAGTTAAAACTGTCATAAGGCGCAACCGACACACCCCCGAGGCGAGTGGTACACACGGCGCGTACGTTCTTGGGCGCCGGCCAGTCGGGAACCAACCAATCTGGATTCACCGCTTGCGCACCTTCAGACCAAGGCGTGAATCTTGTCGTAGGCCGCCAGCAGCTTGTGGTGCATCTCACAGCCTTCCAGCGCCAAACCAGGTGCGCTCAAGCCCATAAAGCGATCCTCCTGCATGATGAGCGCATGGGCCTGTGCCAAGGGGCCAGCGCCAAACAGCAGGGCCAGCGCATCTAGGTACGGGCCGCTGTCGCCCATGTCGGCCAAACGAATCAGGTTTTGAATGCAGGCATACACCGCTTTGCGCTGGGGGTTGACCTGGTCAAAGCTCAGAATCCACTCGCAACCCTCCAAGGTGGCGGCCTCATCACCCACCGCCAAGGCCAGAAGCGTTTTCAGTTCGCCCAGCCGCAGGTCGCTCCAGAATGAGCCGGCATCGGCCGCCAAGCCTATCAGGCCAGCCACCGGCCGATGGTCTGCCAGGTTGGATTCATTGAGGGTTTCCAGCAGGTCAGCGCACTCCTCGTCATCCAGGTCGGTCAGGTTCAGAATGGCCTCGCGGAAATCGTTGGCGACACTGTTGTTCTCGAACTCCAAGTCATCGATGGGATAAATCTCGGACAAGCCCGGCACCAAAATCCGGCAGGCATAGACACCCAACTGGGTGAAGTCAGAGATGTACACCTCGTGTCCGTCCTGATGCAGGCGCGCCAGGCTCCAGGCACAGTCCTCTGCGGTGCTGCTGCTGAAGTTCCAGTCCACAAACTCAAAGTCGGGCGTTGTGCCCAGGAACTTCCAGTGAATCACACCACTGGAATCGACAAAGTGGATCTCAATATTGGTTGAACTGGCGGTTTCTTCCAAATCGAACCCCGGTGCCGGAAAGCCCGAAAGTGCGTCCAACGCTCTGCCCTGCAGCAACTCGGTCAATGCGCGCTCCAGTGCCACTTCAAAACGCGGATGGGCTCCAAAACTGGCAAAGCAACCCTGGTCTTGCGGATTCAGCAAGGTAACGTTCATCACCGGGTACTGCCCCCCCAAGGACGCGTCTTTGACTAGGATGCCAAAGCCGGCTTCTCGCAGCGCGGCAATACCCCGGGCAATGCGTGGGTGGCGGGCAATCACGGCGTCTGGCACGTCGGGTAAACACAGGCCTTCGCTGATGATGCGTGCCTTGACCGAACGTTCAAAAATCTCGGACAGCGCCTGGGTGCGCGCTTCGACCTGGGTGTTGCCGGCCGACATGCCGTTGCTNNTACAGGTTGCCAATGATGTTGACCGGGAAGTACACAGTCTTGCCGTCGCTCTGACGCACGTAGGGCAAGGCGCAGATGCCACGCTCAAGCGCACCCGAGTTGAAATCCACCAGGCTGCTGGCGTCAATATTGCCCTGCGGGTTGTAGAGCGCATGCAGCTCCGATGTCAGCAACTCTGTCGGCCACTGCCCATCATCTGTCAGAGCAAACCACTTCTCCTGAGGAAAGTGCACAAAGGATCGTTCAGCGACGTCTGGCCCGAGATAAAAATGGGTCCAGAAATAGTGGGTGGACAAACGCTCGAAAAACTCGCCCAAGGCGCTGGCAAGGCAAGCCAGGCGGGTTGCACCTTTGCCGTTGGTAAACAGCAAAGGACAGTCACGGTCCCGGATGTGCACCGACCAAATGCCATCCACCGGGTTGAGCCAACTGCGCTCCTCGATGTGAAAGCCAAGTGCTTGCAACTTGCCCTGCAGGGTACTGATGGTGGTTTCAAGCGCGGCGTCTTTGCCAGGAATGTAAGTGGTGTGTGTCATCCACCCAGCATACTCCAAGCCTAACCCTGGCTCTCCACCGGTTTGGTAACGGATAGACTGTGCATCCGATTTGACTGCGCCGATGTGAGGCCCCACCATGATTCTTGAACTTGCTGATTTTTCCATTCACCCTGGCCAGAATGCCGCCTTTGAAGAAGCGATCCAGCGCGGCTTGAGCACGGTGATCTCCAAGGCCAAAGGCTTTGAAGGTTTCAAAGTGAACCGCGGCATTGAGAACCCACAGCGCTACATCTTGCAGATCTTCTGGACCACACTGGAAAACCATACCGTGGATTTTCGTGGGTCGCCTGCATTCGCGGAGTGGCGCGCCATCGTTGGCCCCTTCTTCGCCAGTGCGCCAGTGGTGGAGCACTTTGATCTGGTGGCCAAATCAAAATGACCTACGTGTTTCCTGCGCCACCCACCGTAACTGTGCCGGTGGTCGACACCAACGCGCTGTTCCCAGTGCACCGGATTTATTGTGTGGGCCGCAATTACGCGGAGCATGCGCAAGAAATGGGACATAGCGGACGCGAAGCCCCGTTCTTCTTCATGAAACCTGCAGATGCAGTGCAGGTAGCGCTGCCTGGCGTGCGCACCTCAATGCCCTACCCCAGTCTGACGAAAAACCTGCACCACGAAATTGAACTGGTGGTGGCTATTGGCAAAGGTGGCAGTCGGATTGCCGTGGACGATGCGTTGCAACATGTGTTTGGCTACGCGGTCGGTCTGGACATGACCCGACGCGATCTGCAAAACGACATGAAAGCCCAGGGCCGCCCCTGGTGCATTGGCAAGGGTTTTGACCATTCGGCCCCGATTGGCCCGATTACACCCATAGCCGAAGCTGGCGACATGGCTCAGGCAGAAATCAGCCTGGCGGTCAATGGCCAGAGGCGCCAACATAGCACAGTGAATCAACTGATTTGGAACATTGCCGAGACCATTGCGCAACTCTCCAATGCCTGGACATTGCAAGCCGGCGACCTGATCTTTACCGGCACACCGGCCGGCGTGGGCGCGGTCAGCCCAGGGGACACTCTGCTGGGCAGCATCACTGGCCTGAGCAGCATCGACATCCAGGTGGTTTGATCCCCAAAGCTCAGGGCATAACCGCTTTCAAATTACACTGAGNNGGTTGCCAGACGATGGCGACACCAAAGAGCGTGCGGTTTGTCCGATTTGCGGCACGGTGCATTACGAAAACCCCCTGACTGTGGTCGGGACCATTCCCTGCTGGGGCGATCAAGTGCTGCTGTGCAAGCGCAACATCGAGCCGCGCCTGGGCAAGTGGACCTTGCCAGCTGGCTTCATGGAACTGCATGAGACCACTGGCGAAGGTGCAGCCCGCGAAACGCAAGAGGAAGCCGGCGCAAGCTTCGAGTTAGGCGAGCTTTTTTCGCTGGTCAACATCTCCCAAGTGGGGCAAGTTCATTTGTTTTACCACGCAAAGCTGCTCAGCGACACCTTTGACCCGGGCTTTGAAACCATGGAAGCCCGGCTGTTTGACGAGCAAGACATTCCCTGGGATGAGATCGCCTTCAGAACCGTTGGCGAAACACTCAAACGCTTCTTTGCCGACCGCCGCCTTGGTCGCTACTCCGTTCATGTTTTTGATATCACCTGAAGTGCAAGTGTCGTTTGAATTCTGGTTTTACCGGGTAGGCACCTACCTGGTGAACAACGTGCTCGACGACCCGGCCTGGTTGGCCCTGATGTTCTGCTGAGGCGCAGCCATGCTGCCCAGCTACGTGCTGCTTGACCTGGAGACCACGGGCGGCAACCCGGTCAACGACCGCATCACCGAAATCGCTGCCGTACGCTTTGAGCAAGGCCAGGAGGTGGCCCGTTGGAGCACCTTGGTTAACCCGGGCGTGAACGTGTCTGCATTCATTGAGCGCCTGACCGGCATCAGCAATGCCATGGTGGCCGAGGCACCAACGTTTTCAGAAGTGGCCGCTGATCTGTTGGCTATTCTGGAAGATGCCGTCCTGGTGGCGCACAACGTGCGTTTTGACCATGGCTTTCTGCTCAATGAGTTTGCCCGCATGGACATCGACCTGCGGGTTAAAACACTTTGCACTGTGCGCCTGTCGCGCCTGCTGTACCCGCAGTTCAAAAGCCATGGGCTGGACGCCATCATGCAGCGCCACGGGCTGAGCACCCAGGCCCGGCACCGCGCCATGGGCGATGTGATGGTGATGCGCAGCTGGCTGGACCTGGCCCAAAACGAATTGGGATTGGACAACTTGCAACGCCATGCCGCCAACCTGCTGCAAGGCAGCGCGGCCTTGCCGCCGCTGCTGGAAACACCCGTGACCCATGTGCCGGAAGGCCCGGGCGTGTACATCTTTTACGGTGAAGGCGCTTTGCCGCTGTATGTGGGCAAAAGCGTCAAACTACGCAGCCGGGTCATGTCACATTTTCAGGCGGCCAGCCGCAATGCCCGCGAGATGCGCATTGCACAGGAAATTCGCCGCATTGAGTGGATTGAAACGGCGGGCGAATTGGGTGCCTTGTTGATGGAAGCTCGCCTGATCAAAGAACAGCAGCCGGTGCACAACCGCCAACTGCGCCGCGAACGCAACCTGTGCGCCTGGCGGCTGGAGTCCAACCCCAACAGCCGACCTTTACTTGTGCTGGTGCAAGGTGAAGACCTGATACCCGAACAATTTGGCGCCCTGTACGGGCCCTACCGCTCAAAAAGCCAGGCACAAACCCACTTGCGCGAGCTGGCCGACACGCTTGGTCTGTGCCTTCAAGCCATGGGGTTGGAGTCAGGCAAAGGACGTTGCTTTGCGCATCAGATTGGCCGCTGTAAGGGTGTGTGTTGCGGTGAAGAAGCGCCAGAGCGGCACCTGCTGCGTCTGCAAATGGCGCTGGTGAGCCACCGCTTGCAAACCTGGCCCTTTGCCGGCAAAGTGGGGTTGCGTGAGCACCATGTCGGTTCAGAGCGCACCGACATCCATGTGTTTGACCAATGGTGTCATCTGGCCACAGTGCAGTCCGAAGATGACTTGCAAGACGTGCTGCAAAGCCGGGTTGGTCATTTGGCCTTTGATCTGGACACCTACCGGTTAGCACTTAAACATTTGCTCCCGGGTGGTCGGGGTCATACAGAACTGATTGAATTTAATAACAATTAGGCTATAGACCTTATAAATAAAGCGCTAGAGGCTATTGAATAAATAGCGTTCTAATTACGGCCGCTCTATCCGTTTAGGTTGCACATCGGTCACGTCCGATTCATCCGGGTGCACCCGCACCTCTGCATCGACCACGTTGTCATCCCGGCTTGGTGACGTACCTGGGAACCCGCCACGCTGCCACGGTGGGCGGCGGCTCATCTTGAACACCCAGGGCTGAACGGGTCGACCAGTCACCGTAGCCCACAGCGCACGCAACATCCACAGCACCAGCACTACGCCAGCCATCACCATCAAGCTGGCGAAGAACACCAAGCCTGCCAGCAACAAGCCTATACGCAAAATCAAACTCAAGACCCACCGGACGACGTCACCCATTCAAACTCCTGTTGTTTGCCGGCATATGCAGGCATGACCTTGGATTGCAAGCGACTTCACAAAGCATTTACCGAGCCGAGCGGCGCGACACCGCGTACGGTGGCAACCCCTGCAGCATACGCCGCCCGTAAGCCGCACTGAGCAGCCGCTTGTCGTAACAAATCACCCGTGCCTGGTCGGTCTCGGAGCGGATGGCGCGCCCAGTCCACTGCAAAAGCTTGATGCCGGTGGCTGGCACCACCAACTCATTGAACGGGTCGCGCCCGCTGCGCTTGAGCCATTCGGCCCTGGCTTCTTCCACTGGGTCTGACGGCGGGCTGAAGGGCAGCTTGGCGATGAACACGGTTTCGCACAAATCACCGGGCAGGTCCAGGCCCTCTCCAAAGGATTGCAGACCAAAAATCACCGACGGCCTGCCCGCCTCCACCCGCGCCTGATGAATATTCAGCAGCTTGGCCCGCGCCATTTGGCCCTGGACCAGCACCACGTCCAGCAACCTGGCATCCAGCGCCTGCACCGCGGCCTGCATCTGCACCTTGGAGGTGAACAACACCAGCGCGCCATGGGGCACGGCCCGCAAATCGGCCAACAAAGCGGCCACCATGTCACGGGTGTAGGCCTCCACATTCTTGGGATCGGCTGTGGTGTCAGCCACAATCAACTGGCCCTGGGTGCGGTAGTCAAACGGGCTGTCCACCGCCAAGGTGCTCACATGAGGCAGATCGGTCAAACCGGTCTCGGCCAAGAAAAAATCAAAACTGCCGCATGTGGTGAGTGATGCCGAGGTGAGCACCACCGCGCGTGCCTGCCGCCACACATGCTGCGCCAATAAATCACCCGGCACGATCGGGCAGGCATGCGCTGACAGGCTGACCAAACCCGAACTGGTGTCCGACTTCAACCACTTGGCCAAAGGCGGCTCGGTAGTGGAGAGCCACATGGTGCTGGTGGCTACCACGGCGTTAATGCGTGGTGCCAATTGGCCCAGCCTGGCGTATTGCGTGGCGCATTGAGTTGCTTGCGACGGATCTTCCTTGGCGCGAGACTTTAGCTCCGCCCCCAGTGCTTCAAGCGCGTCTGACAAAGCCGCTGCGTGGCCATGAATGAGGGTGAACGGCGCCAGCATGGCTTCGGGGACCTCGCCGCTGGGAAAGCGATGAACCAGGTCGTAGCTGCTGGTCAGGCCGCGCAGAAACTCCATGGCCAAGCGACTGGCATCCAGCATCGCCGTCTTAAGTTGTTGTGCCAACGTGGTGACGTCCTGCACCAGGGCGAAACCTGCTTTTTCGGCCACCTCGGTCAGCACTTTGGGGAACTTGTCCAGCCACCGCAAACCACTCAAATCCATGGCGCTTGAGAATTGACCAAGCGCGACTGCCGGCAGGTGGTGGGCTTCGTCAAAAACCACCAAACAGTTGTCCAGATCCGGCAAAGCTTTCATACCCAGCGAGGCCAACACCAGGTCATGGTTGGCCACAATCACCTGGGCTTGCGCCAGCTGCATGCGGGCCTGGTAGTAGCTGCAGCTTGAAAAACGCGGGCAATGCCGTGCGGTGCAAGTGTGGCGCTCGGCTGCTACCGTGGACCAGTCAGATGGCTCAGGCTGCTCGGCCAAGCTGTCGCGGTCACCGTCCCATTTGCCGGTTGCCAAGCCTGACGCCAGTGTGTCGTAGAGCTTCTCACGCCGCTCCACCGGGTCTTGCCAGGCGGCACTCTTGAATGCCTGTGTGGGTCGTGCTTGGGCAACCGCCAGCGCCTCGTCATCGCCCTCAAACATGTCAATCGCTTCAGCATCGCTGCCCACCAAACGTTCCAACTTGAGTTTGCACACATAACGCCCACGACCTTTGGCCAGCGCGTAGACAAAAGGGGTGTCCATTACCGACGCCAAAGCGGGCAAGTCCTTGTTCATCAGTTGCTCTTGCAGCGCCACTGTGGCCGTAGACACCACCACCCGGGTGCGGCGTGCCAGCGCCATCGCCACGGTGGTCGCCAGATAGGCTGCTGACTTGCCCACACCGGTACCAGCCTGGATGACGGCGACGGCTCGTTGGGGGTCGGCATGCTCCCCCAAGTCGATGGCATCCAGGGCACGGGCGATGCGCTCGGCCATGGCACGCTGCCCGTCACGCGAGCGAAAGCCAGGCGTGTTGGAAACCACCTGGTCAAACGCGGCGAGCGCCAAATCAGCAAAACCAGGGTCGGCCAATTGGGCACCTGCCACGGGCAAAAATTTGGGACGATTTCGAGGGCATGAAACGAAAAAGGGTTGAAAAGCGACAACGCTTTTCAACCCTTTGAATTGTGGTCGGTGTGAAAGGATTCGAACCTTCGACCCCTTGCACCCCATGCAAGTGCGCTACCAGGCTGCGCCACACACCGAAGCGCGAGAGTATAACCGCAGCCTTTCCCAAATCAGACCGTGGAATCGAGCAATTCGCGGATCGCAGCCAACTCGTGGCGAACCAATTGCCAAGGCTCTGCTGCAGCGTCAAGTGCCTCGCCAAAATCGGTGTCGGTGAAGTCGCTGAGCATGGTGTCGCTCACTTCAATGACCTCGACACCATCAAGTAAAACCTCCCCATGGTTTTTTTTATCGCGCTCGTGTTGCAGCAACTCCTGCATCTTGTTGCGCGCACCACTGATCGTGAAGCCCTGGTCGTAGAGCANNACTTCACCGATGGTGAAGTAGCGCTTGGCGGGTATCTGGGGGAGAGAATTCTCCATGAAAATCAACAAGGTAGACGAGAATGTTACGAGGTTACTCTAAGAAGCCAGTTGATGTAAAGGCATCTTTAACTAACCTGATCGTCAAGTTGTTGACTATTACTCAGTTTTTAACTTTCCAGCCATGTGTTCCCGAATCAACTCCTTGAGTTTTTGACTGGCGTGGAATGTGACCACCCGACGGGCTTCAATAGGAATAGGCTCACCCGTTCTGGGATTGCGGCCCGGGCGTGGTGCTTTGGTACGAATCTGAAAGTTGCCAAATCCGGTGATCTTGACATCGACGCCATCGACCAAACTGTTGATGACCAAGTCGAAAAACGCGTCGATCATGTCTTTGGACTCGCGCTTGTTCAGGCCAATCTGCTCAAACAGCAATTCAGCCAACTGCGCTTTGGTCAGCGCTGGCGTTTCCAGAGTTTCAACGGAGATGTCCATCACAGCCTCTCGATCATGGCGTCAGACACGTTGCCGGGCACCGACCTGGTCCACCAAGGTCTTGACCACCGCAGCCACCGCCGCCTCTATCTGCTGCTCCGTCAAGGTAGCCGTTTCAGAATTCAGTGTCAAGCGCACTGCCATACTTTTCTCCGGTACGCCAAGCGGTTCTGTCGACTGGGCCGGAGTTTTGGGGCGGTAGATGTCAAACAACACCGCGTCACGCAGTACACCATCGCATGGTGCGGCCCAGATCGCTTGCATCAAGGTCGCATGGGTGACCTGCTCACTGACCAACACAGCGATGTCGCGCTCCACGGCCTGAAAACGCGCAACAGACTCGAACTTTGGTACCTGGCGCGCAAGGACAGCCTCCAAATCCACCTCAAACATCACCGGGCTCTGGGCGATGTCATACGACTGGCGCCACTTGGGGTGAAGTTCACCGACAAACCCGACCGCCCTACCCCCGCACCAAACACTGGCACAACGGCCAGGGTGCATGGCCGGGTGGGCTGCAGGTTGGTAGCTCAGTTTGGCAGGGGCAAACATTGCCTCCAGATCGCCACTGACGTCGTAAAAATCGACTG
>DFWT01000229.1 GCA_002381045.1 Rhodoferax sp. UBA4127
GCCATGTACCAGGCCAAGCTGGCTGGCAAGAATCGCTATCACTTGTTCGATGCCGAGCAGGACCGCAGCATGCGCGGCCACCATGAGACCCTGATCCACGTTCGCCATGCGCTCAAAAATGACGAGTTGGTGCTGTACTACCAGCCCAAGGTCAACATGCGCACCGGCCAGGTGATTGGGGTAGAGGCTTTGATCCGCTGGCAGCACCCACAAAGGGGACTTTTGGC
Source organism: Rhodoferax sp. UBA4127 (assembly GCA_002381045.1). GTDB lineage: Bacteria > Pseudomonadota > Gammaproteobacteria > Burkholderiales > Burkholderiaceae_C > Rhodoferax. The sequence goes on from DFWT01000229.1 coordinate 228, forward strand.
ACCTGCTTTGTTTCTGCCGGCCATCGAGAATCACGCGCTGGCTGTGGAAGTGGGCGAGTGGGTCATGCATGCGGCCTTGGCGCAGCGGGAACTTTGGCATGAGCAAGGTCTGGATTTGCCGGTGAGCGTCAACCTGGGTGCGCGGCAGTTGCAGCAACTGGACTTTGTGCCGCGCTTGCAGGCAATTTTGTCGGCCCACCCTGCGGTTTCACCCCAATGTCTTGAATTGGAAGTGCTTGAAACCAGCGCCCTGGACGACATTGCTTGGGTGTCTCAGGTGATTACAGAGTGCCAGCAGATGGGTGTGAGGTTTGCGCTGGATGATTTCGGCACGGGCTACTCTTCACTGACTTACCTCAAGCGCTTGCCGGTCTCGCAGCTCAAGATTGACCAGAGCTTTGTGCGCGACATGCTTGATGACCCGGACGACCTGGCCATTTTGCAAGGGGTGATTGGACTGGCCATTGCCTTCAAACGCCAGGTGATTGCCGAAGGGGTTGAGACCGTTGCGCATGGCGCGGCGTTGTTGCGTCTAGGTTGTGAACTGGGCCAGGGTTACGGCATTGCCCGGCCCATGCCTGCGGCTGATCTACCAGGCTGGGTGGCCACCTGGCACCCCGACCCCAGTTGGACCAACAGTTAACTTTGAGATTGCAAATAAGTTTGAGTGATAGCCCTTATCTCATTCGTGTATCTAGCTATTTAATAAATAGCAATTTCCGACCAATTTACGGGTGATGGAAAGTCATAGTTACATTGACTGGGGTATCGTGGCGGTCTTTGTCACCGTCTATCTGGGCATGATTTTGGGTGGCTTGCCACGTCTCAAACTCGACCGCTCTGGGGTCGCGTTGTTGGGTGCCATTGGCATGATCGCCTTGGGTGCGCTGAACACCGATCAAGCCGCACGCGCCATCGATTGGCCCACGGTGCTGCTGCTGTTTTCATTCATGGTGGTGTCGGCCCAAATGCGCCTGGGCGGCTTCTATGCTTATGTGATTTGGCGGGTGGCGGCATTGCCACTGGGGCGCAATGCCTTGTTGGCCGTTCTCATCGCCGTGGCCGGCAGTTTGTCAGCGGTGTTTTCCAATGACATTGTGTGCCTGGCCATGACACCCGTGGTGGTGCAACTGTGCCGTCAGCGTGGTTTAAACCCGGTGCCGTTTTTGCTCGGCCTGGCCTGCGCGGCGAACATCGGCTCGGCCGCCACCCTGATTGGAAACCCGCAAAACATGTTGATTGGCTCGGTGATGCAATTGTCTTTTGCCGCGTACGCGCAGCACGCTCTGGTGCCGGTGGCGCTGAGTCTGTGGGTGTTGTGGGCATGGTTGGCTTGGGGGCCAGGGGCCAGGAATGGTGGGCAAACCTTGGCTACGGCGGGGGGCTTGAGTACGCCGCCTTTGCCAGACTTTCCCGTGTTGGATGTCTGGCAAACCACCAAGGGGCTGATCGTTGCCAGTGCGCTGCTGCTGGTGTTTTTGTTCACGGACTGGCCGCGCGAGGTGGCGGCGTTGCTGGGTGCCGGCGTACTGCTGCTGAGTCGGCGTTTGCACTCCGCCGACGTGATGGGTTTTGTGGATTGGCCACTGCTTGTGCTTTTCATGGGCTTGTTTGTTGTCAACCATGCCTTTGATGGCACGGGTTTGGCGTCACAGGTCGTGGCCTGGCTGGCCATGCAGGGTGTGCACTTGAGCGACACGAGTGCTTTGCTGCTGGTAGGTACAGGTTTGTCCAACCTGGTCTCTAACGTGCCAGCAGTCATGTTGCTGCTGCCACACCTAAAAGGTTTTGATGCGGGCGCCACCTTGGCGATGGTCAGTACCTTTGCCGGAAACTTGTTGCTGGTGGGCTCCATTGCCAACCTGATCGTGGTGGATTTGGCGCAAAAGGAAGGTGTGTTGATTGACTGGCGCTTGCATGCCCGAGTGGGGTTCCCGGTGACACTGCTGACCCTGGCGTTGCTGTGGCTATGGGTGCGGTAAGTTAAGGTGACGTAATATGTCGACAGTACAAGACAAAAAATGCGCACAGGGATCTCTTGTTGACCTGCACACCATGCCCACTGCCGTTGCGCTCGCACCTCACTCGCAGATCTTTCCCTGGAACGATAACTTTGCCACGGGCATTGGCACCATTGACGAGCAGCATCACAAGCTGGTCGATTTGCTCAACAAGCTGGCCCTGCATTTGGCGCAAGGGTCAGACGAGCTGACGTTGGCTGGCGTATTTGATGATCTGACCGACTACACCGTCTACCACTTCAGCACCGAAGAAGGCATTTGGGCGAAGTACTTTAGTGATGATGCCTTGCTCGCCTCGCACCATGAAACTCATCAAGGTTTTGTCGAGGAGATCGGTCGTCTGCGGGGTTTGTTGGATTCTCAAGAGCGGGACCACGCAGTCGAAGAGATCATTTCTTTCCTGACCCATTGGCTGGCGTTTCACATTTTGGAAACTGACGCGCAGATGGCGCAAGTGGTGTTGCGCATGCAAAGTGGCATGAGTCTGAGCGATGCCAAGCAAGCTGCCGGGCAACACATGCAGGGCGCAGCCCATGTGTTGATTGAGGCAGTTCTTCAAATGTATGACAGCCTTTCGACTCGAACACTGGCCATGCTGCGTGAAATCAGACAACGCCGCCAGGCCGAGGCCAAGCTGCGACTGGCCAACGACATCATTGAAAACTCGGCTGATGCGATTTTTATCACCGACATCCAGGGCCAAATCACTGACGTCAACCGGGCTTTTCTGCAAAGTGTCAAGCGCAGCCGTGAGGCCTTGTTGGGTCAGCCCATTGCCGCGGTCAAGCCAGGACTGCTTGCTGGCCAAGGCATAGACATTTGGGAAGCGGCTACTCGGGCAGGCCATTGGGCCGGCGAGATCACGTTACGGCGCCCTGATGGCGAGTTGGAATCGCTCTGGCTCACCTTGTCTACCGTGAAAGATGAGCTTCAGCAGGATGTGCATTACGTCGGCATGGTGTCCTCCATCTCGCAGTTGGTCGAACGCCACCACGCCCTGGAAGCGGCAGCCAATTTTGATGTGCTCACCGGGTTGCCCAACCGTCGCTTGCTCACCGACCGTTTGACGCAAGCGATTGAACGAAGCAAGCGCAGTGGCAGTCTGCTGGCAGTTTGTTTTACTGACCTGGATGGCTTCAAGAAAGTGAATGACACCTTGGGGCATGACGCGGGTGACGAGGTGTTGAAAACGGTGGCGTTGCGGCTCACGCAAACCCTGCGGGGTGCTGACACAGTGGCCCGCTTGGGCGGCGACGAATTTGTGCTGCTGCTGGGCGATTTGTCCCAGGCCCAGGAAGCCACTGCGTTGCTCGAGCGCCTGGTGCGTGAGGTCTCGCAACCCATGGAAGTGGCAGCTGGCCAAGTGCAGGTGGGCATCAGCATTGGTGTCACGCTGTACCCGAACGATGCAGTTGGACCAGACGAACTTCTCAAGCATGCGGACATGGCGCTTTACCTGGCCAAAGCCAAGGGCAAAGGGCGGGTCTGGACCTATGGCACCACCTGAGCCGCCACGCCGACTATGAGCACCTTTGATCCGGATGCCCTGGAATGTCTGGCCGCCATTGTGGAAGAAGGCGGCTTTGAGCGCGCCGCGACCCGTTTGTCCATCACACAGTCGGCGGTATCTCAGCGGCTGAGGTCATTGGAAGTGCAGGTGGGCACAGTGCTGATTGTGCGCAGTCGCCCGCTCAAAGCCACGACCGCGGGGCGGTTGCTGCTCAAACATGCCATGCAGATGCGTTTGCTGCGGGCGGACCTAGAGCGCGACCTGAAAGACATGGCGCCCGGCGTGGCCGCAGTGGCTGGCGACGAAGAGCGCATCTCGATTGCCATCAACGCCGACAGCATTGCCACCTGGGCCTTGCCGGCGCTTAGCCCGCTGGCGCATCAAGGCTTGGGGTTGGAGATCATCACCGACGACCAGGACTTTACTTTTGAGTGGCTGCGTGAAGGCCGGGTGTTGGGCTGCGTCACCACCTTGCCCGCCGCTTTGCGCAGCTGCAAGGTTGAGTCACTGGGTGCCATGCGTTATGTGGTGGTGGGCTCCCCCGAATTTGTCGCTGCGCGCTGCCCAGATGGCCTGACACGGCACAACTTCAGCAACCTGCCGTTTGTGGCCTTCAATCGCAAGGACGATCTGCAGGCCGAATTTGTCGCCAGTGTGTGTGGGCTCAAACATGTGTCATTGAGCCAGGTGTATGTGCCCAGTTCGGAAGGGCAAGTGCGTGCGGTGCGCGCGGGTTGGGGCGTGAGTGTGTTGCCCGAATTGAAAGTGGCCGAGCACCTGCGCAGTGGGGCGCTGGTGGACTTGATGCCGGGCCACAGCCTGCCAGTGGCGCTCTATTGGCATTGCTGGAACCTGGAGTCGGCGGTGCTCGATGCGCTGACCCGCGCCTTGAAAGCCGCCGCGGCGTTGGCCTTGAGTGCGGTCAGCCCGGATTCGCTTTAGATTTTCCTGCGGGGATGCTGCCAAAACCCTGGGGCCGTCAGCCTCATTCTGAACTTGCCGGTCACAAAAAATACTTGTTGAATATATTGTGAAGATGTCGGATAACATCGCGCCATGACCACCGACCTCATCATCAAACCCTCGTTCAAACAACGCATGCTCGCGGCCCGCGAAGACGCCATCGTTCAGGCGGTGAACCGCCTGCTGGCAGAGAAGGGGTTTGAAGTCATGACGGTGGACGAGGTAGCGGCCCAAGTAGGCATTGCCAAAGCCAGCTTGTACAAACACTTCCCCAGCAAGGAAGATTTGGCCGCCGCAGCCATGGTGCGGGTCATGCGACGGGCGCAAGACTTCATCAACAGCTTGCCCGCACAGGCCGCGCCCATCGACAATTTGCGCAGCGTGGTGAGGTGGGTATTGCAGGTCAAATTGGCTGGCGACATGCCCACACTGCCCAGCCAAAATTCCAGCTTGCGCACCACCTTGATGGGCAACCGCGACTACATGGATGGCTTGATGGAGATCAGCGACAGCCTAGGTGCATGGATTGAAGCTGCTCAGGCCAGCGGGCACCTGAACCCGCAGTTGCCAGCCATTGCCATTCTTTACACCTTCTTTGCCCGGGCTTGCGATTCGGTGGTCGAGTTTTTGAAGATGGGTGAACTCTTCACCGAAGAACAAATTGTGGCAATGGTATTGACCACTTGTTTTGAAGGCATAAACGCTCGCTAGCCCTTGTTTTAATTAGGCTAGCAGCTGCAAAAAGTGCAGCAATGTGGTCGGATCAAGTGTTGGATCCGCCTCGGGTTCAACGCACGATCAGCACGGGCACCTTGCAGCTGGCCAGTACTTCGGTGGCCACCGATCCCACCACCAAATTCATCAGCGCGCCGTGGCCGTGAGAGCCCATCACCACCAGGTCAAATTTACCGGCTTCAGCCTTGGCGGCAATCAACTCACCCGCTTTGCCGGTCTTGTAGGAGCAGTGAGCGGTGACCCCGTGGCGAGCCAGAAACTTGACCACTGGCGACATCACGGCCATGCCTTGGTCTTCGTAGTATTTGGCCACCAGTTCTTTGCCTAGCGCGGCGCGGGCTTGGCTGGGCAGTACGGCCTGTGCGGTGAACGCGCTGTATTCATTTTTCTTTGAGAACAGCTCATGCGCGGCCAGGTAGGCGAGCATTTTCTTGGTGTAAGGGCTGCCATCAACGGCCAAAAGAATCTTCATAAAAAGTCCTTAGGAAAAAGGGTTGTGTGGGCGGATTGTGTCAGCAACTGCGCAGTTCACCAACTGTAGGGCTTGTACTAATCAGGGGCTCTTTCGGTCAGGGTCTGCTTGGACTGGACATCAGTGCACCCACTGCGCTGCCAGACCAGCTTGTTCCAGCGCGGCCAGCACGTCGGCAATGTGCTGCGGCCCACGGGTTTGAACCACCAGCTCGATCTCGACGTTTTGTGCCGCCAAGGTGGTGAAGGCTCGCTGGTGGTGAACCTCATTGATGTTGGCGCCGGCTGCTGCCACGGTGGCGGTGATGGCGGCCAGGCTGCCCGGTACATCACGCGCACTGACTTTCAGGCGAGCCAGCCGCCCGGCCCGCACCATGCCACGCTCAATGATGGCGGCCAGCAACAGCGGGTCGATGTTGCCGCCACACAGCACCAGCCCAACCTTTTTGCCTTTGAAACGGTCACGGTACTTCAACAGGGCGGCCAGCCCCGCGGCACCCGCGCCTTCGACCAGAGTCTTTTCAACTTCCAGCAGCATCACGATGGCCTGCTCGATGTCACCCTCGTCCACCAGCACCAGGTCATTGACCAAAGCCTTGATGATGGCTTGAGGCAGCTTGCCGGGTGTGCCCACCGCAATGCCCTCGGCAATGCTGCTGCTGCCCTGCGGGTGGCTGGTGCCCAGAATAGCGTTGACCATACCCGGAAAGCGGGTGGACTGCACGCCAATGATCTCGATGTTGGGCTTGATTGCCTTGGCCGCGGTGGCCATGCCGGCCATCAAGCCGCCACCGCCAATCGCCACGATCAGCGTGTCCAGGTCTGGCACATCGGCCAGCATCTCAAGCGCCACCGTACCTTGGCCGGCCACGATGTCCGGGTCGTCATAGGGATGCACAAAGATCAGGCCTTGCTGCTCGGCCAGCACCAGCGCATGGGCGCGGGCTTCATCTAGCGTGTGACCGTGCAGCACGATTTCAGCGCCAAAACCCCGGGTGCGTTCGATCTTGACCCCTGGGGTGAAGGTAGGCATGACGATCACCGCCCGAATACCCAGACGTTGTGCGTGGTAGGCCACACCCTGGGCATGGTTGCCGGCACTCATGGCGATCACACCACGGGCACGCTCTTGGTCGTTGAGTTGGGCCAGCTTATTGCATGCGCCACGCTCTTTGAACGAGGCGGTGAACTGCAGGTTCTCAAACTTCAGGAACACCCGGGCGCCAGTGATGTCCGACAGCGTGTGCGAAGCCACGCAGGGTGTGCGCAGCACGTGTTCTTGCAGGCGCTGTGCGGCCTGCTGGATATGGGTCAGTTCAATCATGGCCGCATTGTGCCCGCGCCCGGAGGGCTCATTTCACCCGTGTGCCCAGCCAGGCGGCACCCACAATCAACCCGGCAGCCAAGCCCACCGGCCAGGTCAGAGACCGACCGCTGACCCACAGCAGCGCGGCGGTAGACAACAGCGGTGTCAGATAACTCAAAATCCCAATGTGCCTGGCGTCGCCCGTCTTGAGCGCCTTGTCCCACAAGAAAAACGCTGCACCCATCGGCCCCAGGCCCATCACGCCAATCAACAGCCAGTCTTGGCCGCTCAAAACCACGCTGGGTTCCATGAGTGCATGGCACAACAGCGACAGCAAGCCCGACACCCAGGCAAACCCGCCAATGGCTGCTGTCGGGAAGGCCTTGACCCGGCGCGTCATCAAGGAATAGGTGGACCAGACAAATGCTGCGGCCAGCGCCGCCACATAACCCCAGGACCAACGGGGTGCAGCAAGGGCAGTGGTGTCCGCGTTACTCAAAATCACAATCGCTGCGCCAGTAAATCCGATCAGCCCGGCCACCACATGTTGCCAGCGCAGCGCAAGCCCGGGCAGTATCACCGGGGCCAGCACCACGATCAGCAGCGGCCACAGGTAATTGACCAGATTGGCCTGCACAGGAGGGGCTTGGCGCAATGCGACAAACAGCAGAAAGTGATAAAAAAATAGCCCGTAAATGCCCAGTGCCAAGGTGGGCAAGGGCACCTTCCAACGCGCCAGTTGAAAGCCTGAAAGCGGCAGGGCAATCAGGCCACCAATCAGCAAGGACAGGCCGGTCAGTAAAAACGGTGGCACATGACCTAAGACCACACCCAGGCTGGCCAAGCTGCTCCAAAGGCCAATGGCTCCAAGTGCCAGCAACTGCGGGTGCACACGCGGCTGACTCACCACGCGGCCTGTTCTGCTTGGGCGCGGCGGCCCATGGGGTGGCGTTTTGCGCAATCTAAGTTATTTGCCATCAAAGTCGCTGGTCAGTAGACGGTTTTTGCCACAGGTTGATACCGCCTTCCACCGCATGCTGGTCAATGGCCGCAAGCTCGTCCGCGCTGAAACCCAGGTTGATAAGTCCCCCGGCCAGCTCGGTGATTTGCGCGGGTGAGCTGGCGCCAATCAGTGCACTGGTGACCCGTGCGTCGCGCAGCACCCAGGCCACAGCCATTTGCGCCAGGCTTTGACCGCGTGCGCGGGCCATGTCGTTCAAGGCGCGTACATGTTTGAGGTTTTGCTCGCTTAAAAAATCGGGTTTGAACGAGCCTCCGCCAGGTCGGTTGATGCGCGCCTCCGCCGGGATGCCGCTCAAGTACTTGTCGGTCAGCAGCCCTTGCGCCAGGGCGCTGAAGGCAATACAACCCATGCCGGTGTCACTGAGCGCATCGAGCAGGTCTTCTTCAATCCAGCGGTTCATCAGGCTGTAAGACGGCTGGTGGATCAGCGGTGGCACACCCATGCCGCGCAGCATGGCTGCGGCCTCGCGCGTTTTGGCGGCAGAGTAGCTGCTGATGCCCACATACAGTGCCTTGCCTTGTTGCACCGCGCTGGCCAAGGCGCCCATGGTTTCTTCCAACGGGGTGTCCGGGTCGAAGCGGTGGCTGTAGAAGATGTCCACATAGTCAAGTCCCATGCGCTTCAAGCTTTGGTCCAGGCTGGCCAGTACATACTTGCGCGAGCCGCCGCCCTGACCGTAGGGGCCAGGCCACATGTCGTAGCCGGCTTTGCTGGAAATAATCAACTCGTCACGGTAGGGTTTGAAGTCGTGTTTGAAGTGGGTGCCAAAGTTGGCCTCGGCTGCGCCATAAGGTGGGCCGTAGTTGTTGGCCAGATCGAAATGGGTGATACCAAGGTCAAACGCGGTGCGCAGCATCTGGCGCTGCGTGGCCAACGGCGTGGCATCACCAAAGTTGTGCCACAGCCCCAAGCTGATGGCCGGCAGCTTCAGACCACTGGCGCCGCAGCGCAGGTAAGGCATGGCTTCGTAGCGCTGGGGGTTGGCTTGGTAGCTCATGGCTATCTCCTGAAATTTATATAAATTTGGCCTCTAGCCCTTATGCAATAAGCGCCAAAAGATATCAAATAAATAGCAAATGTTTGTGGCCTTGGACGACTACCTTGCGAGGCAGGCCACTTGGTGGCTGTCACAAATGAAGTGTCGCACAGACGGTGCTATGCCACTAACTCAGCCAAGACGCTTATGGTTGCGTTGTTCTGGCTGGGTATGTCGGCGCAGCTTCCATCAGTGTTGGCTGCTTCTGACCACCAAGTCTCAGTCCAGCAAATGCCCGGTTTTCACCAGAATTAGGCAGCCCTCGACGCTGAACGGCTGGTGCTGGCTGAGGTGTGGACTGCGAATCCAGCTGCCCTTGGGGTAGTCACCATGTTCGTCGGAAAACACGCCGTCAACCACAAAGATTTCCTCTCCACCGTAATGGCGGTGTGGATTGAAATAGGTTTTGGGTGCCCACTGCACCATCGCGGTGTGCCGCGTGCCAAACTCAGATAATGGCATGACCCTCAAGCCTTCCACCAAGCCTTGGTACCAGGGTGTCTGGTGCGTGGGAACCACGACACGTGTGCTGTCCTCGGGGTCAAGATGCCCCAGTTTGACAAACAAAGTGCAGCCTTCTTCAGAAAACGGCGCATGACTGGAGCCCGGCGGGTTCTTCAGATAGGTGCCAGGTCCATAGCTGCCAAACTCGTCGCTCAAGGTGCCATCAAGCACCAGAATTTCCTCGCCAAGCGGGTGGGGGTGAGCCTCAAAGCTGGCACCGGCTTCATAACGCACAACCGAGGTCGCGCGCGCCGTTTCACCGCCGTGACGCTCCAACAACCTGCGTTGCACTAAGGGTGCAGGGGAGGCGTGCCAGGGCAAGGCGCTGCTGTCAAGCACACAGCGCTCTGAATAATCCGCATGCAACATACCGGGCGTCATCGCAACACGCCCAAACTGTCATCGCGGTGAAATGGCCCCGCAATGGCACGGAGATCAGTTGTACAGCAGGCTAGCTGCAAGCGCTTTGATGATGTACTCATTGCGAATCTGGCTGCTTTGGCACTAATGGTGGCTCGGAAGTGTCGGCGACGTCAGTGCTTTCCATCGGTGGGCGGCACATTTTTTTACCGTCCCATTTCTGCCCACACCAGCAAACACCCTGGGCATCAATGATGCAGGTGCCGGTGCCACAGCAACGTTCATCGTCTTGCATGCTTAACTCCAATGGATGAAAAGGAAGGCTTGAATGGCTCTGAACGAAAGCTGAGTCAGCGCCACACGGGTATGAACCGAATCTTCACAGAAACCCCATGTCACCCCGGCTTTGAAGGTTTTGCCGCCATCATGCCGACAACGGCAACAGCAACTCGGCCACATCACTTTCGCTGAACAGGGGTTGCTTGCGGCCGACTGCGCCGCTGTACATGCTCTCGGCCAAGGCGGCTTTGCGGTCTTGCAGAGCCAGGATGCGTTCTTCAATGGTGCCCTGAGCCACCAGCTTCACCACCCAGACACTTTGGGTCTGGCCAATGCGGTGAGCGCGGTCGGTGGCCTGAGTTTCTACCGCTGGATTCCACCAGGGGTCGAAGTGAATCACGGTGTCGGCCTGCGGCAGGTTCAGCCCGGTGCCACCGGCTTTCAAGCTGATCAAAAACAGCGGCACTTCACCGCTGGTGAAGCGGGTGATGAGTTCGTCACGCTTCTGACTTTGGCCAGTGAGTTTGACCCAGGGGATATCGCGCTTTTTCAGCTCGGCTTCGATCAGCGACAGCATGGTGGTGAACTGCGAAAACAGCAGAATGCGCCGCCCCTCAGCCAACATCTCGGGCAGCATTTGCATTAGCTGGTCCAGCTTGGCCGATGTGGTCACCTTTTTGGCGGCATCGAGCTTGAGCAAATGCGGGTCACAGCACACTTGGCGCAGTTTCAGAAGGGCATCCAGAATGGTGATTTGCGACTTGGCCAGGCCCTTAGTGTCCAGCGCCTCGCGCACGGTTTTTTCCATCCCCAAGCGAATGGTTTCGTACAGGTCGGCCTGTTTGCCCGAGAGCTCGACCCGCATCACGGTCTCAATCTTGGGCGGCAACTCATGCGCCACCAGCGCCTTGGTTCGCCTCAGCATGAAGGGCGTGATGCGGGAGCGCAGTTGCTGCAAGGCTTCCGGGTTGCCTTGTTTTTCAATGGGTGAGCGAAACAGCTCGCCAAAGCGCTTTTGACTACCCAGAAAGCCGGGCATCAAAAAGTGGAACAGGCTCCACAGCTCGCCCAGGTGGTTTTCCATGGGCGTGCCGGAGAGGCACAGGCGGTGGCGGGTGTTCAGTTCCCCGGCCACCTGCGCGGCATGGGTGTTGGCGTTTTTGATGTTCTGCGCTTCGTCAAGCACCACCAGGTGCCACTGCGCCTCGAGCCAGCGCTCACGGTCGCGGTGCAGCAGCGAATACGGCGCGATGACAACATCAAAGTCCAACATGTTGCCCGCCACTTCATGGCGGTCTTTGCCGTGGATGACCAGGCAGCGTAAGTCGGGGCAAAAGCGCTCGGCCTCGCGCCGCCAGTTGCCCATCAAACTCACCGGCGCAATGATCAACGCGGGTTGGGTCAAGCGGCCGGCGTCTTTTTCGATCTGGATGTGGGCCAGGGTTTGCAGGGTTTTGCCCAGGCCCATGTCGTCGGCCAGGATACCGGCCAGACCGTATTCGCGCAAAAACTGCAGCCAGTTCACGCCTTGTTGCTGGTAGGGACGCAGGGTGGCCTTCACGCTTTCGGGCAGTGACACTTCGGGCAGTTCCAAATGCCCTTGCAGGCGCTGCACCATCTCGCGCAGGTGCCGGGCACCGTCCCACACCGCGCCTTCGCCCAAGGATGCGGTGGCGCGCATGGCATCCAGCCGCGAGAGCTTCAGGCTGTCGCCAGAAAAATCGTGGCTGCGATCGCCCACCAGTTCCAGCAGGGCACCCAGCCAAGGTTTGAGGTTGTCGGTGGGCAGGCGAATAAAGCCGCCGCCCGGCGCGTTCAGGTACACGAAAGCGGGCAGATTGGGCTGGCCGGTTGTGGCATCGCGCGGGCTGTTCGCGGCAGCGCCAATCAAAGCCGGCAAAAAGGGCAAGATGTTTTGGCGCGCGCCATTGATTTCCATGCCCAAGGACAGATCAAACCAGGGCGATGCGGCCGCGTCGTCTCCCTTGGCGTGCAAGCTGACGTGAAGCGCTTGCCCGTGCTGAATCCAGCCGTCCAGTGCATCGTCCAGCGTCACATCAAACCCGGCCTCGCGCAGCACCGCGTAGCCGTTGTCAGCCCAATGCAACCAGGCGTGCTGTGGTTTTCCTGTCAGAACAAACACGCCGTTGGCGCCCACCGTCAAGCCAAGCTCCAGCAGGCGGCTGACGGCTTCCAGTTCGGCTTGCGGGTCGCGCTGCAACAGCAGGCGGCCATTGTCATCGTCAATCAGGACCATGGTGCCTTTGCCCAGCCACCAGCCACGGTGCCCGGCATAGTCAAAACGCAGCGTGGCCCGCATCAGCCCGGACTCGGGCACCTCGGGCCCAGGCACAGGGCTCAGGTGCAGGCAGGCGCTGGGCGTGATGCCGCGCAGCGTTTGGATGGACTCCAACATCGGCGGCAGCGGCAGCGTGCCCAGCCGCTCCGTTAATGCAGCCTGGTGTTTTTTGAGTGCGGAGGCCTTGAGTGGCGGGGCTTTCAGCAGCACCGCCACCTGGCCAAGACTCATGCCCGCCACCTGCGCCAAACCCACCACACCGCGCTGACTGTCCAGGTACAGCGGCGGATGGTTCAGACAAAGCTTGGCTTGTGTATTGCCCAACAAGGGGCGCAAGGCCCAGTGGCTGTCGTCACCGCTCAGGCGGGTCTGCTCCAGCCATTGCCATTGCACATCCAAGGGTGGTCCCCACTCGGCTTGCATCATCGGTTGGCCCTTGCCATCGCTGACAAAAAGCCGTCCCGTGCTGGCTGCCAGCTCAATGGCCTGGACGCCAAACTTGCCGTCCACAGTAACCCGCGACTTGACACCGTAGTTGTAAAAATAACTGCTGGATGCGCCAGGCATGGTGCGCATGAGTTGCACCACGTCACGGTCAGTGTCACTTGCCAGGTCGTAAACAGCTTGACCGCGCTCAGGCTGAAACTTCACCGGTTTGGCTTTGCTCCAGCCGCCGGTAAGTTTGGGGTAGGACACCACCATTTCCAGTGTCAGCAGCGGGTTGGGGCCTTGCGGCGCAGTCACCCCCAGCAAGTACAAAAACTGCTCATGCCGTTCGGGTTGATCGGTATGCCCTGGTAAGCCTGGCGCTTTGATGCCACCGCGTCCCAGGTCATCGAGCCAGTGCAGCACTTGCTGTTCAGACTCGAACTGCGCAGCCGCCTGTCGTTTGGCCAGGTCCGCTTGCCGTTGGGCTTCCAGTTCCTTTTCTGTCAATGGCTTGAATGGATGCGCCGCGGCGTTTTCGCCCAAAACATGTTGACCTTGGTAGGCCGCTTTGATCATGAGGGCGATGGCGTGTTTGCATTGTTCGCCTACCGGGCAACTGCAGTCGCCGACCCAGTCCAGCACGCGCCCTTCCGGGCTGCGCTTGACCTCAACCGTCACGTTGTAAGGTGGCTTTTGGGTACCCTGCACCTGCCCGCTCAACAGCCAGACGGATTGCAGCGGTTCAATCGCAAGCGACAAAACATGCTGATGCCGGTAAAGATCCAGCCCACGCGCGTAGACCGCGCTTTGGCACCGCTGTACCAACGAGGTCAGATCCAGCCAAGGACCGGCGGCGCGCCAAATGTCATGCATGAATGAGGCCTCTAGCCCTTGTATTCATAGCGCTAGCAGCTACAAAATCAATATTAATCAGGCGGCAGTGTGTCCCATCGCATGACCGGCTTGCTGGTCGGCGTGGTAGCTGCTGCGAACCATGGCGCCCACCGCAGCGTGGCTGAAGCCCATCTCGTAGGCTTTGGTTTCGAACATTTTGAAGACGTCCGGGTGTACATAACGTTTCACCGTCAGGTGGCTGGTGGAGGGTGCTAGGTACTGCCCAATCGTCAGCATGTTGATGCCGTGGTTGCGCATGTCTTGCATGACCGCCAGAATTTCATCATCTGTTTCACCCAGGCCCACCATCAGGCCGCTCTTGGTGGGCACATCCGGGAACAAGGCCTTGAACTTCTTCAGCAGGTTCAGGCTGAATAGGTAGTCCGAGCCAGGGCGTGCCTCTTTGTACAGGCGCGGAATGGTTTCCAGGTTGTGGTTCATCACGTCGGGTGGCGCGGCTTTGAGGATCTCCAGCGCGCGGGCATCACGGCCACGAAAGTCGGGCACCAGTATCTCGATTTGTGTTTGGGGGGACTGGGCACGGATGCGTTCGATACAGGCCACAAAATGCCCGGCGCCACCATCGCGCAGGTCATCCCGGTCCACGCTGGTGATCACCNNCCCATGATCATGAAGGTGGCCGTGCCTTTGCCAAAACATTCACCAATGTTGGGGCAACTGGCTTCTTCGCACACCGTCACCAGTTTGTTGCTGCGCAGCACGTCCTTGATTTCGTAAAACCGTGTAGACGGTGAACCTGCCTTGACGCGGATCCACTCGGGTTTGCGCAAAATTTCACCAGGTTGCACTTTGATCGGTATGCGCGACAGTTTGGCCGCTGCCTTTTGCTTGGCGGTGGCGTCGTAGTTTTCTGCGCTTTGTGGGCTGCGAACGGTGTCAGGCGTGGTCATGGTGTGGCAAATCGTGGCGTAATTCGGGTCGTGGCCGCAGGCAGCTGCATGGCCGGAAAAATCGGGTTAAGGGCACTAGGGCGTGAGGTAGGAGGCCAGCTTTTGACTGAACAATTCCGCAACTTCCTGCCAACTGACCTGNNCGATTGTAGAAAGGTCCACCGTGCGCAAACCCACGTAGCCGCATGGGTTGATACGTTCAAAGGGTTCCAGGTCCATCGCCACGTTCAGCGCCACGCCGTGGTAGGTGCAGTTGCGGCTGACTTTGATACCCAGTGCGGCGATCTTGCCCAGGCCGGCGAAATTGGGTGCTGTTGAACGGGGGTCAGAGCCGTTGTGCGTGACGGCCAGATCCGACCCCAATTTCATGGGCCGTTGCGGCAGCAGTGCGTGCGCGCCCGGGTCATCCAGCCGCACATAAATGCCCGGCGCACCCGCCACCCGGTGGCCAGTGACACCGAACGGCATCAAAGTGCGAATCACCGCCTCTTCAATGCGGTACACATATTCTTTGACAAAGTAGCCGGCCCGCTTGAGATCCAACAGCGGATAGGCCACCACCTGGCCGGGCCCGTGGTAGGTCACTTGGCCACCGCGGTTGGTGGCCACCACCGGAATCTCGTCTGGATTAAAGAGGTGCTCTTTTTTGCCCGCTAGCCCTTGGGTATAAACGGGTAAATGCTCACAAATCCAGAGCTCGTCAGGGGTTTGGTCAGTGCGTCCGGCTGTGAACGCCTGCATGGCGGCGTAGGTCGGCGGGTAGTCAACACAGCCTAAAAACTTGGCGCACAGGGTCATGCTTACAGCACCACTTTCACCATGGGGTGGCTCGACAGCGTGCGGTAGATTTCATCAAGCTGGGCGCGACTGGTGGTGTGGATGGTCAGTGTCAGGCCCAAATACTTGCCGCCTTTGCTTTCGCGCAGTTCGATGGTGCTGGCATCAAACTGCGGGTCGAACTGGGTGGCAATATGGGTCATTGCATAAACAAAACCATCGACGCGTTGACCCATGACCTTGATCGGGAAATCGCAGGGATAGACGATCAGCGAAGGTGGCTCGGCATCCGGTGTGGGAGGGGTGGGGTGGGTGGTCATATCGGTGTTGGAGGAGAAGTGTGCAACTTCAGCAGCAAACTTTCTCCTCATATAATGAGCGGCTTAACCGAGATCACTGGGCTGTAAAGTAAGCGTAATTTAGATGGCGACAATACCACCCTCACAGGGGCGGGATTCAGAGTTTGGCGAAGAGCCCTCGGATTTTGTGCCATTGTCCCGCGCCGAAGCTCAGGCTTTGCGAGCGGCGCATCCAACAGTTTCTCCCTGGTGGGTTGTGTTCGGTCAGTTTGGCCTGGGCGCATTTGCTGCGCTTTTGGCTTGGTGGTTGTTTGGAGACAGGATTGCCCTGTCGGTGGTGTGGGGAGTGTTGGCGGCGGTGATTCCTGCGGCGTTGTTCGCCAGAGGGTTGACCAGTCAATTTGCTGCGGCCAATCCGGGTGCAGAGGTGATGAGCTTCTTTGTTTGGGAGTTCGTCAAGATTTTTGTGACGATTGGCGTGCTGTTTGCCGCTCATCGTCTGGTGAAAGATCTGAGTTGGCCCGCGATGCTGGTTGGCTTGGTTCTTAGCCTCAAGGTGTACTGGCTGGCGCTGGCGTACAAACGCAAGCCCGGCTCGGTGTGAAAAGTAAGGTGCAAACTCTGCTGCAAAGCAGGGTTTATTGATCAAAGAGTATTTGATGGCTGCTGAAGAACACGCTGCGCAACATGCACTCACTGCTGGTGAGTACATCGGCCACCATTTGAAGCATTTCCAGACGGGCAAGCAATCCGGCGTGATTGACATGTCGGTATTCAACATCGACTCCATTTTTTGGTCGGTGCTCTTGGGTTGTCTTGGTTTGTTCGTGATGTGGCGTGTGGCCAAAAGCGTGACCGCCGGCGTTCCGGGTCGCATGCAGGCAGCGGTAGAAATTCTGCTGGAAATGGTCGACACCCAAGCCAAGGGCATCATCCATAACGCCGAGTCACGCAAGTTTGTGGGTCCGCTGGCCTTGACCGTGTTCATCTGGGTCTTCCTGATGAACTCCATGGACTTTTTGCCGGTTGATTTGCTCCCGCTCATTTGGGAATTCATCTACGGCGCAGCCGGCCACGACACAGCGCATGCCTACATGCGTGTGGTGCCCACGGCCGACTTGTCCACCACGCTGGCCATGTCCTGCTCGGTGTTGCTGGTCTGTCTGTACTACAACGTCAAAATCAAGGGCGCAGGCGGCTGGGTTCATGAGTTGGTCACTGCCCCCTTTGGCACCAGCAAGAACCCGCTGTTCGCGCTGATTCTGGGCGTGCTGAACTTTGGTATGCAAATGATCGAATTTACCGCCAAGACCGTTTCGCACGGCATGCGGTTGTTCGGCAACATGTATGCGGGCGAACTGGTATTCATGCTGATTGCCCTGATGGGTGCAGTTGGTTTTGGGTCGGCCACGGGCATTGCCCTTTGGTTGGGTCATGTGGTGGCGGGTACCGGTTGGGCAATCTTTCACATTCTGATTGTTGCCTTGCAGGCCTTTATTTTCATGATGTTGACCTTGGTGTATGTGGGGCAAGCCCATGACCACCACTAGGCTCAATGCATATCTGAGTTTGTCAGTCGGTTTATTTTTCTTTTCAACTTGAATCCATAGGAGCTTTAAATGGAAAACGTGCTTGGTTTTGTGGCGCTGGCCGCTGGTTTGATCATCGGTCTGGGTGCCATCGGCGCATGTATCGGTATTGGCATCATGGGTAGCAAGTACCTCGAAGCGGCTGCCCGTCAGCCTGAACTGATGAATGAACTGCAAACCAAAATGTTCTTGTTGGCTGGTCTGATCGACGCGGCCTTCCTGATCGGCGTGGGTATTGCAATGATGTTTGCGTTTGCCAACCCGTTCGTTCTGAAGTAATTCCGTCCGCCTTTCATCCTTTAGAGAGGGGTTGTTGTGAGTATTAACGCAACATTCTTCGCGCAGCTAGTGGTGTTTTTCCTGCTGGTGATGTTTACGATGAAATTCGTATGGCCTCCCATTGCAAAAGCACTTGACGAGCGCGCACTGAAAATCGCATCGGGTCTGGCTGCTGCTGACAAAGCCAAAGCTGAACTTTCTTCCGCTAACAAGCGGGTGGAAGACGAGCTTGCCAAGTCGCGCACCGAAACCGCTTCGCGTTTGGCAGATGCCGAGCGCCGCGCGTTGACCATCATCGAAGAGGCAAAGGCCCGGGCAACCGAAGAGGGTGGCAAGATCGTTGCTGCAGCCAAGGCCGAGGCAGAACAGCAAACCGTGAAAGCCCGTGAGGCATTGCGTGAGCAAGTGGCTGCGCTGGCGGTCAAGGGCGCAGAGCAGATTCTCCGCAAGGAAGTCAATGCTGGTGTGCACGCTGATTTGTTGAGCCGCCTGAAGACTGAGCTGTAAGAGGACGCCATGGCTGAACTCGCCACTATTGCCCGTCCCTACGCGGAAGCCTTGTTCAAGGCCTGTGCGGCCAACCCTCAGGCCGCCTTGACTTGGCTCGAAGAGTTGGCCAACGTCGCAGGTCATGACCAGCTGCAGCAGTTTGCTGACAGCCCCAAGGCCTCCAACGAGCAAGTCTATGCCGTGGTCACCGGTGTCGTGAAGTCTGCCTTGGACAGCCATGCGCAGAATTTCTTGCGCACGGTCATTGCCAATGGCCGCTTGTCGTGCCTGCCCGAAATCGCAGCTCAGTACCGCGCACTTGCCAATGCCCTCAGTGGCTCCAGTGATGCCGTGGTGTTCAGCGCATTCCCCATAGAGGGTGCGGCACTGGCAGACACGGCCAAGGTGCTTGAGAAGCGGTTTGGTCGCAAGCTCAACGTGTCGGTTAAGTTGCAGCCTGAGCTCATCGGAGGCATCAGGGTGGTCGTGGGTGACGAAGTTCTTGACACATCCGTCAAGGCCCGTTTGGAACAAATGAAAGTGGCTCTGACGGCTTAAGGCTTTGCCTTAACCGCTGCCCAAACTAACGAAAGAAGGAAAGAGTCATGCAACTCAATCCCGCAGAAATTTCTGAACTGATCAAGAGCCGTATTGAAGGTTTGACTGCTTCTGCAGACATCCGCAATCAAGGTACGGTGGTGTCCGTGACCGACGGTATTTGCCGCATCCACGGTCTGTCTGACGTGATGCAGGGCGAAATGCTTGAATTCCCGGCAGGCTCCGACGGCCAGCCCACGTACGGCTTGGCATTGAATCTGGAGCGCGACTCGGTTGGCTCCGTGATTTTGGGCGAGTACGAGCACATCTCTGAAGGTGACACCGTCAAGTGCACCGGCCGTATTCTTGAAGTGCCAGTGGGCCCCGAGCTCAAAGGCCGCGTGGTCAATGCCTTGGGTCAACCGATCGATGGCAAAGGCCCAATCAACG
>DFWT01000192.1 GCA_002381045.1 Rhodoferax sp. UBA4127
AGGCGTCCTACAACCCTTAACCTTAGCGGCTGTAGGTTTCTCTTCACTGAGGCGGCTGGGGGCAGGCAAAAGTCTCGCTGAACAAGTCAGGAAACCGACCCGTGTCCTTTGATTAATCGCTATCTTTGAACTTACTGTCGTGCGCGCGCGGGACGGGGCACATCGTGGCCCTTTGCCAACGGCTTTGATTTATCGGTGACCTTGTTTTCAAGGTGTTTGCGTTATTTGATTTTCAGGGGTATCGAAGGCCGAGCGGGGGTACAACTGGGGGTACAAATTGAAAATCAAAAATGATAGCGTAAGCATTTATGAGGGCCGTGAGGTATCTTTCGAGCGCTCTCATTTTATCCGTTAGCGGCCTTTTTTGTTTGGTGGCAGCGCGGTTTCCTAGCGCATGTTGCCGGTGTGCCCCAGCGAGTAGCGGCCGGGCAGCGGCCAAACGGTCAGGCCATGGGGCTCGCGGCCAACCTTGACAAAATCGACCGTGCCCTGCGTGGTGTCAAAGCGGTAGACCACGTCATCAAAGCGGCCGGCCAGCCAGAGCCATTTGCCGTCAGCGCTGACATTGCCCATGTCGGGGCTGCCCCCACCTGGCACCTGCCAGGTCTTCAGTACCTTGTTGGTGGCAAACTCCACCACGGACACGCTGCCTGGTCCCTTGGGTTTGCCGTGAATGGCGTGGGAGCCCCGGTTGGCGACATACAGAAGTTTGCCGTCACGGCTGGGGTAAAGACCATGCGGCGCCACAGCGGTTGGTATGAAGTTCACTTCCTTGAATGCTTCCCCGTCAATCACATGAAGCCCGTCAGCCGCCATGTCCGCGACATAGAAGAATTTGCCATCTGGTGACACACGAATGTCTTGCGGCATGCCCTTGGTGGTCGTGCAAATCTCAGTCTCGAAAACCTCGCCCTTGGGTGTGACTTCCTTGAATCGAATCGTGGGCATCTGCAGCTTGAGGTAGTCCGCCACCTTGTTCCTCACCAGATCAATCTTGACCACCGAGCCATCAAACTCGCAGGTAAAGATGGCGTAGCGCCCATCGATAGAAAAATCACCATGGTTGATGCCGCTGCATTTGGGCACGTCAATGCTGTACTGTAATTTGAGGGTTTTGGGGTCCATGAAATCGAGCCGGCGCTTGGCTTCGGCCACCACAATGGCCAGTTGTCCGTCAGGACTGAAGTACAGGTTGTAGGGGTCATCCACCGGGATGGCTTTACCCGGTTTGCCGGTGCGCGGGTCAATCGGTGTCAGGCTGCCATCGTTGCCACGTTCGGCATTGTTGGCCACCCACAGCGTGCGCAAGTTCCACGAGGGCACCACATGCTGCGGTGAGCGACCCACCTTGAAGCTGTCCACCACCTTGAGAGTTTTAGGATCAATCACAGACACGCTGTTCGACCGCAGATTGGGCACATAGATGCGCTCCAGATCGCCCTTTACCTCAGGGGCCAACTGATTGGCACGGGTTTCGCTGTACAGGTTGTTGGCATCGGGCACCGGCGGCATGCCGCGCACCGTGTTCACCGTGGCCACGGGCGCAGACGCGGGTACCGAAGCCGCCGACACCAGCGTCACTGCGGCCGAAAGTGCGAGCAACCCGGCGACCACAAATGGCACTTGATGGGGCTTGGTTTTCATTAACTCTTACCTTTCAAACTTTGCGGCACCTAGGGCACAGCGCGGCGCTGAATGGCCTCTTGGATGGCCCGCACCGACTTGTCCACAATGATTTGCACACCGATTTGACCCAACTCGGCTGAAGACTTTCTGGGATCACCGTAAACACCATCTGCAGATGAGGTTTTGGCGCCTTCAGCCAACATATCCGTACGGACCAGCGACTTGTCTATGGCCAACATCAGCGAGGTATCGGCCAAACCGGCATGCGTGCCGATTTCCGCATCTGAATGGCCTTTGTTGCGCAGCGCCTGAATGTAGGGTGCCTGCGCGGCCGCATAAAACGCGGCTACCGCATGGGCGCGGGTTTGAGGGTCAGCCGCCCAGGCTTTGTTGACTTTATCGGCGGCGCGCGCTTCATTCTTTTGGTAGCCACCATGGTCCCCCAGGAAGACCACGTCACGGAAGCCATGCTGTTTGAAGCTCTTGGCAGTGGCTTCCAGCAAACTCTCAAAAGTGGCCTCAGGGATGGAGATGGTGCCTTGAAAGCGCATGTGCGCCACCGGAGGAAAAATCGCGCCTTCGGGCACATAGCCCAAGACAGGCGCCACCACCGCATTGCCCAGGCGTTTGGCAATTTGACCTGCCAGGAATTTGACGCGCACGTTGTGTTTGCCTAGTGCCATATGAGGGCCATTTTGCTCAGTGCCGCCAATCGGGATGAGCACCGTGGTGCTGCCCGCAGCGACCAGCGCACGGACCTCGGTTGAAGTCAAGTCCTCCAGAAACACACTCGGATTGGCGGCCACGGCCAAGCCCGCCCACCCTATGGCAAAGTACGCCACACATCGCGTTGCCGCAGTCAACCATGTCATGGTCTGGATTATCCAAGGTTCTCCGGTTCAGCCGGGTCGATGCGGCTTTCAGAAACCTTGAGTAACCCAATTGTTTTCTCCGTCAATCAACCGCCCGACCGCCCCCTGCCGCGCGTCGTGTTAGCCTTGACCGTCAGATGTTCGACCGTGCTGCCAGCCAATTCATACACCCTGTGGTCACCCAGTTGGCCAGCGTGGCGGTGCGGGCCGGCATTAGCGCCAACCAGCTCACACTGACCGGCTTCGCGATCGGCATGTTTGCTGCGTTTTTGATTGCGACAGGTGACAATTTGCTTGGGCTTGTGGCCATTTTTGTCTCGCGCCTGTGTGACGCGCTGGATGGGGCGGTAGCACGCCAAACTGCACCCACCGATGCCGGTGGCTTTTTGGATATCGCGCTTGACTTTGTGTTTTATGCCAGCATTCCCCTGGCTTTTGCAGTGCATGACCCTGCCCGCAATGCCTTGCCTGCGGCGGTGCTGCTGGCCAGCTTCATCGGCACCGGTTCGAGCTTTTTGGCGTTTGCTGTGATTGCAGCCAAGCGTGGCATGCGCAACTTGGACTACCCCGACAAATCACTGTATTTCTTGGGCGGTTTGACCGAGGCCAGTGAGACGCTGGCTTGTTTTGCGTTCATGTGCCTGTGGCCTGAATGGTTCATCGAACTGGCCTATGGTTTTGCATTCTTGTGCGCCATCACCACCGGCACCCGGCTATGGTGGGGTTGGCAAGCCTTTAAGTGAGGCACTGGCCCATGCAGACTCAAAAACAAAGTGCTATTTTATTTGCAGCTACTTGTGCTTTATTGACATGGGCTGGAACCGTATTTACCAAAAATCTGAGGGCAGATGAATCCAAGCAGCTGGCATCCTTTGGCAACGCGACAGGTACTGGCCTGAACCCCGCTTGGCAACTATCGGGTCTACCGGACAACAAAGCACCTCTCACCCAGTTTGAATGGCGCACGGTCGACGGGCAAGCTGTGCTTGCGCTGCGCACCTCCGCCTCTTATGGTGTGCTCACCCACGCCTGGCGCGGCCAAGCGCCCATTGAATTGGCCTGGCGTTGGCGTCTTGAGCAACCCATCGCCCAAGCAGACATCCAAACCAAAGCCGGTGACGATGCCGCATTGAAAGTGTGCGTGATGTTTGACCAGCCAATGGCCCACATTCCGTTTTTGCAACGCGCTG
>DFWT01000049.1 GCA_002381045.1 Rhodoferax sp. UBA4127
CGACTCGATTTCCAGCAAGGCTGTCATGCGCCCATCTCCGCTTCGTCACCGAGGTAAGCGCGGCGCACGTCGGCGTTCTCGCGGATCTCGGCCGGCGTGCCGGTCGCGATGACGCGGCCAAACACCAGCGTGGAGATGCGGTCGGCCAGGCGAAACACCGCNNCGCAAGGCCAGCGCCAGTCCCACTTCAAGCTGGCGCTGCTCGCCGTGCGAGAGCGCGCCCGCCAGGCGGTCCAGTTGCGGGCCCAGCCCGACGCGCTCGGCCACGGCCGTTGCGGCGTCGTAGCGCGCGCGCTCGCTGCGCGCCGGCTGCCAAAAACGCAGGCTGCTGCCGCTTTTGGCCTGCACCGCCAGCGCCAGGTTGTCGAGTACGGAAAGACGTTTAAAGACGCTGGTGATCTGGTACGAGCGCACGAGCCCCAGGTGCACGCGCGTGTGCATGGGCAGGCCGGTGATGTTTTGGCCGCCAAACCAGATCGTTCCGCTGGTCGGCTCCAGCGCGCCCGAGAGCTGGTGGATCAGCGTGGTTTTGCCGGCGNNGTTGAAGAAGGTCGTCTTGCCGGCGCCGTTGGGACCGATCAGCGCGTGGATTTCGCCGTCTTCCACGCTCAAACTCGCGTCGTCCGTGGCCGCGAGGCCGCCAAAGCGCTTGACGAGGTGCTCGACGCGCAGCAGCGCCACGGTACTCATGCCCGCTCCTTCTTGCCGGAGCGCAGGCTCATCAGGCCGTTGGGTGCCAGCAGCACCACTGCCAGCAGCACGGCGCCCAGGCCCATTTGCCAGTAAATGGTGTAGCTGACCAGCACCTCTTCGATCAGCAAAAAGGCCGCCGCCCCAGCCAGGCCGCCAAACAGATGGCCCACCCCGCCCAGAATGACCATCACCAGCAGCATGCCCGACTGGCTCCACTGCATGAGAGAGGGGCTGACGTAGCTGCCCTGGTTGGCCAGCAGCGCCCCGGCCAGCCCAGCCACCGCACCGGCCAGCCTGAAAGCAACGAGCTTGTAGCGAAACACCGGAAAGCCCAACGCCGCCATGCGCACTTCGTTCTCGCGAATACCTTGCAGCACATGGCCAAAGCGCGCATTCAGCAGGCGCTGTATGGCCAGGAACGCCAGCACAAAAAGCACCAGCACGACGAAATAGAACTGCGTATCGCTCGACAGGTCCAGCCCCAGACCCAGTTCGGAGCGCGTGAACAGCGACATGCCATCCTCGCCGCCATAGTTTTTCAGCGACACCATCAGGTAGTACAGCATCTGCGCGAAGGCCAGCGTGATCATGATGAAGTACACGCCCTGCGTGCGCAGGCTGATGAGTCCAATTACACAAGCAAACAGGCCGCCGAGCACGAACGCTGCCGGCCACGCCACCCAGGCCGAGGCGATGCCGCTTTGCATCAGGATGCCCACGGTGTAGGCGCCAATGCCGACGAAGGCAGCGTGGCCAAAACTCACCATGCCGCCAAAGCCCAGGATCAGATTCAGGCTGGTGGCTGCCAGGGCAAAGATCAGCACGCGGCTGGCCACGCCAATGTAGAAGTCTTCGCCCAGGCCATGCGCAATGGCGGGAAGCAGGGCCAGCAACACCAGCAGCGGAAGGCTCCAGCGCAGGTGCAGGCCGTGGTCGAGGATGCTGGGAGCGCGCACGCGTTCGATGGGTTGCATGGGGGAAGGCATCAGCCATGGGCAGGGAAGAGCCCCTGCGGTTTCCAAAAAAGGACGGCGGCCATGAGCACATAAATCAGGATGGAGGCCACTGCCGGTCCCGCATTGGACGCCGCCGCCGGCCCCATGAGGTGGCCGAACAGCAGCGGAATGAGCGTGCGGCCGGCGGTGTCCACCACGCCGACGAGCAAGGCGCCCAGCAAAGCGCCACGGATCGAGCCAATGCCGCCGATGACGATGACCACGAAGGCCAGAATCAGAATGCTCTCGCCCATGCCCACCTGCACCGCAAGCAGCGGCCCCAGCATGCCGCCTGCTACGGCACACAGCGCGGCGCCCAAGGCAAACAGCGCTGTGAACAACCGGCGCACGTTGGTGCCCATGGCCAACGCCATTTCGCGGTTCGACGCCCCGGCACGCACCTGCATGCCAACACGCGTGTGCGTCACCAGCAAATACAGCAGCAGCGCTACGGCAAGCCCCACACCAATGATGAAAAGTCGAAACGACGGATAAACAAAGCCCGGCAGCAACTCCACCGGCCCCGCCAGCGCAGCCGGCGGATTGAGCTGCAGCGGCTGGGAGCCCCAGACCATGCGCACGCCCTCGTTGGCCATGAGCAGGATGGCAAAGGTGCCCAATACCTGCGCCAGGTGGTCTCGCTGGTAGAGCCGGCGCAGCACCGTGACTTCGAGCAGCACGCCAACCGCAGCGGTGGCGAGAATGCCGCCGCCAAGCCCCAGCCAGAACGAGCCTGATGCGGCTGCGATGGTGGCAATCAGGTAGGCGCCAACCATGTAGAGCGAACCGTGCGCCAGGTTGATCATGTCCATGATGCCAAACACCAGCGTCAGGCCGGCGGCCAGCAAAAACAGCATCAGACCAAACTGCAGCCCATTGAGCGATTGCTCCAGAACCAGAATACCCGTCATCGCCTGAGATCCACCTCAAACCAGCAGGCGATCACGGCATCTTGCACTGCGCCGCATAAGCATCCGCGTGGTTTTTGAACACAGTGCCCAGGGTGCGGTTGGTGATGCGGCCCTGTGCATCTTTGGTGATGACCCTCAAGTAGTAGTCCTGGATCGGGAACTGGTTCGTGTTGAACTTGAACGCACCACGCACCGAGTCAAACTTCGCTGCCTTCAGCGCCTTGCGCACGGCTTCTTTGTCTTCGAGCTTGCCCTTGACATCACGCACTGCCGCATCCATCAACCGCGCAGCGTCATAGCCTTGTGATGCATACAGGGTAGGCAGTCGGCTGTATTCCTTTTGGAAGTCTTCGACAAACCGTTTGTTCACCGCGTTGGTCATGTCATGCGCCCACTGAGAGGTGTTGAACATCCCAAGCATGGAGTCGCCCACCGCACGAATCACGTCCTCATCGGCTGAAAAACCGGGGCCAAACAGCGTCATGTCTTTGGACAAACCGGCACCCACAAACTGCTTGATGAAGTTGATACCCAGGCCGCCGGGCAGGAAAATGTAGACCGCATCGGCCCCCGACGCGCGCAGGTTGGACAGTTCGGCGCCGTAGTCGAGCTGGCTGAGCGGCGTGTAGACCTCCTGCACGATTTCGCCCTTGTAGTAGCGCTTGAAGCCGGCCAGCGCATCCTTGCCGGCCGGGTAGTTGGGGGCGAGCAGGGCGACCTTCTTGAAGCCCTTGTCGTTCACCACCTTGCCTACGGCTTCGTGCATGTTGTCGTTCTGATACGAGACGCTGAAGAAGTAGGGGTTGCACTGGGCTCCGGCGAGCTGCGAAGGGCCGGCATTGGCGCTCAGGTAAAAGGTTTTGGACTGAAACACTGCGGGCGCCACGGCCAGCATGATGTTGGAGAACACCACGCCGGTCATGAAATCAACCTGATCGCGCTTGACCAAGCGATCGGCCGCCTGCTTGGCCGCATCCGGCTTGCCCTGGTCATCGGCCACGATGACTTCAGTCGGCAGGCCACCCAGTTTGCCACCAGAATGTTTGAGTGCTAGGTTAAAACCATCGCGAATGTCCACCCCCAGTGCCGCGCCGGGGCCAGACAAGGTGCTGAGCATGCCGACTTTCACACTGGTCGCCGCCTGGGCCACCCCAGCCAAAAGGGTCAGGGCCGCAGCAGCAGCCAGGGTCAAACGCATTGCGGGTATGCCAGTGGGTTTCATCGTGGGAGTTCCTTTGATAAGTTAGAAATTCAGGGTTTCAGATTCAAATTGTCGGATACATCGCAAGCTATCTTGCCAAACTCTTGAGCGCCAGTTTGATGCCCTCGCTCACACCCACCTCTTTGGGCAAGGCTTTCAGGGCGGCCGCGGCTTCCTTGTCGCTGTAACCCAGCGCCAGCAGCGCCTGCAAGATGTCAGCCTGGGTGTCGCTGGTCTGCGTGGCCACTGCGCCAATGTCTGGCCCCAGCTTGCCTTTGAGTTCCAACAGCAGGCGCTCTGCGGTCTTTTTGCCAATGCCCGGCACCTTGATCAGACGGCCACCTTCCTGCAAGGTGATGGCATGGGACAACTCAGTGACGCTCATACCCGAAAGGACGGAGAGCGCGGTCCGTGGCCCCACGCCAGAGATCTTGATCAGTTCCCGAAACGCCTCGCGCTCAGGGTTGCTGGCAAAGCCGTAGAGAATCTGAGCATCTTCGCGCACCACAAAGTGCGTCAACAAGCTCACATTGGCACCCAATTCCGGCAAGTTGTAGAAGGTGCTCATTGGCACAAACACCTCGTAGCCCACCCCGTGACAATCCACAATCACCTGCGGCGGATTTTTGGTGTCGAGTGTGCCGGTCAGTTTGCCAATCATTTCTTGCCTATCATGGGACGATCTTCCAAGGAATTATCAACGTGATCCTGAGACACATTTTTTCTCCGCCCAACAACACGCGCTTAGCCCACCTGTGCGGCCCGATGGACGAGCATCTGCGCGCCATAGAGACCGCGCTGCAGGTCAAAATTGCCCACCGGCATGAACAGTTCAAGGTCGATGGCCTCAAGGTCAATGCCAAACGCGGCATGGAGATGCTGCAAGCTTTGTATGAAATGGCAGCACGTCCGATTGAGCCGCGCACGGTGCAGTTGATGCTGTCGGGCGACGGCGATGTGAACGGCACGGATGGCCCGTCGCTCAAAACCAAACGCGCCGACCTCAAGCCCCGCTCGCTCAACCAGGCCACCTACCTGGACTGCATTGCCAGCCACGACATCACCTTTGGCATTGGCCCGGCTGGCACCGGCAAAACCTACCTGGCGGTGGCCATGGCGGTGGACGCCCTGCAGCGCAGCGCGGTGCAGCGTATTGTGTTGACCCGCCCTGCGGTCGAAGCGGGTGAACGCCTGGGTTACCTGCCCGGCGACTTGGCACAAAAGATCGACCCCTACCTGCGCCCGCTATACGACGCCTTGTACGACCTGATGGGTTTTGATCAGGTGCAAAAGGCCTTTGAGCGCCAGACCATCGAGATTGCGCCACTGGCCTTCATGCGTGGGCGCACACTGAACACCGCGTTTGTGATTCTGGACGAGGCGCAAAACACCACACCCGAGCAAATGAAGATGTTTTTGACCCGAATTGGCTTTGGCTCCAAGGCGGTGGTGACTGGCGACGTGAGCCAGATCGACTTGCCCAGCGACCAGCTTAGCGGCCTGATTGACGCCGAGCGCGTACTGCGCAGCGTCGAAGGCATTGCCATGTGCCGCCTGACCAGCGTGGACGTGGTGCGTCACCCCCTGGTGGCCCGCATTGTGGACGCCTACGACGCGCCCGGGCGCATCAACCTGTACCCGCGTGACGATGCGTTTCTGGATGAGGTTCCAGAAGCCAAAACGCCAAGCAAAGGCAATGCAGCTGCGGGTCGCACCCGAACGCGCGGCACCGGGCGCTAACCGGATTGCTATTTATTGGGTAGCTACTTGCTCAGTATTCATAAGGGCTAAGGCCCATTTTATATAAATTTTTTTAAACCCCATGAACCAACTCACGCTCTCTTTGCAATTTGGCAAACTGCCAGACGCCACGCTGCACCGCGCCGCCCTGCCGCGTCACAAGGTCGCTCGCTGGATCCGGGCTGCGCTGCAAAGTGATGCGGAGATCACCGTGCGCATCGTCGACACCGCCGAGGGCCAGGCGCTGAACCGTGACTACCGCCAAAAGGATTACGCCACCAATGTGCTGACCTTTGACTACACCCAGGAACCCATCGTCACAGCCGACTTGGTGTTGTGCGCGCCGGTAGTGGCTGCAGAGGCCAAAGATCAAGAAAAAACCCTGGAAGAACACTACGCCCACCTGCTGGTTCACGGTGCCCTGCATGCCCAAGGCTGGGACCACGACGAGGACGAGGACGCTAAGGTGATGGAACTGCGGGAAAGCGAGATCATGACGCGCCTGGGGTTTCCCAACCCCTACTGAGACCCTAGTTTCGTGCCGCATGGCGAACGCCCATGACCGACCACCAAACTAGGCTTTGGCCTCTAAAAACCACATATACCTGAAATAAATCCACACAGCCGGCCCGCTTTGCTTGATAATTGCTGCACTGCAACATTTTTATAAAGGTATCACCATGTTCAAGAACACTCCCTTCGAAGCAGCTGCCAAAGCCATGCAAGACAGCGCCGCCAAACTCAACCCCGCTGCTGCTCAAGAAGCCGTCAAGGCCATGCAAGAGAACCTGAAAGCCTGGGGCGACATGGCTCAAAGCCAAGCCAAGGCCGCTCAAGCTGCCGTGGTTGAAAGCGTTGAATCCATGAAAAGCGTCAAGGCACCGCAAGAAGCCATCGAGTCCATGAAGTCGTCTGCCGAGATGACCATGGCCATGGCTGCCAAGCACCTCAAAGAAGCCACCGCTCTGGGCGTGGCTCAATTCCAAGCCAGCATCGACGCGCTCGAAAAGAGCCACCCTGCCCCTGAAGCCCTGGCCAACGTCGGCAAGACCCTGAAGGCCGCCGCCGCCAGCATGGAAACCGCTGTGGACGCCGCTCTGAAAAACAGCGCCGCCGCTCTGGCCGCTGTGAAGAAGTCATCCAAGTAATTCCTGGCGCCCCTTTCAGGCCTCTCACGAGGCCTGAATCCAAATGAACCCAGCTTTGCGCTGGGTTTTTTGTTGGTGGCTGACGACGGCTTCGAACACAATGGCGCATCACCATATGCCATCAGCATCGAACTAAGCAGATTCGCACCATCCAAGCAGCCGAGATTGAAGCCGCTCGCGCGTTACTTCAGAAAAACGGCTGGGGCTTGCGTGTCGCAGATTCACAGCTCTTTGCTAACCTGATAAGCCGATCTCCAATTGCCATCGTCGCCGTGGAAGCAAACGAAGTAGTTGGATTTCTCCGGGCGCTGACCGACGGGCTCTTCAATGGCTATATCTCCATGGTGGTCGTCGCCGAGGCGCATCGCGGCAAAGGCATTGGCTCTGCCCTTGTGAAAAGCGCCATGGGTGAGCGACCGGAAATGACCTGGGTGTTGCGGGCAGGGCGAACTGGCGTTTCGGCTTTCTACAAAAAACTCGGCTTTAACCTGTCTGAAGTTGCCATGGAGCGGCCGGGCCATCGACCTTAAAGCGCAAATGTCCAACACCTACCCCTTCCATGTAGGCATTGTCCTGACTGGCGCGACCGCCAACGACTTCGAGGCACTTGTCGCGATTCGGATTGACGCCATGCAAGAAAGCCTGGCGCGCATTGGGCGCTTCGATCCCGTGCGTGCCCGAGAACGTTTTCGTTTGGGCTTCGCGCCCGAACACACGCGCCACATCGTCGCCAAGGGGCAGCGTGTTGGCTTTGTGGTCACCAAACCAACATCTGACGCGGTGCAACTGGATCACCTCTACATCCACCCGGCCTGGCAGGGCCAAGGCATTGGCGCCTCCGTCTTGCAGCTGATCTTCTCAGAGGCCGATGCTCAGGGACTTTCCATACGGGTGGGTGCACTGCGCGAAAGTGCATCAAATCGTTTTTATATTCGCCATGGCTTTGAGCTGATTGAACAGGCCGAGTTTGACAATTACTACATCCGGGCCGCCAAAAGGCCTGCAATGACCCTGATTCGCCCCGCCGCTGAACATCTGCCAAGTTACGTGACTGCCCTGGAACGTGGCTGGTCGGCCGACAACGTACGCGGCGCTGTCGCAGCCACCGAGGAATTGCTGCGAATTCAAACCGACAGTGCAGCCTTCATCAACAGCATGGAAGACCGCGAGGCCAAGGGTCCACCGGTCACATTGCCAGACGGTTCGGTTGTTAATCGGATTCCCGGGTTTCGGCGCTGGCTCTGGGACGGTGAGTTTTGCGGCAGCATCGGTTTGCGCTGGCAGCCTGGCACCACGGATCTACCACCGCACTGCCTTGGCCACATTGGTTATGCAGTCGTCCCATGGAAGCAAGGTCAAGGCTACGCCAAATCGGCGCTGGGGCAATTACTACCACAAGCCAAAGCCGTTGGCCTGCCCTTCGTGGAAATCACCACCGACCCCGACAACGCAGCCTCGCAGCGCGTCATTTTGGCCAACGCAGGCTACCTTGTCGAAAAATTCGACAAGGTAGCCCAATTTGGCGGCAAACCTGGACTACGGTTTCGGATCATGCTGGATTGAGCGGGTCCAACCAGATTCCCGACCGTTTGCCAAGTCAGGACACTGAGCCGGACTAAGGGAAACCCCGATCATCCCCCGTGGGACAATCTGGCCCATGTACTTGTTATTTGAAGAAACCGGTAAATTTCTGGCCGGCCGCATGTTGTCCGAGGCTGAGACTTCGGCCCAAGTGGAGCTGGATTCTGGCAAACGCCTCAAGGTCAAAGCCGCCAATTTTTTGCTGAAGTTCGAGAAACCGACGCCGACGCAGCTGATGGCGGGCGCACAAGCCGTCGCGGCGGGGATCGAGTTGGACATGGCTTGGGAATTTGCCCCCGAAGGCGACTTTGCCTTCGCCGATCTGGCGCGCGACTATTTCTCTGAGCAGGCCACGCTGGAGCAGCAGGCGGGTACGTTGATGGCGCTGTACGAGGCACCGCATTACTTTCGCCGGGCAGGCAAAGGCAAATTTCGCAAGGCCTCAGCCGACATCCTGGCCCAGGCCTTGGCAGCCATCGAAAAGAAGAAGCAGATTGCGCTACAAATCGAGGCCTGGGTCAAAGACCTGAGCACAGGCGCCTGCCCGCAGCCGATCCGCGACCAGCTCTACAAAATCCTGTTCAAACCAGACAAGAACGCGCCTGAGTACAAGGCGGTGGTCGAAGCCTCGCGCGCCACCCACTTGGGACCCTTGGACCTGCTGATCAAGGCCGGCGCAATTGACTCTCCCTACCAGTTCCACTGGAAGCGCTTTCTGCTGGAAAACTTTCCCAAAGGCACCGCTTTTCCGAAGCTGGACGCACCGCTCATCACCGACGAATTGCCGCTGTCTGGCGCACGGGCGTTTTCCATTGACGATTCGGCCACCACTGAGATTGATGACGCGCTCTCGGTGCAGGGCCTNNGTGGTGGTCGGCATACATATTGCCGCGCCGGCGCTAGCGATTGCGCCCAACAGCGCAGTGGACCATGTGGGTCGCGCCCGCCTGTCCACCGTGTACATGCCCGGCTACAAACTCACGATGCTTCCCGACGAGGTGGTGCAGAAGTACACGCTGATGGAAGGTCAGGACTGCCCGGCGGTGTCGCTCTACGTCACGCTGGACGAAGCTACGCTGGAGATCAAGGCGTCTGAGACTAAGCTAGAACGCGTCCACATTGGCGCCAATCTTCGCCATGACCAGCTCGATGCCGTGGTCACCACGGCCTGGCTGGAAGACCCCAAATTTGAGCACAATATTGACCCCAAGCCCTTATTGAATAAGCGTGAGCAGCTCTCATTTTTTTATCGCCTGGCAAAAGATTTGAAAGCCAAGCGTGAGGTGGTGCGCGGCAAACCCGAAAACTTCAACCGGCCGGATTACAACTTCCGACTCGTGGGCAACAACGGCGCTGAACCCACCGGCGTCGAGCAGGTTCAGATCAGCGTGCGCCAGCGTGGTGCGCCGCTGGACTTGATCGTATCTGAGGCGATGATCCTGGCCAACAGCACCTGGGGCAGTTGGATGGCAGAGTTGGGTGTGCCGGGCATTTACCGCAGCCAGGCCTCGATGCTGCCGGGGGTAAAAGTACGCATGGGCACCAAGGCCATGCCGCACGCGGGCATTGGCGTCAAAAGTTATGCCTGGAGCAGTTCGCCGCTGCGCCGTTATGTGGATTTGGTGAACCAATGGCAGATCATCGCCTGCGCCCGCCACGGCAAAACGGCGGCACTGGCAGCACCCTTCAAGCCCAAGGATGCTGAGCTGTTTTCCATCATCTCCAGCTTTGACGCGGCGTACAGCGCCTACAACGGCTATCAGAACGCCATTGAGCGCTTCTGGACGCTGAAATACCTGCAGCAAAACGCTATTCAAGAGGTGGAAGCCACACTGTTCAAAGACAACCTGGCGCGGGCTGATCACCTGCCTCTGGTGCTACCGGTGATGGGTGCCCAAGGCTTGCCGCGCGGCGCACGGGTGCTGGTCAAACTGGGTGACATCGATCTGGTGTCGCTGGACATCCACGGCACTGTCATTGACCATCTGGATGCGCAGGCAATTGCTGTGGACGACGACCAAGACGATGAGGACACGGTGTCCGGCCCGATTGCGATTGCAATGGACGTGAGCGAGCCAGACGCCTGCGAACCCAGTTCAACCCAAGAGGCTCCAGCGGCACCGTGAATTTGCGCGCACTCAGCACCCTGCAACTCGCGCTTGGCATCTCAGTGGCTGTGCATGCGGCCCTGCTGACCGTCCGATTTGTCGACCCTGAGCGCTTTAACCGGGTGTTCAAGGACACGCCGCTGGAAGTCATTTTGGTGAATGCCAAAACCACCGAGATACCGACCAAGGCGCAGGCCATTGCTCAGGCCAACATGGCTGGTGGTGGCGAAGCCGAGCGCGGCCGTGCCACCAGCCCACTGCCCCCGGCCATGGTGAACATGCGCGGTGACGACCAGGCCAAGGACCCTGAGCGCCAGTTGTCGAACATGCAGGAACAGCAGGCCATGATCCTGGCGGAAGTCAAAAGCGCCCTCACCGCCATGCCGCCACCGGATCCGAAGCGCCAGTCCAACAATGCCGAACAGGTGGAACGCGAGCAAAAACGCCGTGAACTGATCAAGCTGCTGGCTGAGATCGAGCGGCGCATCAACACGGAAAACGCCCGACCGAAGAAGCGCTATGTCAGCCCGGCCACACGGGAAGCGGTGTACGCGGTGTACTACGACCACCTGCGCCGCGCCATTGAAGACAAAGGCACACAGAACTTCCCGCAACAAGGCGGACAAAAGTTGTATGGTGAATTGACCATGATCGTCACCGTCAACTTTGATGGCCGGGTGCTGGACACGGAAGTGGTACAAAGCTCTGGCATTGCGGTGTTGGACCGGCGAGCTCAGGCCATTGCCCGAGGCGCAGGACCCTATGGCAGATTCAACCCCGAGATGCGGCGCCAGGCGGATCAGATTGCCGTGGTGTCGCGCTTCAAGTTCACCCGCGACGACACGCTGGAAACCAAACTCGGCGCCAACTAACGCAAGCACATTCTTCTCTCCAGCATGGACCACTATTGCGTCATGGGTAACCCGATTGCCCACAGCCGTTCTCCCTGGATTCACGCCCGTTTTGCAGCCCTCACCGGTGAACTGGTGTGCTACGACAGGCAAGAAATCCCGCTGGACCAGTTTGAGGGGCGTGTGCGCCAATTCATCAGCGAAGGCGGGCGCGGCTGCAACATCACCGTACCGTTTAAATTTCAGGCGGCCACCATGGCCACTCATACCAGCGAGCGCGCGGCGCTGGCGCAAGCGGCCAACGTCTTGAGCTTCCAGAACGGCCAAATTCTGGCCGACAACACCGACGGCATTGGATTGGTGAATGACATCGAACGCAATGCGGGTGTGCCGCTCAAGGGCAAGCGGCTGCTGCTGCTGGGTGCCGGTGGTGCGGCCGCCGGCGTGCTAGGGCCGCTGATCCATGCACAACCGGCCCATATCACGGTGGCCAACCGCACTTTGGTCAAAGCCACCGAGTTGGTCGCGCGTCATGCGGTTTTGGCAAAGCTACAAAATACAGAGCTATTGGTACAGAATCTACTAGGGCTAGAGGGTCATTTTGATGTGATCATCAATGGCACGGCCAGCAGTTTGAGCGGGGCCGATGTCCCAGTTAAAGCCACGGTGCTGCGACCCGGCGTGCTGGCCTACGACATGATGTACGGCCCTGGTGCCCAAGGCTTCACAGACTGGGCCAAAGCACACGGCGCCATGCCACGCGATGGCTTGGGCATGTTGGTGGAGCAGGCGGCCGAGGCTTTTTTGATCTGGCGCGGTGTACGTCCGCCCGCCTCCCAGGTGCTGGCTGAGTTGCGCCGGGTGGTAGGCTAGCGCCATGAAATTGGTATGGCGTTGGCTCGGTTTGGTGCTGCTGGCAGGTCTGCTGCTGCAGCTGTATTTTGTGGCGCGCATTGCCGCCATGCTGGTGATTGACCCGCAGTCCACCGCGTTCGAACGCTCCGAAGCCTGGCGTGTCACCACCGAGAAGGGTGAGTTGCGCTGGCGCCAGCATTGGACGCCTTACGACAAGATTTCCAACAACCTCAAGCGCTCGGTGATCGCCAGCGAAGATGACGGCTTTGCCACCCACGACGGGGTGGACTGGGACGCGCTCGAGAAAGCTTGGCAAAAAAATACCAAAGCCGAAGAACGCCTGGCCAAAGCGCAAGAACTGGCGGAGCGTGCCCAAGCCAAATCAATCGCTAAAAGTCCGGCCAAGGCAGCCGTCCCGGTGCCCGCAAAGCCAGTCAAGGCACCCAAGGTGGTGGGCGGCTCCACCATCACCCAGCAGCTGGCCAAAAACCTGTTTTTGTCAGGCGAGCGCACCCTCATGCGCAAGGGCCAGGAGTTTGTGCTGACCCTGCTTCTGGAAGCGCTTCTGAGCAAGGAGCGCATCCTTGAGATTTACCTCAACAGCGTGGAATGGGGCGAGGGCGTATTTGGTGCCGAGGCCGCCTCCCAGCACTACTACCGCAAGCCTGCCGCCCAGCTCAGCTCCTACGAGGCCGCTCGGCTGGCCGTGATGCTGCCCCGCCCCAAGTACTTTGAGAAGCTGCCTAACTCCAGCTATGTGTCCGGGCGCGCCGCCGTCATCGCCGAGCGCCTGAGCAGCGCTGCACTGCCATGACTGACCGAATTGCCCAACTGCGCCAATGGAAAACCATCGCTATGGCATGGCTGTCGCCCCAAGCCGCCAAGCTGATGAGCCTGTTCTTGCTCGGCTTGATCCGGGTGCTGACTGGCTCACAGGCCCGTTGGTGGGGTTGCCCGCCCAAAGCCGAACAACGCATCTATTTTGCCAACCACCAGAGCCATGCCGANNGCGCGTGACTACTGGACCAAATCCGCCTTCAAGCACTGGTTGACCAGCGCCGTCTTTAACGTGATTTATGTCTCGCGCGACCGCAACGCCCAGGAAGACCCGCTGGAGCCCTTGATCGACGCACTGGCCGCCGGCGACTCCTTAATCCTGTTTCCGGAAGGTACCCGTGGGCATGCCGACGAGCCGCAGGCCTTCAAAGCCGGGCTGTACAACCTGGCCATGAAGTTCCCCAAAATCGAGCTGGTCCCGGCCTGGATTGCCAATGTGCAGCGTGTCATGCCCAAAGGCGAGGTGGTGCCGGTGCCGGTGTTGTGCTCGGTGACATTTGGTGCCCCCATCCATGTGGAACCTGAAGAAGATCGAACGGCGTTTCTGCAACGTGCCCGCGCGGCGGTGGTCGCCCTGCGCGACGTCTGAGGCCAAGCCATGTACCAGACCCTCAAAAATCTGACCCCCGGACAGCAAGTAGGCGTGATGTTTGTGATCGTCTTCGGACTATTGCTAGCGGCCTCGCTGAGCGTGTTCATGCTGTCGATGCGTGAGTTTGAAGACCATGTGGCAGACGAAAAGCACCGCGACCGCATTCATGACCTGAGCGGCCTTTTGCGCACCAGTTGGGCCATGATTTTTGTGTTCTGGATCGCTTGGTTGGCCGGCGACATCACCCGTCTGGTGCTGTTTGGGGTGGGGTCATTTTTTGCACTGCGTGAATTTTTGACGCTCTCACCCACCCGCCAGGGTGACCACCGCAGCCTGGTGCTGGCCTTCTTTGCGGTGCTGCCGATGCAGTATGCGCTGGTGGGTACCGAGCACTTCAATCTGTTTACCGTGTTCATTCCGGTGTATGTGTTTCTGGCGCTGCCCGTGGCCAGTGCCCTGGCCAACGACCCAACCCGGTTTCTGGAGCGCAATGCCAAGCTGCAGTGGGGCATCATGGTCTGCATTTACGGCATGAGCCATGTGCCCGCATTGATGTTGCTGAACTTCCCCAATTACAGCAACAAACAAAGCGCATTTCTGGTGCTTTTTTTGGTACTGGTGGTGCAAACCTGCATGGTCACCCAGCATTTGGTGGCACGCAAGAAGGACAGTCCACTGGCCGCACCGCAAATCAGCCAAAGCTTTACCTGGAACAGCTGGAGCTGGGGCATGGCTGCGGGCAGCCTGCTGGGCGCGCTGCTGGCCGGTATTACGCCATTTGTACCAGGGCAGGCTTTTGCGTTTTCATTCATTGCCTGTGCCGCGGGTTCCCTGGGTCACCTGGTGATGAAGGCCCTGAAGCGCGACCGGGGCATCCCGATCTGGCGGGGCCAAGGCAAGGCCGTGACCGGTGCGGGTGGCATGCTTGACCGCATTGATTCCTTGTGCTTTGCGGCGCCGGTGTTCTTCCATTCAGCCAGATGGTATTTTGGGCTTTAGCCTTGGCCCGCTCAAAAGCGAAGTG
>DFWT01000264.1:0-5181 GCA_002381045.1 Rhodoferax sp. UBA4127
AGTGTTTTCAATGCACTGAGCTTCTGCTCCAAGTAGTCATGCCCATCGTAGTGGCGAGCCTGAACGCCGGATATGCCATGTGACTGGAGTCTGCCGCGAATCTCAGTGCTGATCATGGCAGCCGCCAGAATGGTTTCCACGCCACTGCGAATGCGCTTAGCTTGAAAATCAGGGATATCAGCAGCAGCCTCTACAGCCCAGCGACTCAACGTGGTTGCGGCCAAGTGGGTTGCACCACCATCGGTGGAGATGGCATAGATGCCTTGTGGTTTACATCCCTTCAATGCGGCGCTAGCTTGGGGGATTAGCGGCAATGTATGCGGTCTGGCGCCCTTGCCCGGTCTTCCCTTGCCATCGAGCAGGGTAATCGCGTGGGCAGTGATATCAGCTGTTTGAAGTTTTACCAACTGCTCGATGCGTTGCCCACCCGTCAGCAAATGAAGGCGAAGGATGGCCCCCTTGAAGGCAGGGATTTCTTTGATGGCTTTCCAATAGGCACGAAGCTCAGGCAGGGATAGGGGGTGCTTGTCAGCCTTGTTCTGGCTCTCATCAGGCTCTGTATCGGCAGCAGGGTTGTTCACCACGTTGAATAACTTGAAGGCCACTGGGATGCTTGCTTTTGATCGCGATGCCCGTGCAGTTTGGTAGGCAGCACGGATGTAGCTTCGCAGTTTGTTGGCTGTGCGACCCTTGCCCAACTCCAACACCCGGCGCATCATGTCGGCAACCTGTTCGCCGGTCACTTGATTGGCCGGAAGATTGACGATTTTGGGCCAAGGCTCAGTTACGTGCAGGGCAAAAATGCTCCGAGCATCTTTGTGAGACATTCGTCCCAGGGATTCAAGGTGATCGCAATATTGATCAAGCAGGCGTTGCAGGGTTTGCTTCGAGGCCTCGACCTTGGTTGCGGCAGCCTGTTTGGCGGCAGCAGCAGTTGCTTTCACCATGGCAGGGCGACCCCCAATTGCCCGGTTTGAATGATGTGCCAGAGCCAACACCTGTGCAGCATGGACGGCTGCCGCGATGGAGTAACCCTTTTTTGTAGGTTGCAAGCTTTTTGGTGGTGCGCCAGAGTCATAGACACCGATCAACACTCTCTCACTGACATTGCCAATGCTGTAGCGCCAGTAAAGAGATACGCCTGCGCTTGCCTGCTTGCGCACCTGCAGTGCGCCGATTGGTGTAACTTTTTCTAGCGTGAAAAACTTTCCGATTGGCATTTCATTGATGATTTGCCCGTTGGTTTTGAATGCTGGGGTTGTTGCCATGTTCATAATCCGTAAGTCAGCCGTTGCCAGAATATTGCCAGAATATTTCTAGATGGCAATGTTCACCTACGGACTATTATGGACAACAATTCATTACAAATCAATGGCTTATGAACTCGTTGCCAGTCCATATAAATTCACATAAGTCCAATATTTCGGACTCTTAATCCGTAGGTCGAGAGTTCGAATCTCTCAGTTCCCACCAGGTTTCACAAGGAAAGCTCACTGTCAAAACGGCAGTGAGCTTTTTTGTTCCCGCGTAGCCACCAAGTAGCCAGCGCCATCAGGCCATCACGCGACTGGCCAACAGCCATTGAAGCCACTATGAATTTCAAATTTACTCTTGTTTTTGTAGCTGGTAGCGCTTTATCCACCTGGGCTAATGGCCAAATATCCATAGATCCATTGGCCTCGTCACCTGCCGACGGCTGGTTGCAGTGCAAGGCCACCACAGACGACATTGCGCGTTTGCGCTGCTTTGATGCCTGGGCAACCCAGCAACAGAGCAACTTGCCAGCAGTTACCCCGGCACCACAAGTTTCAGCACCCTCTACCGCGCCTGCTGTCGCGCCAGTCATCATCACCATGACAGCCCCGGAAGCGCACAACTGCAAGAACCCGCGTTTCTCGGAACTGTCACGTTTTTGGGAATTGGAAGCCGGTAGCGACTGTGGCACCTTTGGCATCCGGGGCTACAAACCCATCAGCTTGTCGGTGCTGGGCTCAGACAGCGTCAACACCCAGCCTGACTCGTCGCTGCCAGACCACCGCGCTGCCAGCATTACCGCGTTCAGCACCACCGAGACACGTATCCAACTCTCGGTACGCACCAAGATTGCCCAGGGTCTGCTGACACAGAATCAGCAGCTCAAACGCGACTCGCTGTGGTTTGGCTACACCCAGCAGTCCAACTGGCAGATCTTCAGCGGTGACCTGTCCCGCCCGTTTCGCACCACGGACCACGAACCGGAGCTGATGTACATCTACCCCGCTGATCTGAACCTGCCAGGCGGCTGGCGCATGCGTTACGCGGGGCTGGCACTCAACCACCAGTCCAACGGCCAGCCGTTGCCCCTGTCCAGAAGCTGGAATCGCAACATCCTGATGGCCGGGCTGGAAAACGGCGCAGCATGGCGGCTGACCGGCAAGCTGTGGTACCGCCTGGCTGAGAAGAACAACGACGATGACAACCCCGAGATCAGCGACCTGATTGGCCGCGGTGAGTTGACTGGTACTTGGTCGCCCAGCGCAGCCAATACTTGGTCTCTGACCCTGCGGCACTCTTTGCGCGCCCAAGCCAATGGTTCTGCCCGGCTGGAATGGCTGCACACGCTCAACGACACCGATGGCAGCGGCAAACCCGGTGGCCTGCAATTGCACACGCAACTGTTCTCAGGCTACGGAGATTCGTTGATTGACTACAACCGCCACCGCACCGTGCTGAGTGTGGGCCTGAGTCTGGTGGATTGGTAGCTATGTATTTTGAAGCTAATGACGATTATTAGATAAGGGCTACAGGCCAATTTATCGAACAATTCCCGGCGCCACTACCGCACCAACTGATTGAGCTGGATGATCGGCATCAACACCGCCAGCACAATCAGCATCACCACCAAGCCCATCACCACGATCAGCAGGGGCTCCAGGATGGTGGCGAATTGCATGGCGCGGCGCTGCACCTCGGTGCTGAGTTGTTTGGCCGCGCGCTGCAACATCACTGGCAACTGGCCGGTTTGTTCACCCAGACGCGCGAACATGGCCAGCAACCCAGGAAAGCGCTTCTTTTGCGCCAAGGCCGACGCCAGTGGCGCACCTTCACGCACCAGCACCAACGCATCTTGGGCGTCGCTGCGCATGGCGCGGTTGGACAGGGTTTCTGACGCGGCTTGCAGCGCTTTCAAAATCGGCACGCCCGCCGCCGCCAGCATGGCCAAGGTGCTGGCAAAACGGGCTGCGTTGTAGCTGCGGGACAGCCTGCCGATGATGGGCAGGTTCAGCCAGGCGGCGTCAAACTTTTCATGAATTTGAGGGTTAGCCAAGGCAATACGGGCGCAAACAGCTCCAAAAATAAGAGCAAGCAGCATCAACCAGCCGTAGGTTCTGACAAAGTCGCTCAAGCCGATCATGAGCACGGTTAGCACCGGCAAAGCGCGCTTGCTGCCGGCAAACACATGCGCCACTTGCGGCACCACATAGGTCACCAAAAACAACACGATGACCACTGCCACCAGCGAAACAATGGCTGGGTAAAGCGCCGCGCCAATCAGCTTGGATTTAAGCGCCTGCTGCTCTTCCAGATCATCAGCCAGGCGCTCCAGCACCAGGCCCAAGTTACCGCTTTGTTCACCGGCACCAATCACCGCCACATAGATGTCCGAAAACTCACGTGGGTGCTGAGATAGCGCTTTGGCAAAGCTCGACCCCCCATTGACCTCGGCACGCAGGGTGGCCACCAGTTCACGTTCAGGCGCTTTTTCGGCTTCATCCGACAGGGAAGTGAGGGCGCGTTCCAGCGGCAAGCCAGAAGACACCAAGCCCGCCAGTTGACGTGTCCAAACTGCAAGTGCAGTGGCACCAAACACACGCTTGCGAAAGAACCCGCTCGAACCAGATGCTGCATTGCCAACGGACGGGTTTTGCGCGCTGACTGGCTCCACCTTGAGCGGCACCAGCGCCTGGCTGCGCAGCTGCGCGCGGGCGGCTTTGGCCGAGTCGGCGTCGATCACGCCCTTGCGGGTGTCACCGGCGCTGCTGATGGCTTCAAAGGAATAGACCGGCATGCGTGACCCTGAAATCCCTGCGTGGCAACGGCGGGTCAGTCGCGCGTGACGCGCAACAACTCTTCACGCGAGGTGATGCCCAAGCGCACCAGACGCTCGCCATCGGCACGCATCGACATTAACCCCGCCGACTCGGCTGCTGCCAACAGCTGGCTTTCGGCCGCGCGGCTGTGGATCAGGGCACGGACCTGGTCATTGGTGGTGAGCAGTTCGTAGATGCCCGTGCGGCCTTTGTAGCCGCTGCGGCCGCAGACTTCGCAGCCGACCGGGTGGTAGGTCTTGGTTGAGGGATCCGGCCCCAACTTGCACTCGGGGCACAGCTTGCGCACCAGGCGCTGAGCCAACACTCCGAGCAAACTCGAACTTAACAGAAAGGGTTCGACACCCATGTCGGTGAGCCGGGTTACGGCGCTGACCGCGTCGTTGGTGTGCAAGGTGGCCAGCACCAGGTGGCCGGTGAGTGAGGCCTGGATGGCGATCTGCGCGGTCTCGAAATCGCGGATTTCGCCGATCATGATCACATCCGGGTCTTGGCGCAGGATGGCGCGCAAGGCCTTGGCAAAGTCCAGATCAATCTTCGGGTTCACCTGCGTCTGGCCAATGCCCGAGAGCTCGTATTCAATCGGGTCTTCCACCGTCATGATGTTGCTTTGGCTGGCATCCAGCCGGGCCAGCGCCGCGTACAGCGTGGTGGTTTTACCAGAACCGGTGGGGCCGGTCACCAGCACAATGCCGTGCGGCTGGGTCACCAGACGCTCAAATTGTTGTAGCACCTCGCCCTGCATTCCCAAGGCTTCCAGGCTCAATCGGCCTTCAGACTTGTCCAGCAGGCGCAACACGGCGCGTTCTCCGTAGGCACTGGGCAGGGTGCTGACCCGCACATCCACCGCACGGGTGCCAATGCGCAGGCTGATGCGGCCGTCTTGCGGCATACGGCGTTCGGCAATGTCCAACTCAGCCATGATCTTCAGGCGCGAAATCAGTGCCGCATGCAAGGCGCGATTCGGTTGCACCACTTCGCGCATGGTGCCATCCACCCGAAAGCGCACGCACGAATGACGCTCATAGGGCTCGATGTGAATGTCGCTCGCACCGTCGCGCGCGGCTTGTGTCAGCAGCGCATTGAGCATGCG
>DFWT01000264.1:5297-12339 GCA_002381045.1 Rhodoferax sp. UBA4127
GGCAAGGGGTAACGCATGGTGGGCTGCGCTGGCTTACTTGGTGGCGGGCGCGACCTGCGGCGTAATGAGAGGCGCGGTATTGGGCGGTAGTGTGGGCGTGCTAAGTCTCTTGGGCAGTGGTGGCGCAGGCAATGTGGGCGATTCATTCACTGGCACCAGACTGCTAGGCTCAGGCTGGTTGTCTTTGAGGCCAGAGCGCATCAGATCGTAGCGGTCAAGCGACAGGCGCTCAGTGTCACGGGCATCACGCACCACCACCGGGCGCAAAAACACCATCAGGTTAGTTTTTTTGCGGCTTCGAGTTTCGCCCTTGAACAGGTTGCCAAAAAAGGGCACATCACCCAGGCCGGGCACCTTCTCCTGGTTGCCGGCGTATTCGTCTTGCAGCAGGCCGCCCAGCACCACGATGNNTCGCTGATTTGCGGCTTGACCTTGAGCGTCAGGCCGACGTCCTTGCGCTCAAATGTCGTGAACGGGCTCACTGAGCCGGTGCTGCTGCCGGTGTTGGTGAACTGGCCAGTAGGAAAAGGCACATTTTGGCCAATCACAATCTTGGCCTCTTCGTTATCCAGCGTCAGCAAGTTGGGTGTGGAGAGCACATTGCCACTGCCCGAATCTTCCAGAAAGCGT
Organism: Rhodoferax sp. UBA4127; assembly: GCA_002381045.1. Taxonomy (GTDB): domain Bacteria; phylum Pseudomonadota; class Gammaproteobacteria; order Burkholderiales; family Burkholderiaceae_C; genus Rhodoferax. Next base: position 5,928 of record DFWT01000264.1, read on the forward strand.
GCCAGGAAGCCCAGCACGTAGACGCCATTGGTGCGCGGTGCCGCACCAACGTTCAGGCCACGCGCAGGTGTCACCGTGCCACTGGCCGCCCCGGTAGCCAGGTTGATGATGTTCTTGCCACCGCTGCCAAAGTTGGTGCCCAGCAAGCCAATGACGCCGTCACCGGCGCTGCCCAAGGCACCTTGCCACTGGATACCAAACTCTGCGGCCTTGTCAACACTGACCTCGGCAATCAGGCTTTCCACAAACACCTGGGCTCGCCGACCATCGAGCTGGTCAATCACCGCGCGAAGTTGTTTGTACTGCGGGTCTGGCGCGGTGATGATGAGTGCATTGGTCGCCGCGTCGGCCTGGATCTGCCCACCGGTGCTTGCGGCTGGTGCGGCCGTGGCACCAGGGGTCCCCCCAGGTGCGGCGCTGGCTGTCACATTGCCGCTGACGGCAGCACGTAAGGTGGTGGCCAGCTTGATGGCATCGGCGTTCTTCAGGTAAACCACATGGATGTTGCCGGCCGAGCCATTGTTGCCAGTGGCATCGGGCTGGTCGAGCTTTTGAATCAACGAGCGCAGCAAGGCCATTTGGGCACCGTTGCCGGCGCGCACGATCAGCGCGTTAGCACGCGCCTCAGCCAGCACCGTGGTCTTGAACGAGGTGTCGGCGGTGCCCGCGGGGGCACCGGCAGCGCTGCTGCCCATCAAACGCAGCAGCAGCGGTGCCAGGTCAATCGCCACCGCATGCTTCAGCGGTATCACTTCCACGTCGGTGGCGTTGGCCACGTCCATTGCCGCAATGATGCGGGCCAGGCGGCGCAGGTTGTCGCCGTAGTCGGTGATNNTTGATGGTGTTGTTGGGGCTGATCAAGGGGCGCAACACCGGCACCAGGTTGTTGGCCGACTCGTGGTTGAGCTTGAAGATTTGGGTGGCAATCTGGTTGCCAGCGGGCACCATTTGTTCGTCGCCGTCTTGCACCATCACGTCGGCGCTGAGCATCTTGGCCTCGGCCTCGGGCACCACCTTGTACAGACCGGCGGTTTCCACAATGGTGAAGCCCTGCTGGCGCAGCGCGGCCAGAAACTGGTTCATGGCTGCAACCCGGCTTACCGGTTTGTCGCTGACCAGCGTGATGGTGCCTTTGACGCGTGGGTCCACCACAACGTTGCGCCCCGTGATGGTGGCAAAGGTGCGGGCCACGGCTTCAATGTCGGCATTCTGAAAATTCAGCGTGACTGGCTCGCCCGCTTTAACCGGTGCCACCGTCGGGGCGGCCGCAGTTCGTGCCACAGACTCTAAGGGAAATAGACTTGTAGTCCCCGTTAATAAAGCGCCTACAGCTATTGAATAAATAGCGTTACAGGAAAAGATGAATCGTGGCGTTTTCATATGCATACCCAATCTGACTAACCCAGCTTGATGACAGAACGCGCGCCGTCGCGGCGACCAATGATGTTGAGTAGGTTGGACAGCGCGCTTTGGTGCTCTGCCGCGCTGGTGGCCTCGCCATTAAACTGCAACTTACCCCCGACCCACTGGCCACGACCAGACAGTTGCAATGGCCCGCTCAGTGTGTCCAGTTGCAGCCCGGGTGTGGCGCCACCCACCAAGGCCAGTCGGTAACTTCCCATGGGGCTCACGGTAGACAAGCGCGATGACAAAGATTGCGCGTCAAGCCGAAGCCCGCCTTTTACCTGCATGCGACCGGCCAACCAGGCCACACTGAAACCGGTGGTGTTCAATGCCAGCGGGCCCTGGAATGCCAAGGTGTTGAAGGGGGTGCCCAAGCCACTGAGCAACTGTGCCGGCCACACTGATGGTGTATCCGACACGCTGAGGGTTGCTCCGCCCCACTGCGGCCGCAGTTGCCAAGCCCAGGGCTGTGCAATGCAGCAAGGTGCGGTGAGCCGCAATTGCAGCCCGCTCCAGGTGGGTTGCAGTTGCCAGCCCAAGCGCGACGGCAACGTGGCAGCGTCCAGACTGCCAGCGCCGCCAGTCAAACTTAATACCGCCGAGCCATCCCATACCGTGCCACGAGCATCGTCCAACAGCACGCGACCCTCACTGCGTTGATTCACCACACCAGCCAACCAGCGCGCCGGTGCAAACATCAAACTGGCCAACAACAGGCCCACCAACACCCCGCCCCAAGCCCATGCCCAAGGGGTCCGATTTGCTGGTGAAGGAATTCGTGCCATGGTTGATCAACTCGCGCCAGGCAACTGCAGCACTATCGTGCCATCCCAGCCACCCTTGTCATTGCGTTTGAGGTGCGCTTCTTTGGGTGCCATGCGGGCGTTTTGACGGGCTGCGACCAGCCATTGGGCCAGCAAATCGGGTGCGACATCTTTCAAGGTGACGGTGACCCGCTCCGCCTGGACGGCCATCTGCGCGCCGGCGCCCAAGGATTTGAGAGACTGCTCCAGGGCGGCGCGCGCAGCCTCGGCCGTCAAAGGCGCCTGGGCACGCAAGTCTTTGGCCTGCGCCTGCAACTGCTTCATGGTTTGCAACTGCGCGTCCAGCGCCAAGTGCTGTGCCGGTGCGGTCTTGATGACTTTCAGCGCCGGTGCCATACCCACCCACCAAATCAGTCCCACAACCACGACGGCAGCGGCGAGACTCAACAGACGCTGCTCACGCTTTGAAGCGCGTTGCCAAAGTTGCTGCACTGGGGCGATCATGCTCATGGTTGTGACCCCGCTGAAATCAGCCACAGGTCACCTTGGAATGACGCATTTACGCCTGCGTTTTTGAGACTGCCACTGACTGCCACCGCATCCACCCCACCAACCCCTTTCGCACGCAGCTGGTTCGCCTCATAGTCGATGCCAGTCAATGTGTGGGTGGGCGGGGCAGAACTTGCCAGCGCACCCAGCAAACTCTCCAGATCCGAGGCCGAAACCTGCCCGCTGCTGCGACGCAAGGCCGCTACTTCGCGCGCCATCTGCAACGGTGCGTCGACCACCACCGGAATGCGCGGAAAAGTCTCGGAGAGCACGGCGTTGACCGCCCTGCGCTTCTCAGCCAGGTTGCTTTGTTCTCGCAAGGCAAACACATTCAAGCCAATCAGATTCACCATCACCACCAACACCAAAGCCCAGCGCGCCGCACGCCACTGCGGTGCATGGAGGAAGGATTTGGCGGACAACATCACACCCGACCACTGGCGGCTGCGGGCCATGTTGGCCAGCTCGAACTGAGCCAGATTCCAAAGCGACTGCGAGGCCACAAGCAAGCGATCAGCGCGCTGCTGCAGCACCACCGGACGCTTGCAAAGTTGCTCGGCCAACGCGGCCACCGCAGGCTCGGCCAGCACCAGAAGTTGCTCAGCGTCAGCACCGTCAGCCACGGGCTTCACCCGATCAAACGTACCCGCGTTCAAAGCACACACCAGCAAACCGACCGGAGCCTCGACCTGCGCTGCGTCACCCCCCGGGTTGGCAGAACGCAGCAAGCCGGCCAACCAGGCATGATCTGGATCACCGCCAATCACCACACTATTACCCAGTGACTCGGGCGTGAATTCAGGCACCACGCGGCGCACTTGCAGGCCCGCGTCTGCCAAGGCGTTCAAAGCCGCGCTCAGCCAACTGCGGTCACACGCAGCAACCCAAGCAGCCGCGTCAGCATTTACCTGCGGCTGCAAGGCCAGGTGCATTTGTGCTGGCTCATCAAGCAAGTCGTCTTCAAGCAAACCGTCAAGAATGGAACGCAATCGAGCAGTGGCACGCTCGCCAGAGATACCACGCGGTAGGCTGCCGGGCGGCAAACTGACCCGATGCCAAGACAGCAACTGCGCTGGCACCACAACCACAACCTCGTCTTGCGATTTCGGCAACAGCCCCAAACCCACCATGTCATGGGTGGCAACCGACAGGCCGTCGGTGCTAAGCACGTATTCCAGCCGAGCGGTGGAATCGACGCCATTGTGGGGGAGCGTAATGATCAGAGTGGACATGGTCAGCTTAGCGTTTCATTGTAGGGTGGACCCCGCCTGTGGCAGCATGACCACGCCACGTTTTCGACTCAAGGTTTTCACTACCCGACCATCACGCTGCAGCATGGATTGTTCTTCCACCGTGTTGCTGCCAACCCGCAGCTGACCGGTGACGCTGAAGAAGCGCGACGCCACGCCCTGCTCTGCCGGATCAAATTTCACCTTGGGGTCGGTCACCACAAGCAAGGCGTCCATCAGAGTCTCCAAGGGCTGGGTGGCACGCGACTGAATCAACTGGCGCGCTTGGGCTGGTGTCAGGTTGGGCACACTCGCCACCAGCACATCCAACTGGGCGGTATTCAGGTTGACAACGGTGCGCACCGGCAGCAGCGTGACGTAGGGCGCAATCGCTCTCACCGTCGCGGCTGGCAGGCCCAGCCATCCCAACTCGGCCACGCTGCTCGGCATCAGTGGTGTTTGAAATGCGCCGGGGCCATTGCTGGAGGGAATTTTTGGCGCGGCGCCACCAGCAGCTGCGGCTAACAACAGCTGCTCGGTCAGCGCATCGAGTTCAGCCTCGGGCAAATTCAGTTGTTTGAATAGCCGAGCCCAGACCGCTCGGGTGGGTGCATGAATTTTGTCACCTTCAAGCAAATTGGTGAGGTTCAGGCGTGATTGCAAGTCCTGAATATTGCCGGACAAAAAAGCCTCCTGGCTGGGGTCATCGTCATCACCCACCGTTGCCTGCCCTTGCTGGGCCGCCAAAAAGGTGGACAGGCGCGCCGGGGCCAGCGGCACGGCCCAGGGTTCGGTCAAATTGTCGGAGCCACCTTGGCGGCCGTCCTCACGCAGAATCAAACGGGCCCAGTCCAGCGCACCCGTCAATATCCATTGGGACTGCACTCGGGCACGCTGCGCAGATTCAATTTCAACCTGGCGCCACTGTTGCCATAGCATTGCTGAGGCCAGCGTGGCCACCAGCACCACGGTGAGCATCGCCATCAAAATCGCCGCGCCGCGCTGGGCACGGGAATGCCTGCTGCGGCGAACACGCATTTGCATCATGGCGCACCACCCAACACTGGGCGAACCCAGTCGCGGGTCAGGGTGCCGCTGAGGGCCTGCCCGTCTGGCAAGGTCAACACCAGACGCACGCCGTCGGGCAAAGGTTCCTGTTTGGCGGGTGTGGCTGGCGCTGGCGCAGCATCGCTGGCGGTGGCCGCAGGCGCCGGCGCAGCAGCAGCCGTGCTGGTACCCGCGCTGGACAACGGGTTGGTCCAGGCGTTGCCACGGTAGTAGAAGATTTGCCAGTCCTCCAAGGCAATGGTTTTCACCTCGCGCGCCGAATCCTCCGGGCTCGGTGTTTGCGCCCAGCGCTGCGCATTCAACCAAGCCAACTCAAGCTGCGGACGGGTGGTCATGACGCCCGACTGCCAGCGTACCCATTGCGCCGCACCACCCACACCACGGCGCACCCAGGCCACCACACGCAAGCCGTCGGCGTTGGCGCTGCTGTCATATCGCAGCAAACGCATGCTGCGCCCATCCCAGTCCAGACTTTTCCAGTTGGGTTGTTCGGCCAGCGCATCCAGGTCAGCGGTCCATTGGCCCAGCGTGGCTTGCAGGGTTTGCACCTCATCACTGCGCTGCTGCAACTGCCCTTGCGCGCGGCTGATGCCGTCCAGACCACGCCAAGTCAGCACCGCCATCAGGGCCAGCACCCCAATGGCCACCAACAGCTCAATAAGCGTGAAGCCGCGCACCCTGGCAGGTGGTCGTCGAGACAAGGTAAGCTCAAACATCGCAACGGACATGTCAGTACTGCCCCACCACGGTACTGATGCGCCAGATGGGTGTTTCTGCGTCACGCACCTGCGCATCAACCCGCCGGAAGTTCGGGTTGGGTGTGGGGCGCACCACCACCGTCACCGTCAGGCTTCGTCCGGCCTGCTCGCAGGCGACCTGCGCGTCCCCGACACCGGGCAATTGACGGGCCAGCCGCAATTTGACCAATTCATTCTCAGCGCAGAGTTGGGCCAGCAACATATCAGACTGGCGCTGCGCCTGGCGGGTGATGGCGGCTGTCGCTTGCAAACCCGCTGTCAAGGCAATGCCCACAATGGCCAGAGCCACCATCACCTCCACCAGCGTGAATCCAAATTGGTGACGTCGCGTGCTCATGGCTGGGTGGGTTCGGCAAAGGGCCGGACACCATCGGTCGCCAAGCGGATGCGCTGCTCGGGCTGGTTGGCAGAAAACAGCAGCACTGACTGCGCCTCAATGATGGGCTCTGGGCCCAAGAGCAAGCCTTGGAGTTGACCTGGTTGTGGGACAGGCGAGGTCTCCACCGCCGCTCGGGTGTCGTCGTTTAACCAAACTTGGGGCAACTCGGCTTCACCACCGGTTTGGGGTCGCAGGCCGGTAAACACAAAACCGGTGGCAGTGGGTTGCCAACGCACAGGCACACCCGTCATTTGCGAACGC
>DFWT01000085.1 GCA_002381045.1 Rhodoferax sp. UBA4127
CGATCTTGGCCAGGAAATAGATATTGCCGCCGGTGGACATGCACCAGTTGAGGTCGCGTGCCAGCACGGCCTGCTTCTGTTCCTCGGTCATCGGCCACTCGTCCAGATACGCGCGTTCGTTGGCCTTGAAGCGGGCGCGGTTCTCGGCCTTCATCAGGCTCATGCAGAACTGGTTGAGGTGGTATCCCTTGCGCGACTGTTCGGCGTCGAAGATCGNNAGGCCGTCGTCGGGCATGTGGTCCTTCAGGTTGGGGTGCGGCCAGTCGGTGCCCCAGAGTACACGGTCGGGAAAGGTCTCGACGATGCGGCGCGCGAAGGGCACCACGTCGCGGTAAGGCGCCAGTTCGCCGCCCACCTGCCCAGGAAGGGCGGGCGGGCCGGTCACGCTCAGCCGCTCGGGGCAGCTCACCTTGCTCCAGACGTTGGTGTGCTCGCGCATGAACTTCTGAAACAGTGCAAATTGCGGACCGTTCACCGGCAGGGCCACATCAGGGCGGCCCATGTGGTCAACCACCACGGTGGTGGGCAGTGCCGTGAAAAAATCCCACAACTCAGGCAGGTCCACGGCCTCAAAGTAGATCACCACATGCCAGCCCAGGGACTTAATACGGGCGGCAATCTCCATCAACTCGTCCTTCGGCGTGAAGTCCACCAGACGTTTGACAAAGTTGAAGCGCACACCCCGTACCCCTGCGTCGTGCATGGCTTGAAGCTCGGCATCACTCACGCTGCGCTTAACAGTCGCCACACCGCGCGCCTTGCCTTTGCTATGAACCAACGCATCGACCATGGCACGGTTGTCGGCTCCGTGGCAGGTGGCCTGCACGATCACGTTTTTCTCAAAACCCAAGTGGTCACGCAGGGCAAACAGCTGGGCTTTGGATGCATCACACGGCGTGTATTTGCGCTCGGGTGCGTAGGGAAATTCAGCCCCTGGACCAAACACATGGCAGTGTGCGTCCACGCTGCCTGCGGGCAGTTTGAAGCGGGGTCGGCTTGGGTCGGCATACCAATCCAGCCAACCAGGGGTTTTGGTGAACGTCATTTGCGTCGTGGATTGCTCAGTCCACATATCGCAGCCCGGCTTTTTCCAGGCCCTCACGCATTTTGTAATAGTCTAAGCCCAACACACCAGAGGCAAAGATGGCGCGCTTGGCACCTTCGTTGGCTTCGCGGGCTTCAGCAGCATCGGCCACTTGCTGCGCCACAGCGGCGGGTACCACCACCACGCCGTCAATGTCGGCAATGACCACGTCGCCCGGGCTCACTTGGGCGCCCGCGCAAACCACCGGCACGTTGACTGAGCCGAGGGTGGCCTTGATCGTGCCCTTGGCATGGATGGCCTTGGAGAACACAGGAAAATTCATCTCGGTAAGGTCTTTCACATCGCGCACACCGCCATCAATGATCAGACCAACCGCACCACGGGCCTTGAAGGATGTGGCCAGCAGATCCCCAAAAAAACCGTCGGCGTTGTCGGTGGTGCAAGCCGCCACCACCACATCACCCGGCTTCAATTGCTCTGCCGCCACGTGCATCATCCAGTTGTCACCTGGCTGAAGCAACACGGTCACGGCGGTGCCGCAGATGCGTGCATCGGCGTAGATGGGCCGCATGTAGGGTTTCATGAGACCAACACGGCCCATGGCCTCGTGGATGGTGGCCACACCAAAGCGGGACAGTTTTTCCACCGCTGCCCGGTCAGCACGCGTGATGTTGCGTTTGACGATGCCAAGGTTGTTCATGGGTTTCTCCGATTCAGGTGGGTGATGCGGACAGGTTGACATGCCGCACATGCAAAGACAAACCCAGCGCAGCCATGTGGTTGCTGTTGCGGCTCAGAATGGTTTGGGACAAAGGCAAAAACTCGGCCTCTTCAAACGCCGCATGGGCTCGGTATTCGCGCACCAGGGTGTCGATCGCTGCTAGGTCGATATGACAAGCCTGGCCCTTGGCCATTTTTTTCAGTTCAGGCTCCAGTCGGGTGTACATGGCTTCGACAGCGCGGTGCTCACGGGTGAGCCGGTCGGTGATCGATTTGACCCTGGCCAGTTCTTCACCTTCAGTCGCGCTGGTCAACACGGCCTCAAATAGCACCCTCTCTTCTTCGTCGTGGTGGTTGTAGATCACATTGCGAAAGAAGTGACGGGTGTCATCGGCCACTTTGCGAGCACGCTCAGCGGCAACCGCCAACTCCGGCAGTTCAGCCATGTTTTTCAGGTGGCTGAGGATGCCGTCGTGGCAATGCGAGAAATTTTCGATCGGCGCATTGGCAGATTCGTCTTGGGGCGCTTGAGGGCTAGACATGGTGTGCACCTGAAAGGGTTAAAACACGGGCAGGGAGGAACGCGTTTCAGCTGGTTTGCCTGGCTGTGAGGAAGGCATCGAGCCGCGGGAACACTCGCCTCGCATTGCCTTCATAAATCTGCTGGCGATCCGCATCACTCAAAATTTTGCTGGCCTCGATGTAGCGCTTGGTGTCATCGAAATAATGACCGGTCTCAGGATCGACACCCCGCACCGCACCAATCATTTCGCTGGCAAACAACACGTTCTTTACCGGGATCACGGTGTTGAGTAAGTCAATGCCCGGCTGGTGGTAGACGCAGGTGTCAAAGAAGATGTTGTTCAGCAGGTGCTCTGACAGCAGCGGCTTTTTCAACTCTTGTGCCAGACCGCGGAAACGTCCCCAGTGGTAAGGGACTGCGCCGCCACCGTGCGGGATCAGGAACTTGAGCGTCGGAAATTCCTTGAACAAGTCGCTGGTCAGGCACTGCATGAATGCCGTGGTATCCGCGTTCAGGTAGTGCGCACCAGTGGTGTGAAAGCAGGCGTTGCAACTGGTGCTGACGTGAATCATGGCGGGAATGCCGAACTCGACCATCTTCTCGTAGACGGGATACCAGGCGCGATCGGATAGTGGTGGCGATGTCCAGTGGCCACCACTCGGGTCGGGGTTCAGGTTGATGCCGACATTGCCGTATTCCTTGACACACTTCTCCAGCTCAGGGATACAGGTGGCGGGGTCCACACCAGGGCTTTGCGGCAGCATCGCCACCGGCACAAAATGCTGTGGAAAGAGTTGACTGACTCGAAAGCACAGCTCGTTGCAGATGGCGGCCCAGGTGCTCGACACATTGAAGTCGCCAATGTGGTGTGCCATGAAACTGGCGCGCGGGCTGAACAGGGTCAGGTCCGAACCACGCTCGCGCATCAATCGCAATTGGTTGGTCTCGATACTTTCCCGCAACTCGTCGTCGCTGATTTTGAGATCCGCCACTTTGGGGCGAGCGCTTGGGTCTTTGATGCCAGCAATCTGCTGGTTACGCCAGGTTTCCAGCGCCTTGGGTGCGGTGGTGTAGTGGCCGTGGCAGTCGATGATCATGGCTCGGGGCTTTCTATCAAAGGATGGGGGAAAGCTGTAGGTCAGCCGCCAAAGGTGTGAACCAACACCAATGAAATGGAGGGGAAGGCCAGCAGGAAACCAATGCGGATAAAGTCCGAGGCCAGGAACGGCATCACGCCCTTGAAGGTTTCAACCAGAGGCACATCACGCGCTAAGCGGTTAATGATGAACACATTCATGCCCACGGGTGGATGCACCAGGCCAATTTCCACCACCATGAGCGCCAAGATGCCAAACCAGACGCTCTTGTCGGTGTCGCCCATCCCATAGAAGTCCAAGCCCATGACGACCGGGTAGAAGATCGGTATGGTCAGCAAAATCATGGCCAGGCTGTCCATCACACAGCCCAAAAAGATGTAGATCAGCAAGATGGCGATCATCACCAGCATTGGGCTGAACTGCTTTGCCTGCACCCAGGCTGCCAACTCCACGGGCATCTGCGACAGGGCCAGGGCGGTATTGAGCATGTCTGCGCCCAACAGCACCAGGAAGATCATGGCCGTGGCTTGCGCGGTGCCCAAAGCGCTGTCGATTAGACCCCGCGTACGCATGCCACCAGACACCACGGCCAACACACCACACGCGGCGGCACCAATGGCGGCAGCTTCCGTGGGGTTAGCCCAGCCACCGTAGATGCCCACAATCACCACCACAAACACCAGCAGCACCGGGGCGACTTGGGCCAATGCTTTCAGGCGTTTGGCCCAACTGGAACGCGGACCTGCGGGACCGGCATCTGGATTGAGCGTGACAATGATCTTGATCACCAGCATGTAACCCAGCATGGCAATGATGCCGGGCAGCACCGCTGCCATAAACAGCTTGCCAATCGACTCCTGCGTCAGGATGGCGTAGATGACCAGCGGCACCGAGGGTGGAATCATGATGCCCAGCGTGCCGCCTGCCGCCAGGGCGCCAGTGGCCAAGGAGCCTGAGTATCCAAAACGTTTGAGTTCCGGCAAAGCCACCTGGCCCATGGTGGCCGCAGTCGCCAGGGATGAGCCGCAAATGGCACCAAACCCGGCACAGGCGCCCACCGATGCCATCGCCACACCACCCTTCATATGCCCCATGAAGGCTTCCACAAAACGGAACAGCGCGGCGCTTAAACCCCCATGTGTGGCGAATTGACCCATCAGCAAAAACAGCGGAATCACAACGATGTCGTAATTGGACAAACGGGCGTAGGCAAGGTTTTTGAGGTAATTCAGAATGGGGATCACCTCGCCACCGGTCAAGTAGACGTAGCCGGCCGCACCCATGGTGAACATGGCAATGCCGATGGGCACACGCGCCATCAACAAGACCATCAAGCAGGCAAAGATGATGCCCCCAGTTGCAATACCGCTCATGCTTTCTCCCCGCTCTGCTGCATGCTCAAGCGCAGGTGAATACCGACCATGTAGAAACCCGCCAGCGCCAACAACAAAAAGCCCGGCACCATCAAGATCTGGGCGACCCATACCGGCCAGCCCAGAATCATGCTGGTCTCGCCAGCGGTCCGTATGGCCAGGGCACCCACACCCGCACGCCAGGTGATCAGTGCGCCGAACACTCCCACCAGCAAGGAACCAAAAGCATCCAGCCGATGCACCGTGGCCGCACTGGCCCGGGCGGTGAAGAAGTCCACCTTGACATCGCCACCATTCAAATGGCAATAGGCAAAAAAGCTGGCTGATGCAAAAGCCGCGGCCATTTGAAGCATCTCTACGTCGCCCGGCACCGGCGCAGACCACAGCTTGCGCCCGACGATGCTGATGATGCTCATGATCACAATCGCCACAAACATCAGGCCACCCACGATGGCTGACACTTTGGACGCATTGAACAACTGGCGCCCTAAGGGGCCGAAAGTGAGCGCTGCGGCATTGGGGGCAGCACCTGGGATTGGTTCTTGCATGGACGCAACTCCTCTGACACAGCCCGGATGAGGCGCGTCAATCCATTGAAATTTGGGAAGCAAGCGATGTGGCGCCAGGCCTCACCGCTTGACTGAAAG
>DFWT01000166.1 GCA_002381045.1 Rhodoferax sp. UBA4127
TGCAGTACCTGGAAGAGGGCAAAGTCGTCATTTTTGCCGCAGGTACCGGCAATCCTTTTTTCACGACTGACACGGCAGCGGCCTTGCGTGGTGCAGAGATTGGTGCAGAAATTGTTTTGAAAGCCACCAAGGTCGATGGTGTGTACACTGCCGACCCAAAAAAGGACCCGAAGGCGACCCGCTACACAGAAATTTCCTTCGATGATGCGATCTCCCAAAACTTGGGGATCATGGACGCAACGGCTTTTGCTTTGTGCCGGGATCAAAAGTTGCCTGTCAAGGTTTTTTCGATTTTCAAGCCAGGTGCGTTGCGGCGCGTTGTTTTGGGTGAGGATGAAGGCACGCTGGTTTACGCACAAGCCCGTTGAGGGTGTGCTGTCTGATTCATTTGAAACGTGTCTGAGGAGTGACTATGCCAATAGCTGACATTAAAAGTCATGCGGAGTCCAAGATGGACCAGTCCATCGAGTCGTTCAAGAACAACCTGACCAAGATTCGAACCGGGCGTGCCAACCCGGCGATTTTGGACACCGTGCATGTGGACTACTACGGTTCGATGGTTCCGGTTTCGCAGGTTGCCAATGTGTCTTTGCTAGACGCGCGCACCGTCAGTGTTCAACCCTGGGAAAAGGGCCTTGGCGCGAAAATCGAGAAAGCCATTCGCGACAGCGATTTGGGACTGAACCCGGTGTCCATGGGTGATTTGATCCGTGTACCAATGCCGCCGATGTCAGAAGAGCGTCGCCGGGAACTTACCAAGGTGGTACGGGGTGAAGGTGAAGGCGCCAAGATCGCCATTCGGAATTTGCGCCGCGACGCCAATGAGGCAGTCAAGAAGCTGGTCAAAGACAAACTGGCTTCGGAGGACGATCAAAAGCGCTGTGAGGCTGATGTCCAGAAAGTGACTGACCGTCACATTGCCATGATNNATGGATGGCAACGGCCGTTGGGCGACCAAGCGATTTTTACCGCGTATTGCCGGTCACAAACAGGGTGTTGAGACTTTGCGGCGTTGTTTGCGCCTGTGTGATGCGCGTGGCATTCGCGTCTTGACCGTGTTTGCTTTTTCTTCCGAGAACTGGCAGAGACCACCTGACGAAGTCACCGGATTGATGGACTTGTTTGCGTTCAGCCTGTCGCGGGAACTGCCTCAGTTGATGGCAGAAGGTGTTCAGCTTCATTTCATTGGCGAACGCCAGGGACTTTCCAAGCGGGTCTTGACTGGCATTGAGCAGGTGGAGTCCCAGACCGCCCCAAACACTCGGCTGATTTTCAATATTTGTTTTAACTACGGTGGCCGTTGGGACATCGCGCAGGCTGCAAAAAAAGTTGTTGAACAAGGCGAACCCATGACCGAGCAGAATCTAGATCGGTGCATGGCCTTGTCCCACGTGGCAGACCCGGATTTGGTAATTCGTACTGGTGGTGAGCAGCGAATCAGCAACTTTTTACTTTGGCAGTCTGCCTACTCAGAGTTTGTGTTTGCAGATACCCTTTGGCCTGATTTTGATGAAGTGGCCTTGGATTTGGCTCTGACGACCTACGCCTCCCGTGAGCGCCGGTTTGGCAAAACGCCCGATCAACTTCGGTCGTCCGGCCCACCGGCAAACAAGGGCTGACCGCATGTTGAAGCAACGCGTTATTACCGCCCTGGTGTTGTTGTCCATTTTGTTGCCTGCACTGTTTTACCAGGACCCTTGGCCGTTTTGTCTGATTGCCCTGGTATTTGTTGCGTGTGCCTCCTGGGAGTGGGCCAGTGTCAATGGTTTTTCGGATGGCGTGGCCCTGTTTGCGGGGGGTGTCTGTGCCCTTGCGTGTGCCGGGCTGTGGAGATACCAACTTCACCAAGCCGACCTCAAACCGCTCTGGATGGTATCTGGATTGATGTGGGTCCTTGGCGGTGCTTGGGTGTTGTGGCGTGGTGTTGCGGCTTGGACGGCGTATCCCAAGGCTCTGCGCTTGGGCATCGGTCTGGTCGGGCTGTGTACTACCTGGTTGGCCATTGCACAAGCGAAAGTTATTGGAATCAACTTTCTCCTGTCGGTGCTGGCCTTTGTGTGGGTGGCTGATATCGCTGCCTATTTTGCCGGTCGGACCTTCGGCGGACATTTCATTTCTCGAAAACTGGCGGCATCGATCAGCCCGGGAAAAAGCTGGGAAGGTGCATTGGGCGGTGCGGCCAGCGTGGTCGTGATGGCTTTTGTTTGGCGGCAGGTAGACCAGAATTGGGCGCTGGCTTCGCCAAGCCTTTACTCACGGGTCAGCCTGCAAGGGAGCATCGTGCTGGTTGGGGTGTCCCTGTTCATGGCAGGCATGAGTGTCTTGGGTGACCTGTTTGAATCCTTGGTCAAGCGCAGTGCAGGTGTCAAGGACAGCAGCAGTTTGTTGCCAGGTCATGGCGGCGTGCTGGATCGCATTGACGCGTTGTTGCCCACATTGCCACTGGCCATGTTGTTTTACTCGTCATGGAAAAACGGATGAACCATCACCCAGACTCGGTAAGACAACGCGTGGCTGTTTTGGGGTCCACCGGTTCGATTGGCGTCAATACCCTGGAGGTGATCGCCCAGCACCCGCAGCAGTTTGAAGTGTTTGCACTCAGTGCGTCCACCCAGACCGACAAACTATTGGCACAGTGTGTGCAGTTCCGGCCTCGTTTTGCGGTCATGGTTGATCATGCGCAAGCGCATGTGCTGTCCCAGAAGTGCGCTAGCCTCAGTTTGCCCACGAAGGTACTCAGTGGAGCCGAGTCGATTACCGTGGTCGCAGAACATGCGTCGGTAGACACGGTGATGGCGGCGATCGTGGGCGCCGCTGGTCTGGCTTCATGTTTGGCAGCTGCGCAGGCTGGCAAGCGCCTATTGCTGGCTAACAAAGAGGCACTGGTGGTGGGTGGCGAGTATTTTCTGAGCGCGGTCAAGCAAGGCGGTGCCAAACTGTTGCCAATTGACAGCGAGCACTCGGCTGTTTTTCAGTCGCTTCCTGACGATGAGCGGCTGTGGCCTGAGCAGATCGACAAAATTATTTTGACGGCTTCGGGTGGACCGTTCCGCAGGCGTGATCCAGCAACCTTTTCTCAAATCACGCCCGATCAAGCCTGTGCGCACCCCAACTGGGTGATGGGGCGCAAAATTTCGGTGGATTCTGCCACCATGATGAACAAGGCCTTGGAGGTGATCGAGGCCCGATATTTGTTTGGTGTGGCACCAGAAAAGATCGAGGTGGTCATTCATCCCCAGAGCGTGATCCATTCCATGGTGCAGTACAAAGACAACTCAGTGGTGGCCCAATTGGGTACGCCAGACATGAAAGTTCCAATTGCCTATGGCTTGTCCTGGCCTGGACGGATGCAGTCTGGAGCCAGCGCGCTGGATTTCAGTGCAATGGCTGATATGTCCTTTGAATCGCTAATTTCTCACGGGCATGCTCAGCGCTTTCCCGGTCTATCACTGGCCTGGGACGTATTGAACGCGGCACCTGGCACACCGGCGGTTCTGAATGCGGCCAACGAGGTTGCGGTGGAGGCATTTCTCGGCCACAGAATTCGCTTCGATCAGATCCATGCCGTTAACCTAGCGACATTGTCGGCGGTCTTGCCCACGTCAGTGGGGTCCTTGGAAGACTTGCTGGCACTGGATGCCCAAGCCCGTGCGGCTGCGTCCCAGGCGGTTTGTCAGTTCTCAGTTTGAACCGGCTTTCGCCTTTTTGATTGGCTCTTTCATGTGGACTTTGCCGGCTTTCCTTGTTGCCATCGGCCTCTTGATTGCGGTTCACGAGTACGGGCATTACCGGATGGCGGTTGGGTGTGGCGTTAAGGTGTTGCGATTTTCTATTGGGTTTGGCAAACCCATTTTTTCCTGGAAATCACCAGTGTCTGGCACGGAGTTTGTCTTGGCCTTGTTTCCCTTGGGTGGGTACGTCAAGATGCTGGATGAACGAGAAGCGCCCGTGCCCAATGCGTTGCGCCATTTGGCGTTTAACAACCAGACTCTGGGACGTCGCGCTGCGATTGTTGCGGCAGGTCCGGTCGCCAATTTGTTATTGGCCGTGGTGTTGTACGCCACCGTCAATTGGATGGGTCTTGAACTTCCTGCGCCGGTATTGAGTTTGCCTTCGCCAGGCACACTGGCGAGCCAGGCCGGTATTAGTGGCGGCGAGCGGGTCATTGAAGGCGGCTTTGAAGCGGGGGCTTTAGACGAGGTCCAGTCCTTTGAGGATGTCCGGTGGCTGTTGACGCAGGGCAGCCTGGATGGCCGTGATGTGCGCCTGAAGCTGCTGCGAGACGAAGCGTCAGTGCGTGAAGTGAACATTGCCTTGTCTGCGTTGCCACCCTCGGAGGTGAATGCAGAGTTGTTTTCGCGCATTGGCATTGCGACCCCGTTTAGCCGAGCGGTGATGGGGAAAATCTTGCCGGACGGTGCCGCGGCCACAGGAGGTTTGCGCGAAGGTGACGAGGTCCAAAGTGTTGACGGCCAGGCAGTCGTCGACGGGCAGCAGCTTCGTCAATGGATACGACAATCAGGTGCGGCGGGGACGCCAACGGCGCAGTTGTGGCGGGTGCTGCGAGCGGGCGGTACGTTAGAGGTGCGTATCACGCCGCAATTGGTAAGCGAAGCTGGCCAAACCTGGGGACGTATAGGCGCCTTCGTGGGTGGCAATCCTGAACTGGTCAACGTGCGTTATGGCTTTTTCAGCGGTTTGTGGCGCGCGGCAGGTAAAACGGTAGAGGTGTCTGCGTTGACACTCAGAATGATGGGGAAAATGCTGGTTGGTGAAGCCTCCCTGAAAAATCTCAGTGGTCCCTTGACCATCGCCGACTATGCTGGCAAGTCTGCCAGCTATGGCCTCACCCAGTACATGATTTTTTTGGCATTAATCAGTGTCAGTCTAGGTGTACTTAACCTTCTGCCGCTGCCCGTTTTGGACGGGGGGCACCTGATGTATTATCTTTGGGAAGGCATCACCGGGCGCACTGTGCCCGACAACTGGATGCATTGGTTTCAACAAGGTGGCATAGCCATTTTGATGCTCATGATGTCGATAGCGCTCTTTAACGACATCTCCCGTCTTTTTGCTTGAACTTTGGTGCCGTTTGAGTGCCTCTTTTGAATGCTTGGTTAACAAAAAATGCTATTGAATCGTTTCCAACTTATCGCTTTTTCTGCGCTGACCTCACTGGCTGTGGTCTCCCAATCTGCTTGGGCTGTCACACCTTTTACTGTGCGGGATATCCGCATTGAGGGCTTGCAACGGGTTGAACCTGGCACGGTGTTTGTTTCTCTGCCAGTGCGTGTGGGTGACACCTACAACGACGACAAAGGCTCTTCAGCCATTCGAGCGCTTTTTGGCCTGGGTCTGTTCAAAGATGTTCGCATCGAGGTCAGCGGAGATGTTCTGGTGGTTGTTGTTGAAGAGCGCCCTACGGTGGCGGCTGTTGATTTTGTGGGTACCAAAGAGTTTGACAAAGAAGTGTTGGTCAAGTCCTTGCGTGATATCGGGTTGGGTGACGGCAAACCCTTTGACAAAGCCTTGCTTGACCGTGCCGAGCAGGAGCTCAAACGCCAGTACATCAATCGCAGTTTGTATGCCGCACAGGTGGTCACCACTGTGACGCCGATCGAGCGCAACCGTGTGAATTTGACTTTCACGGTGACGGAAGGTGAGCCCGCCAAAATCAGTGAAATCCGCATCGTGGGCAGCAAGGTCTTTGACGAGTCCACCCTGCGCAAGCTGTTTGATCTGGATACTGGCGGTTGGCTGAGTTGGTACACCAAATCCAATCGCTATTCGCGAGCCAAACTCAATGCCGACCTGGAAACGCTGCGCTCCTATTACCTGACCCGTGGTTATCTGGAGTTCAAGGTGGACTCCACGCAGGTGGCAATATTGCCGAACAAAACCGATATTGGCATCACCATCAATGTGATTGAAGGCGAGCGTTTTGTAGTGAGCAGTGTGAAGTTGGCTGGCAATTACCTGGGTAAAGACGAAGAGTTCAAGTCTTTGGTAAGCATTCGACCTGGACAGGCCTTTAATGCCGATGATGTGGCAAAAACCACCAAGGCGTTTACCGACTATTTTGGCAATTTTGGCTACGCCTTTGCGCGGGTTGAATCTGTGCCTGACATTGACCGAGTCAATAGCCGGGTGGCTTTGGTATTGCAGGCCAACCCCTCCCGTCGCGCCTATGTGCGCAAAATCAATGTGGCTGGCAACACGCGCACGCGTGACGTGGTGGTGCGCCGTGAGTTTCGACAGCTCGAATCTTCTTGGTATGACGGTGAAAAGATTCGTTTGTCGCGCGACCGGGTGGACCGCTTAGGCTACTTTGGCGAAGTCGCGATCGAAACCCAGGAGGTGCCTGGTACACCCGATCAAGTGGACCTCACCGTCAATGTGACCGAAAAGCCGACCGGTAGTCTGAGTCTGGGTGCCGGTTTTTCCAGTGGAGACGGTTTGGGCCTGTCATTTGGCTTGAAGCAGGAAAACGCGTTTGGATCCGGTAACTCGTTGGGCGTGCAGGTCAATACCAGCAAAGTGAACCGAGTGATCGTGTTCAATACCACAGACCCCTACTTCACTGAGGATGGTGTCTCAAGAACTTACGACCTTTATTACCGTACCAACCGTCCTTACCAGGACCCAAGTTATTACCAGTTGGTGACCTCTGGCGGAAGTGTGCGCTTTGGTGTGCCGTTCTCCGAGACCGATACGGTCTTTTTTGGTGCTGGTGTGGAGCGGACTACCATTGTGGCGGGCACCTTGTTGCCAACGACTTACTTTAATTTCGCTGAAGAATACGGTTACACCACCACTTCTTTGCCGCTCACCGTGGGTTGGGCACGTGATTCACGGGACAGTTCCCTTGCGCCGACCAGTGGACGTTTCCAGCGTGCCAACGCTGAATGGTCATTTGCCGGTGACTTGCGCTACGCACGGGCGACTTACCAGTTTCAGCAGTACATTCCTTTGACCAAGCAGTTTACGGCGGCATTTAATACTGAGCTGGGCGTTGGCAGGGCCTCGGGGGGTAAATCGTTCCCGGTGTTCAAGAATTTTTACGGCGGCGGTTTAGGTTCTGTACGCGGCTTCGAACAGGGCAGTTTAGGCCCGCAAGATGCCGGCGGCACCGTCCTAGGCGGATCCAGTAAATTCAATGCCAATGCAGAAATCCTGACGCCTTTCCCGGGCGCGGGCAATGATCGCACCCTGCGCCTGTATGGCTTCGTCGATGCAGGCATGGTGGGTGGCAGTACGGGTGTGAACCCCAATTCCTCGGAGATTCGCGCATCCACCGGCGTGGGTATCAGTTGGATCTCGCCCGTGGGCCCGCTGCGATTGGCATTTGCGAAGCCCTTGCGCAAGTTTGACGGCGATAGAATTCAAAACATGCAATTTCAGATCGGGACCAGTTTTTAATGAAACACATTGTTCGTTATGCGCTCATGGCAATCGCACTGTCTGGGGCGGTTGCGGTTCAGGCCGAAGAGGTTCGTCTGGGATTTGTCAGTACCGAGCGCGTGCTGAAAGAAGCCAGTACCGCCAAGGCGGCTCAGACCAAGCTGGAGCAGGAGTTCTCCAAGCGCGAGAAAGAGTTGGTCGACCTCGGCAACAACATCAAGACGTCGGCGGACAAGTTTGAGAAGGAAGCGCCCACGCTGCCTGAGACACAACGCCAATCGCGTCAAAAGCAGATTCTTGAACAAGATCGCGACTTCCAAAGGAAGCGCCGGGAGTTTCAGGAAGATCTGAATGCGCGGAAAAATGAAGAGTTGCAGTTGGTCATTCAACGCGCCAACAAGGTCATCAAAGACATCGCAATCGCCGAAAAATACGATTTCATTTTTCAGGACGCGGTGTACGTCAATCCCAAGCATGATGTGACTGACAAAGTCATCAAGGCGCTCAACGCGCCTGCCGCCAAATAAAGCACGCAAGGCAGAAGGCGTGTGACCCTGCGGCTTGCGACTGTTGTTGAGGCTTTGGGGGGGGAACTGCGTGGCGACGCGAATCTGGCCATTGTTGGCCTGGCGCCTTTGCAATCGGCCGGTCCTGGCCAAATCAGTTTTCTGAGCCATCCCAAGTACCAGCAGCAATTGGCCAGCTCTCTGGCGGGCTGTGTCATCGTCAGTCCGCAGTTTGAAGCCTTGGCTGTTGCCCGGGGTAGCTGTATCGTTACGGATCAGCCTTACCTTTATTTCGCGCGATTGACCCAACTCTGGAAGCAGAGCTTGGCAACGTCAATTCCCCTTGGCGTTCATCCCAGCGCGGTGATTGATCCATCCGCCACCATTGATCCCAGTGCGACCATCGGACCACTGTGTGTGGTCGAAGCTGGTGCGGCCATTGGTGCGCAAACAACGCTCAAATCCCGCGTGACAGTGGGCGAACGTTGCAGTGTGGGCGCGCGCTGTATCCTTCATTCGGGCGTGGTGATTGGTGCCGACGGTTTTGGTTTTGCGCCGAACGCCGGTACCTGGGAAAAGATCGAACAGCTGGGCGCGGTGCGCATTGGCAACGATGTGGAAATCGGTGCCAACACCTGCATTGACAGAGGCGCGCTCGAAGATACGGTGATCGGTGACGGCGTCAAGCTTGATAACTTGATTCAGATCGGGCACAACGTGCATGTGGGGGCACACACCGCCATGGCGGGTTGTGTCGGTGTGGCAGGCAGTGCGCACATTGGTGAGCGCTGCACCTTGGGTGGGGGTGCGATTGTGCTGGGGCATTTGACACTGGCCGATGAAGTTAATGTTTCAGCAGCCTCGGTGGTCACCCGCTCAATATTGAAGCCCGGCCATTACACCGGCATGTTTCCGATTGATACCAACGCCACTTGGGAAAAGAATGCAGCCACGGTCAAACACTTGTCCAGCCTGCGTGACCGAATTCGCGTGCTTGAGGCCGCATTGAAGAACACATAAAAACCCGATAAGGACTCTCATGGACATTCACAAAATTCTTAAACAGTTGCCGCACCGTTATCCTTTTTTGCTGGTGGATCGGGTGCTGGAAATCGACAAAGGCAAGTCGATCAAGGCGCTCAAAAACGTCACCATCAACGAGCCATTTTTTACAGGGCACTTTCCGCATCGCCCGGTCATGCCAGGGGTGTTGATGTTGGAGGCCTTGGCGCAAGCGGCGGCCTTGCTGGCCTTTGATGCGCTGGACACTTCGCCTACCGATGACACGGTGTACTACTTTGCCGGCATCGACAATGCTCGTTTCAAGCGTCCAGTGGAACCGGGTGACCAACTGATTCTTGAAGTAGAGTTGCTGCGCATGAAGGCGGGCATCTTTAAATTCAAAACACGCGCTGCGGTGGCTGGTGAAACTGCCGTTGAAGCGGAACTGACTTGCGCCATGCGCAAAATTTCTGCATAAGGGTGTGGTCTTGACTGCTATTCACGCCACCGCCATTGTTTCGCCTGGGGCAGACCTCGATTCGTCGGTCACGGTGGGTCCGTACACGGTGATTGGCCCGCATGTGAAGATCGGCGCCGGCACCACGGTCGGGCCGCACTGCGTCATCGAAGGCCATACCACCATCGGCCAGAACAACCGCATCTTCCAGTTCAGTTCATTGGGTGCCATTCCGCAAGACAAAAAATACGCCGGTGAACCTTGCGAACTGGTGATTGGCAATGGCAACACCATCCGCGAGTTTTGCACCTTCAACATTGGCTCGCCTGGGGATGTGGGCGTTACCCGAGTGGGGGACGATAACTGGCTGATGGCCTATGTCCATCTGGCCCACGACTGCCAGGTCGGCAGTCACACCATTTTTGCCAACAATACCCAGTTAGCCGGGCACGTGCACGTGGGCGACTGGGCTATTTTTGGCGGCTTCACCGTGGTGCACCAGTTTGTGCGCATTGGCGCGCACAGCATGACGGCCATGTGTACGCTGCTGTTTGCCGACCTGCCGCCGTTTGTGATGTGCCAGGGGCAGCCCGCATCGGCACGTTCTATGAACTTTGAAGGCTTGCGCCGCCGTGGTTTTTCACCCGAGCGCATCGCTGCGGTTAAGGCTATGCACAAGGCGCTTTACCGTGAAGATTTGACGCTTCAGGCCGCCAGCGAGCGCATCGCCCAGCTTGAAAAAAACTGCCCAGAGTGCGCTCCTGATGTGGCCATGATGCTGACATTTTTGCAGCAGGCCTCAGCCCAGCGCGGAATTGTTCGCTAGACCCTGGGCGGATACCCCATGTACGCAGCGCTGGTGGCAGGTGAAACTTCCGGAGACCTGCTGGCAGGTCTGTTGCTGGACGGGCTGAAGCAACGATGGCCTGATTTACAGACCAGTGGCATTGGCGGCCCCTACATGACGCGCCGGGGGTTTGACGCATGGTGGCCGCACCACCTGCTTGCGGTGCATGGCTTCAACTGGGATGTGCTGCGCCGCTACCGCGAAATTGTCGGCATCCGCAAGCAACTTCAAGACCGGCTGCTGCGCTCGCCACCTGATGTGTTCATTGGTGTGGATGCGCCAGATTTCAATTTGCACCTGGAGGCCAATTTGCGCTCCACCGGCATCAAGACAGTGCATTTTGTGTGTCCGTCGATTTGGGCTTGGCGCCCAGAGCGGGTTGAGAAAATCCGACGCAGTGTGGACCACGTGCTGTGTGTGTTTCCCTTCGAACCGGCTTTGCTGGCACAGCATGACATTGCCTCGACCTATGTCGGCCACCCTTTGGCCAATCTGATCCCGATGCAGATTGACAAAGCCACTGCGCGTGACACGCTGGGGCTGTCGGGCGACGACCGTGTGGTGGCGGTTTTACCGGGCAGCCGTAACTCCGAGATCAAGCATTTATCTCTTCGTTTTTTTCAGGCTGTAGCCCTTATAAAAAAAGCATATCCAGCTACAAAATTTGTAGTACCTGCGGTGCCGGCTCTGAAAACCAGAATCGAAGCTGATCTGTTGGCCTGTGGCATTGACAGTGGTGTGGTGGTCTTGCAGGGCCGCTCACACACCGCGCTGGCTGCTTGCGATGTGACATTGGTGGCCAGCGGCACGGCCACGCTCGAGGCCGCCTTGTTCAAGCGCCCGATGGTGATTGCGTACCGCATGAGTGCCTTGTCGTGGCAGATCATGCGGCGCAAAAAACTGCAGCCGTGGGTCGGGTTGCCCAATATCCTGTGCCAGGAATTTGTGGTGCCCGAGTTGTTGCAAGACGAAGCCACGCCGCAGGCGCTGGCCACTGAAGTGCTGCGCTGGCTTGACACCCTGAGCACACAGCCTGAAAAAATTCTTGCGCTCGAAAAGCGCTTTTCATTGCTGCACGCCGAGTTGCAGCGTGACACTGCCACGCTTGCCGCCAATGCCGTTGCCCATGTCCTCCAAAGCTGATCCCCTGGGCAAACGGCGCTCGCCAAAAGCGGGCTCGGCCAAGGCCCGAAAGCGCGGTGGCCCGCGCACCATGCAACAGGTTGCCTTGACTTGGGAGGTGAATGGCTTGATTGCGGGTGTGGATGAGGCAGGGCGTGGTCCGCTGGCTGGACCGGTGGTGGCTGCGGCTGTGATATTGGACGATTTGCACCCCATCAAAGGCTTGGCCGATTCAAAAAAACTCACTGCCCTGCAGCGGGATCGGCTGTACGACGAGATCCGTGGCAAGGCGCTGTGTTATGCGGTAGCCCAGGCCAGCGTGCAGGAAATTGACGAACTCAATATCTTGCAAGCCACCCTGCTGGCCATGCGTCGGGCAGTGCTTGGCTTGCGCCTTTTGCCCAAACTGGTTTTGGTGGATGGCAACCGGCTGCCAGTGTTGCCAATGCGTGCTGAGGCCATCGTCCAAGGGGACGACAAGGTGGCGGCCATCTCTGCGGCTTCCATCCTGGCCAAAGTGACGCGTGACCGCTGGTGCCTAGAGCTGGACCATCAGCACCCGGCCTATGGTTTTGCCAAACACAAGGGTTACGGCACCTCCGAGCATCTGGCTGCGTTGCGAGCGCACGGGCCGTGTGGCGAGCACCGTGCCTCTTTCAGGCCGGTAGCCGAGTTGCTGGCGAGGGCTTGCCCATGAATTCGCCGATATTCATCAATTCTCGGGACAACGCTTTTGTCAAAGACCTGAAAAAGCTCTCGCACGGCAGCACCGACTACCGCAAGCAGCAACGGGTCTGGGTTGAAGGTGACCATCTGGTGCGCGCTGCCCTTGTGCGCGGCGTGCAACCCGAGGTGGCGGTCTTCTCTGAAACATTATGGAAAAACCCAAAGTTTGGGCCTCTAGCCTTGAAGGAATATGCGCAGATAGCTACAAAAAATGTAGTAATTTCAGACGCCTTGTTTGACACCATCACCACACTGGAGTCGCCCGCCCGCATGGGTTTTGTGTTCGCTTTTCCAGCCGAGACCGCACTGAATCCGACCGTCGCCAGTGTGATTCTGGATCGTGTGCAGGATGCCGGCAACGTGGGGGCCATTCTGCGCAGTGCATCGGCCTTTGGTTTTCAACAGGTCATTGCCCTCAAAGGGACGGCGGCGCTGTGGTCGCCCAAGGTGTTGCGCGCCGGAATGGGTGCGCATTGGGGTTTGCATTTGATCGAGGGTGCTGATTTAGACCTTCTCGATGGTTTGACTGTGCCCCTGATGGTGACCAGTTCGCATCGCGGCGATTTCTTGCACGCCTTGCTTCGTCAGCAGCAACTGCCCATGCCCTGTGCCTGGGTGCTGGGGCACGAGGGGCAGGGCGTTTGCACTGAGTTGGAGGCACGAGCCCAGACCTATGTGCGCATTGCCCAGCCCGGCGGCGAAGAATCGCTCAACGTGGCCAGTGCCGCGGCCATTTGCCTGCATGCAAGTGCCACTTCCAGGTTGATTTGAGCTTGCCAGGGGGTTGGCGCATCCAGCAGGCACCGGCACTTGGGGTCAACCCCTCAGTTATAATTCGGGTCAATTTCGCACCCGCGTACGCCTAGCGCTCTCCCAGCTCCCATCCCATCCGTAGCACCGACAGAAGCTCGTCTTCTGCGCGTCTGGGCGTACCCGCAACCCATTCGGAGAACCCAGTGCTTTTGTCGCTCAAGAGAAACACACCGCCTGCCATTCTGGCGCTTGCTGATGGCACGGTCTACCAGGGTCAGTCGATCGGCGCAACTGGCGCCACAGTGGGTGAGGTGGTGTTCAATACCTCGATGACCGGTTACCAGGAAATCCTGACCGACCCGAGTTATTGCCAGCAAATTGTCACCCTGACGTACCCGCACATCGGCAATTACGGCGTTAATCCGCAAGATGTGGAGTCGGACCGTGTCCATGCGGCCGGCCTGATCATCAAGGACTTGCCGCTGCTGGCCTCCAACTTTCGCTCCACTCAAACTCTGGATGCGTATTTGCGCGAGCAGGGTTCGGTGGCGATTGCCAACCTGGACACCCGCCAGCTGACGCGCCAATTGCGCACCCAGGGCGCACAAAACGGCTGCATTCTGGCGCTGTCAGAAGGCGAGGCCGTGACACCTGAGCTGATTGGCCGGGCGGTGGCACTGGCCAAGTCAGCACCCAGCATGGCTGGTCTGGATCTGGCCAAAGTGGTCAGTGCCAAAACCAGCTACGCGTGGACGCAGAGCGAGTGGGCGCTGGCTCATTCTGAACTGGCGGGCCAGCCGGGTTATGGCGAGCAAACCGCACCGCGCTTTCATGTAGTGGCCTATGACTTTGGCGTAAAGAAAAACATTTTGCGCATGTTGGCACAGCGGGGTTGCAAAGTCACGGTGTTGCCGGCGCAAACCAGCGCGGCAGACGTCCTCAAACATCAGCCAGATGGCATCTTTTTGAGCAATGGCCCGGGTGATCCGGAGCCGTGTGACTATGCGGTAGCCGCCACCGCAGAATTGATTGAATCCGGCATCCCGACCTTCGGCATTTGCCTGGGCCACCAGATCATGGCTTTGGCCAGCGGTGCCAAAACTTTCAAGATGAAATTTGGCCACCACGGCGCCAACCACCCGGTAAAAGACCTGGACAGTGGCCGCGTCTCCATCACCAGTCAGAACCACGGTTTTGCGGTGGATGAAAAGACGCTGCCTACTACCTTGCGCGCCACCCATGTCAGCCTGTTTGACGGTACTTTGCAGGGGCTGGAGCGCACGGACAAACCGGCGTTTTGTTTCCAGGGCCATCCGGAAGCTTCGCCAGGTCCGCATGACATTGGCTACCTGTTTGACCGCTTCGTGGCGCACATGGAGTCGCGTGCATGAGTTTTTATGGCGTCACCGACCTGTGGACTTACGTGATTGGTGCCTTTGGCATCATCCTGTTGCCCGGGCCGAATTCGCTGTACGTGCTGTCGGTTGCCACCGCGCGTGGCGTACGGGCAGGTTTCCAGGGTGCCTATGGTGTGTTGGTGGGTGACACCGTGCTGTTGTTGTTTACCGCATTGGGCGCTGCGAGCCTGTTGCGCACGCACCCCACCGCGTTCATGGTGGTCAAGTATGCGGGTGCGGCTTATTTGTGCTGGATTGGGTTGAATCTGTTGCGCGGCGCGTTGGCTGAATTGCGTGCACCCGCCAATGCTCTGCCAGAGCAGACACCCAAAACAACGACCGTAAGCAATGAGAGCGGTGCACACTTGCAGAACCCGTTTCGTCGTGCGTTGGTGATCAGCTTGCTCAACCCGAAGGCGATTTTGTTTTTGCTCTCCTTTTTCGTGCAATTCATTGACCCAGCCTATGCCCAGCCTGAAGTGCCGTTTTTGATCCTGAGTGCCATCCTGATGAGCTTCAGTGCGCTGTACCTGGCGGTGTTGATTTTTGCGGGTGCCCGCTTAGCCCACACCTTCAGTCAGCGCAGGCGGCTTTCAGGTGGTTTGTCCAGCCTGGTGGGTGGCCTGTTTGTTTGGTTCGGAAGCAAACTTGCCAGCGCCAGCCTGAGTTGAAATGATATAAAAACAGAAGCTACCAGCGCTTATTTCATAAGGGCTAGAGGCTTATTTATTAGATAGAGTTATGCCAAAACGTACCGACATTAAAAGCATTCTGATCATCGGCGCAGGTCCCATCATCATTGGTCAGGCATGTGAGTTTGACTACTCCGGCGTGCAGGCCTGCAAGGCCTTGCGCGAAGAGGGCTACAGGGTTGTTTTGATCAACAGCAACCCGGCCACCATCATGACCGACCCGGCCACGGCTGATGTGACGTACATTGAGCCGATCACATGGAAAACTGTTGAAAAGATCATTGCCAAAGAGCGGCCGGACGCCATTTTGCCGACTATGGGCGGCCAAACCGCCCTGAACTGTGCTCTGGATCTGTGGCACAACGGTGTGTTGAACCGCTACACCGGTGCCGCCACCGGCAAACCGATCGAGCTGATTGGTGCCAAGCCCGAGGCAATTGATAAGGCCGAAGACCGCCTCAAATTCAAAGACGCGATGACCAAGATTGGTTTGGGTTCAGCGCGCTCCGGCATTGCCCATACGCTGGATGAGGCTTGGGCGGTGCAAAAAACTGTCGGCTTCCCCACGGTGATTCGACCCAGCTTCACCCTAGGCGGCACGGGTGGTGGCATCGCCTACAACCCCGAAGAATTCGTGGTGATCTGCAAGCGCGGCCTGGAAGCCTCACCAACCAACGAGCTGCTGATTGAAGAGTCGCTCTTGGGTTGGAAAGAATACGAGATGGAAGTCGTGCGTGACACCGCGGACAACTGCATCAT
>DFWT01000279.1:0-8182 GCA_002381045.1 Rhodoferax sp. UBA4127
CCTTGGATTCGCCCAGCACCCATCGCACGGCATCCATGATGTTGGACTTGCCGCACCCATTGGGACCCACCACCCCTACCAGTTGGCCAGGCAGCAAAAAATTGGTGGGCTCGGCGAACGACTTGAAGCCAGAGAGTTTGATGGAATTGAGGCGCACGAGGAACTGAAAACTAAAGGCGGTGAACAGGCGGCTGCAGACCCAAAAACCGGGTTTGGCGAGATGTTCTGATGATAACTTGCACCCAAGTCATTTGCCGTACCCATTAAGAACCCCTGAGCACCTGCGCTGACCACGGTAACCAACGTGATCGACAGGTCTAAAACCTCACCGCGCCGGTGTATCGTGGGCAATTCGCATCACCTCATGAGGCGGGAGGTGTTTCGACTTGTGGTCGCTCCAAGTCTGCCTCCAGCGTCTTGCGCCGGGGAGTCCATGGCGCAGCCCCAACATATGCCGCGCAATAGAGGGCCACGGGGTGCCCTTTTCGGTTTGTTGGCACTGCATGTAGTCCACCATTTGCTGCTCCACCCACTCCCGAGTCAGAGGCGGGGTGTCAAAAGAATTGGATTGGCGATGGGCAATTGGCAAAAACTGTGCGTCCCATTCGCTCAGCCACCAAGGGTTATGGTAAGCCTCACGCCCCAGCATCACGCCGTCAACCTGTTGCAAATGTTGCTCAACTTGGCCAGAGTTTGTGATGCCACCATTGATCACAATCACCAAATCTGGAAAGTCGCGCTTGAGTTGGTAGACCCACTCATACCGAAGAGGCGGCACCTCCCGGTTGTCCTTGGGGCTAAGCCCTTTGAGCCAAGCGTTGCGCGCATGAACAATGAACACGGCGCACCCTGCATGGCTCACCTCGTCAATGAAATCGCACACAAATGCATAGTTTTCTGTCTGATCAATGCCGATTCGGTGCTTGACGGTCACCGGAATCGAGACAACGTCAACCATGGCTTTCACACAGTCAGCCACCAGACGAGGTTCTTTCATCAGACAGGCGCCAAACGACCCCCGCTGCACACGCTCGCTGGGACACCCACAATTGAGATTGATCTCGTCATACCCCCACTGCTGCCCCAGTCGCGCGCAATGCGCCAGGTCATGAGGCTCACTGCCACCCAGTTGCAAAGCCAAAGGATGCTCTTCGGCGTTGAAGGCCAGATGCCGCGGCACATCGCCGTGAATCAATGCGCCTGTGGTCACCATTTCGGTGTACAAAAGCGCGTTTTTGGACAATAAACGATGGAAAAAGCGGCAATGCTGGTCTGTCCAATCCATCATCGGTGCAACCGACATTCGCCAACGCGCAGGGGTAACAGGGTAAGAAATCCGCATGGAACGGATTATCCCAGCGGCACCAGATTTTCAGGAATGGCAATCAGGTGGTAGTACACCAAGGGGCAGTGTCATGCGCAAAGGCCATCCACAGCGCCCAGCCAGAACTCATTGCCAGCGCCAGGCCAGCCAGGCGAACACCCCAATCACCTGATCGGTTGCCCTTCAGCCGTAACCAAAGCCAGGGGCCGAGCATCATGGACACGCTGGTACCGATGGCAAACAGGGCCATCACAATCGCGCCGTCAATCGCGTGCCCAGTCAAGCCTGCAACCATCAAGGCTGAATACAACAAGCCACAGGGCAAAAATGTCCAGAGAACACCGACCACCAGTGGGGCGCCACGTCCGCGCCCCAACGCTAGCCCACGGGCACCGGCCCAAATTTTTCGACCCGCTTGCTCCATCCAGACGGGTTGCTGCGCTTTGACCAAAAGAACCAGACCAAGCACCGCCATCGCCACATGGAACATGCTCCATACCGGGCGAAGGGCCGCCGACTGCACGGTCATCCAGCCTAAGCCCTGCATGGAAGCCGCCGCAAGCGCGCCCAGGCCCGCATAGCCCAGGGCGCGTCCTGCCTGAAACGTCCACATGGCGGTAGTTTTTTGGGCACCAGCAGCTTGGCCAATGCCCGCGCATGCCGCACCACACATGGCAATGCAATGCGGACCGCCGACCAAGCCCATTAGCAAGGCCGTTACGGCGAGCGATGATTGCATTTGTGAAAAATTAGAGAATTTTGGAGAACTTTGCCCGTGTTCGATCACTTTGCAGATAGCAATCAAACACCATGGCGACGGCACGGACAAAGAACCAGCCTTTCTCAGTGACTTTGATGCCGCTGCCATCAAGTTCGACCAAACCCTGCTCCACCTGGGATTTCAAGGTTTCAAGTTCTTTAGCGAAATACTCTTTGAAGTTGAGCAAATAGGCCAATTCGATAGACTCAAAAGAAAGCCGGCCCTGACACATCAGCGCCATGATGACTGCCCGACGGACCAGATCGTCCCTAGACAAACCCAACCCACGCACCACAGGAAACTGACCCTGATTCAGAAAGTCGTAATACTCTTCGAGCGTTTTGGCATTTTGGCTGTAAGTCGCCCCAACGCGCCCAATAGAGGACACACCCAGACCGATCAAGTCGCAATCCGGCTGGGTGCTGTAACCCTGAAAATTGCGGTGCAACCGGCCTTGCCGCTTGGCAATCGACAATGAATCGTTGGGCAACGCAAAATGATCCATGCCAATGTACACGTAGCCCGCCTCCATGAACGACGCCATGGATCTGGACAACATAGACACTTTGGCAGAGGCGGTTGGAATTTCGACAGAAGAAATGCGGCGCTGTGGCTTGAAGCGCTCTGGCAGATGGGCATAGGCGTACAGTGCAATGCGGTCGGGTCTGAGTTGACCGATCTGGGCCAAGGTCCTGTCAAAGGATTCTGGGGTCTGTTCCGGTAAGCCATAAATCAGGTCGACATTCACCGACTCAAAGCCCCGTTGGCGCGCTGCATCAACCAAAGCAAACACCTGTTCAGCAGGTTGCACCCGGTGCACAGCCTTTTGCACCGCCGGGTCAAAGTCCTGAACACCAAAGCTCAAACGGTTAAAACCCAACTCGGCCAACACATCCAAGCGTGATGCGTCAATGGTTCTGGGATCAATCTCAATGGAATATTCACCGCCTGGCGTCAATGAAAAGCTGCGGCGCAAAACCGCCATCAATTCCCTTAGTTCAGCGTCCGACAGAAAAGTGGGCGACCCCCCACCTAAATGGAGCTGAGAAATCGCTTGACCTTGGCCAATGTGTGCCACATGAAGGTCAATTTCGCGACTCAGGTACTTTAAATATGCAGCGGCGCGGTCGTGGTGTTTGGTGATGATTTTGTTGCATGCGCAGTAGTAGCACAGCGACTCACAAAACGGGATGTGAACATAAAGTGATAGCGGCAAAGTCATAGCCGCAGCGCCGTTGCGCCGTTGCTCTAATGCTTGTATGTAGTCTTGTGAGCTGAATGCTTCAACAAAACGATCAGCCGTAGGATAGGAGGTATAGCGCGGCCCGGACACGTCGTACTGACGAATCAAGCTCTCGGAAATCGGCGCTGCTGCGGCTTCTAACATGGGTTCATCCTTCAAGAATGCGCCCGAATATGCCAAACAAAGCAATAACATTGCTTGATCTTGGTCAATAAAGAAAAGAAAACGAGGGGTTCCAAATAATTGACCTAAGTCAGAGGTGGTTCCTGAAAGGTGTCAAAATCGCAACCCATGAAGCAAGAAACAATCAAGATCGCATGTTCCAACTGCAACATGCGTGAGCTTTGCATGCCGGTGGATTTGAGTCAGGAGGACTTGGACCGAATAGATCGCGTCATTGGTGCGCGTCGAAAAATCAAACGCGGCGAAACGCTTTATCACAACGGAGAAAAGTTCAGTAACCTGTACGCAATTCGAACCGGATTCTTTAAAACTTGCATCACTTCGGAGGACGGCCGAGATCAAGTGACTGGATTTCAGATGGCTGGTGAAGTGATTGGGTTGGATGGAATCGTGCACGACCACCACACTTGCGACGCGATCGCGCTGGAAGATGCAGAGATTTGTGCCATGCCATTCGCTCAAATTGAAGATTTGTCCAGGGAGGTGAATTCTCTACAGCATCATGTGCACAAAATCATGAGCAGAGAGATTGTGCGTGAACATGGCGTGATGTTGCTGCTGGGCAGCATGCGGGCAGAAGAGCGATTGGCAGCGTTTTTATTGAATCTGGCGCAACGCCTTCATGCGCGTGGATTTTCGAAATCCGAGCTTGTTTTGCGCATGACCCGCGAAGAAATTGGCAGTTTTTTAGGGCTCAAGCTGGAAACCATCAGCCGTACATTTTCGAAGTTTGTCGATGACGGCATCGTCGATGTCAAGCAGCGCCATGTTCACATTCTGAATACTCAGGCACTTCAAGAAATTGTGAATCCAAAATAGCACTCTGGATTGATAGACAGATTTACTTGGGGTCAGGCACCACGCCGGTAGCAGCATGATTGCGGCCTTGCATGGCAGGTGCCATGCCGCTTTCCAAGCGTTTCTGTTCAATAGTTTGATCTGATTGCTTGCCTGCCCGGTAGGTCTCATCGCTCACTATTTCATTGGGTCTGCTCATTGCCAGATAAAGTGTGATGAAGCTGGCGACCACAACCACTGCGGGACCCGCGATCACCAACCACACAAAACTGTGTTTCCACCAGGGACCATCATTTAGCCTTGCTTCATTTTTCATCTGTGTATCGGCCATACTGTTGACCGTTTATCTGTTATCGGTTTGAATTGCGCTCAAAAAAGCAAAAAGACCTGAACTTCCAATGGAAGATCAGGCCTCAAAGGATAGCCGAACAGATTACTTGTTCGACATTCCCCAAATGTAGCCGGTCACCACATGAATCTGCGCTTCGGTGAGCTTGGATGCCTGTGCGGGCATCACGTTGACTTTACCGTTGTTGATCATGTCAATGATGGTTTTTTCACCAAACCCATGAAGCCAGATGTTGTCGGTCAAGTTAGCTGAACCAACCGCTTGCATACCCTTGCCATCTACACCATGGCACGCGGCACAAACCACAAACTTTTCCTTGCCTTTTTCAGCCAAAGCTGCATCATGGGGACTGCCCGACAGGCTCAAGACGTATTGAGCCACACCCTTAACATCTTCTGGCGAGCCCACCGCTGCGGCCATGGGTGGCATATTACCAATGCGTCCGCCAACGATGGTTTCCTTGATCTTGTCAGGTGTGCCTCCGTGCAGCCAATCGCCGTCGGTCAGGTTGGGAAAACCCTTGTTGCCACGAGCATCTGAGGCGTGGCACTGTGCACAGTTGTTGCTGTACAGCCGCTCGCCAATGGCCATGGCCTTGGGATCCTTGGACAACTCCTCCGGCGTCATTGTGGTGAACTTGGCATAGATGGGGGCAGTTTCTGCATTGCCCTTTGCCACTTCATCCGCATGAAGCTTGGCCGAACTCCAGCCTAGCGTGCCCTGAACAGCTCCCAAGCCGGGGTAAAGCACGAGATAAATCAATGAAAAGACAATGGTGAACACGAACATGTAACTCCACCACCGAGGCAGCGGGTTGTTCATCTCACGCAAATCGCCGTCCCATACATGCCCCGTCGTGTTATCCGCGGCAGTGCTTGGCGACATTTTGCCAGTCACCACCAACAACACCAAACATGCCAAGATACTCACCAAGGTGATGCCGGCAACGTATAACGCCCAAAAATTACTTGTGAAATCGCTCATTTTTTTGTTCCTGTTAGATGGAATTCTCAGTCTTGCTCGAAGGGCAAATTGGCAGCCTTATCAAAGGCAGCGGAGTTCTTGCGCGAGTAGGCCCACACAATGATTCCGATAAAAGTGAACAGGCTGACCACGGTAGCCACCGCTCGCAGTGTGTTGACATCGAACTCCATTCCAGTCTCCTGGTTACTTCACTGTGGTTCCGAGGACCTGAAGGTAAGCCACAATAGCTTCCATCTCGGTCTTGCCTTTGACATCCGCTACTGATGCGGCAATTTCAGCATCGGTATATGGCACACCCACCTTGCGCAATGCAGACATATGCGCTGGCAACACCTCGGCCTTGACAGGCGTGTTCATCAACCAGGGATACGCAGGCATGATGGACTCTGGGACCAGGTCGCGTGGATTATTCAGGTGTGTAATTTGCCACTGGTCGCTGTACTTCCCACCCACACGATGAAGGTCAGGGCCGGTGCGTTTGCTACCCCACTGGAACGGGTGGTCATAAACGAACTCGTTTGCGCGGGAGTAAGGGCCATAACGCAGCGTTTCTGCACGGAAAGGACGAATCATCTGCGAGTGGCAGTTGTAGCAGCCTTCACGCGTATAGATGTCGCGCCCTGCCAGTTGCAAAGCAGAGTAAGGTTTGAGTCCCGGTGCGGGAATCGTGGTCGATTTTTGGAAGAAAAGAGGAACAATTTCAACCAGACCACCGAACAACAACACGATGAGGATCAAGACGATCATCAATCCGTTGTTTGTCTCAATCGTGGAATGCGACAAACCGCTGTTTTGATTTGAATTAGACATGTTTTTTTACCTCAAGCGTGAGCAACCGCAGTCGGGATGGTGACGGTCACCGAACGGCCCGCAGTCGCGGTCTTGATCGTGTTCCAGAGCATGATGAGCATACCGCCGAGGTACAAAAAGCCACCCGCCAAGCGCAACACATAGAAAGGGAAACTGGCTTTGACAGATTCCACAAAGGTGTAGGTCAAGGTGCCGTCAGCATTGATAGACCTCCACATCAGGCCTTGCATCACACCAGCAACCCAAAGCGCAGCAATATACAAAACGATGCCAATCGTCGCCATATAGAAGTGGACTTCAACGGCTTTCATGCTGTACATCTGAGTACGGCCAAACAGACGGGGGACCAAGTAGTACATGGAGCCCATGGTGACCAAGCCAACCCAGCCCAAGGCCCCAGAATGCACGTGACCGACTGTCCAGTCTGTGTAATGGGACAAGGCATTCACCGTTTTGATGGCCATCATTGGACCTTCAAAGGTAGACATACCGTAAAAAGACAGCGACACAATCAGGAATCGCAAAATCGGATCATCACGCAGTTTGTGCCAAGCACCCGACAAGGTCATGATGCCGTTAATCATGCCGCCCCAGCTAGGTGCCAACAAGATCAATGAAAAAACCATTCCCAATGATTGAGCCCAGTCAGGCAGAGCCGTGTAATGCAGATGGTGCGGACCCGCCCACATGTACGTGAAGATCAATGCCCAGAAGTGAACGATCGACAGACGGTAAGAGTACACCGGGCGACCTGCCTGCTTAGGAATGAAGTAGTACATCATGCCCAAGAAACCAGCTGTCAGGAAGAAGCCCACCGCATTGTGGCCGTACCACCACTGCACCATGGCATCCTGGACACCAGCATATGCAGAGTAGGATTTCATGGCGCCGGCAGGAATCTCAGCGCTATTGACCAAATGCAACAAGGCTACCGCGAGAATCATCGCACCAAAGAACCAGTTGGCCACGTAGATGTGCTTGACCTTACGGGTACCAATAGTGCCAAAGAAGTTGATCGCGTACGCTACCCAGACCAAAGTGATAAAAATATCAATGGGCCATTCCAGTTCCGCATATTCTTTTCCAGTGGTAAATCCAAGCGGCAACGACAGGGCGGCCGACAGAATGACCAATTGCCAACCCCAGAAGGTGAACGCCGCCAGTTTGTCACTAAAAATGCGAACTTGGCAGGTTCGTTGAACCACGTAGTACGAGGTGGCAAACAGTGCACAACCACCAAATGCAAAAATCACGGCGTTGGTGTGCAGGGGCCGCAAACGACCGAACGACAAAAACGAAACACCCAAGTTGAGTTCTGGCCAGGCCAACTGGGCAGCGATGATCACGCCGACCAGCATACCGACCACGCCCCAAACGACGGTCATGATGGCAAACTGCCTAACGACTGTGTCGTTATAGCTCGTTGCCTGCGAATTTGGAAATGCCATGTTCACCTCTTTTCATTTAGACCGGCGGAGTGTGCCCGAGCAAAACACCGCCACAATTGATACAAATCAAATCGTTTCAAAAAAACTTATCAATCCTTAAGAA
This sequence comes from Rhodoferax sp. UBA4127, assembly GCA_002381045.1. Lineage (GTDB taxonomy): Bacteria > Pseudomonadota > Gammaproteobacteria > Burkholderiales > Burkholderiaceae_C > Rhodoferax. The sequence continues at coordinate 8,003 of DFWT01000279.1, forward strand.
TTCGCTCTCCCTCTTGCTCGATGTCCTCAAACTGCCCGCTGTGAATCGCCCACCAGATGCCACCCAGAATAAAGAAGACCAAAACAACCGAAAAAGGCACTAAAAAATACAGAATTTCCATCAGTCCTCCTGACTAAACTGAGCGGCGTTTGATAAACGCAAAGCGTTGAGCACAACCAA
>DFWT01000279.1:8189-20484 GCA_002381045.1 Rhodoferax sp. UBA4127
CCGGACACCAAAAAGTCAGCCTGCGCCTGCGCCAAGGGTACTGCCTGTCCAAAAGCAAAGGACGCGTGAGCGCCAGCCAACACAGGGCCGTCATTCAGGCCATCACCGACCACTGCTACCTTGTGACCCTCGACCTGAGAATTTCGCAAAAAATTCAATTTGTCTTGGGGTGAACATTGACCCTTTGCTTCCTGAATGCCTACTTTCTGAGCAACCCTGTTCGCGGCATTACTTGCATCTCCTGACAAGAGGTGCACAGCCAACCCAAGCGACTGAAGGCCTGCCACGGTCTGTGCGGCGTCTGGGCGAATCACTTCTTGAAGCTCAAAGCTTGCCAGCCAACCATTGCCATCACTTAAAAAAACAGTCAGCGCTGCGGATTCTTGGGGGGCAAGTCCACAAAAACTGGCGGAACCCAGGCGCAGCACGCTTTGATCTTCGTGGTGATCTGGCCAGGTCAATTTGGCTTGAACGCCTTGTCCAGCCTGCTCCACGGCATCGCTGATTAGCCACTTTGCCTCCAAAGGTGTCGCCCTGGCAGCCTCCAAAATGGACTTTGAAGCGGGATGAAGGGAATACTGGGCCAGAGCACCTGCCAGCGCCAAGGCCTCTTGTTCAGTAAAACCCACCCTGACAAAGACCTTTCCAAGAGACATGGCATCTTGCGTGAGCGTTCCTGTTTTATCAAACATCACAGTGTCAACCGCAGCAAGTGACTCAAACGCATCTAAACGTCGCACCAACACCCCACGCTTGGCCAATGCACCCGCCGCTGAAAGCATCGCAGCCGGTGTGGCCAGTGAAAGTGCGCAGGGGCAAGTCACCACCAGCACGGAAACAGCCACCATCAGCGCCTTTTCAGGGTCCGTTGGCCACCAGTAGGCACATGCCAAACCCGCAGCGATGAGCACACCCACCAAAAACGGCTTGGCAATGGTGTCGGCCAGTTTGGCCAATGGTGGTTTGGTGGTGGACGCGCTCTCCATCAAACTCACAATTTGGGCAAATCGAGTGTGCTCGCCCTGACGATCCACTCGCATGTCCACGACGGAAGACAAGTTGTGGCTGCCGGAGATCAATTCGTCGCCCACCTTACGAGTCAAGGGGCGAGACTCACCAGTGAGCAGGGATTCGTCCACAGATGTCACACCTGCGAGCAACATGCCGTCGGCTGGAAATGCCTCACCCGGTAAAACCCGGATGACATCGCCAACTTTCAACCGTCGCACCGCGACGCGCTCAAAACCGCCGTCGGCGTGAACCCGAATGACACTGTCGGGCAGACGATTCATAAGGGCTTCCAATGCACCCGCCGTTTTGTCCCTAAGGCGCAATTCGAGCCAACGCCCGGCCAGCAGGAAGAACACAAACATGGTGAGAGAATCAAAAAAGACCTCATGGCCAAACGTACCGGTGGGATCAAACGTGCCCGCTGTACTGACCGCAAAAGTGATCAGCATCCCCAGAGCCACCGGCAGGTCCATGCTGATGCGCCGGTGCAGGATGTCGCGCCAAGCGTTCGCAAAAAATGGCGCACAACTAAAAAAGATCACTGGCAGACTGAGTACCCAGGACGCCCAACGCAGCAGTTGCTCGAGCTCCAATGACAGATCGCCGGGCTCGGCTGTGTATGCCGGGTAGGCATACATCATGACCTGCATCATGCAAAAGCCCGCAACCATCATTCGCCAAAGCGCTTTGCGCGATTCCACCTGGCGCCGCTCCCGGGAAAATGCGTCATTGGCCGGGAGAGCCCGATACCCTGCTTGGTGGATGGCATGCATCCACCCCGAAGGGGCTGTTTTGTCAGATTCCCAAACCACTTTGGCACGGTGACTGCCCGCACTGACTTCCACCGCACAGACACCTTGCACGCCTCTTAGGGCATCTTCAATCGTTAACGCACAGGCAGCGCAGTGCATGCCCTCGATCAATACATTGGATTCCCAGCGGCCACTTGCGCTCGGGTCGGGTTTGCTGAACGCATTCCACTCCTGCTCATCATCGAGCATCTTTAGCGTGGTCAATGGGTCAGCCACACCGTCACCTCCCAACCGTGAACTCACGTTGAGTTCAATCGGGATGCTGTTTGGATTGGTGATCGAAGGTGCGGCGTTTGGCATGGCCGCGCAGGGTAACCGAGATGACATACGCATTACCTGACATAGATCAAGACCCTTCTTGCCGACTGGCATAAGCTGTTGCGACTGTTCAACAGGAGATACATCATGTACGACAAGATTCTTGTAGCGACAGACGGATCCAGCCTATCCAAAAAAGCGGTCGGCAGCGCCATCAGCCTGGCTGCATTAACAGGCGCGTCGCTGGTTGCCCTGAAAGTGGTGCCACGTTATCCCCAAAGCTACTTTGAGGGTGGCTTGGCGCTTCAGGCCGCTGAAGTTGGACGCATTGAAAAGCAATGGGCTGATGAAGGCCAGGCGGTTGTAGACGAGGTCAAAAAGCTGGCGGAATTGCAAGGCGTTAAAACCCGTCCGGTCACGATCAAGTCTGACATCGTGTCAGATGCGGTGATCGCAACTGCAAAAAAACACAAATGTGATTTGATCGTGATGGCGTCGCATGGCAGGAAGGGCGTCAAACGGTTGTTGCTGGGTAGTGAAACCAACCAGGTCCTGACCCATTCGCATATTCCCGTTTTGGTACTACGTTAGGGTGCGCCTTCCCATATTGAAGCCTTATCAAGCGCTTGTTAGCACTTGATCGCAAAACTGCTGCCTGATTTCCAGTACCTGTTCCCAACACGAAAAGAAAGCATCCACACAACGCGGATCAAAATGGCTACCCGAGTTGGTGCGTAGATGCTCAGCTGCGCGTTCCAGCGGCCAGGCTTTCTTATAAGGACGCTCGGAGGTCAAAGCGTCAAATACATCAGCCACCGCAACGATTCGGCTGAAGATGGGAATGTCTTCACCCGCCAACCCACGCGGGTACCCTGACCCATCAAATTTCTCATGATGAGCGCGGGCGATTTCGGCACCGGCTTGAAGCACACGCGAGGAACTGCCCTGTCAAATGTCATAACCAATGCTTGCATGCTGTTTCATGATGTCAAACTCGGCGGGCGTTAAACGACCTGGTTTGAGCAAAATGTGATCAGCAATACCCACTTTGCCAATGTCATGCATGGGAGCTGCCTGCAGCAACAACTCGGATTCAGCCTCTGGTAGTCCCAGTGCCTTGGCAATCAATTCAGAGTAATGTGCCATGCGCGAAATGTGCGCGCCTGTTTCTGGGTCGCGGTACTCCGCCGCCTTGGACAAACGCACCACTGTCTCGCGCTCTCGCAGAACAATCTCCAAAGTCGCCTTGCGCACCTCATCAGCAAGCCATTGCGCCCGATTGGCCAGCGCTTTGCGACTGGCCCCCAAGTGCAACATGTTATTAACCCGTGCCGTGAACTCAATTTTGTCCACCGGTTTGGTCAGGAAGTCCGTGGCGCCCGCTTCCAATGCCTCGTACCTAACCTGCTTCTGGTCATTGGCGGTGATCATCAAGATCGGAATGTCTTCCTTGCCCTCGCAAAGGCGCAACTGCTTAATGAAGTCAACACCATTGAGATCGGGCATCATGTAATCAACGATCAGCAGATCAAATTCATGGTTCAGCGCCCAACCCAGGCCCTGCCGGGCATCCGCATGTTTGACGGGAAGGCAACCACCGATGCGTTTGACCAAAGCCTCAAACAAGATCAGATTGATCTCAGCGTCATCAACAATCAGGACGGTGTAGGTCATAAGAAGTTCAACTGAGTCAAAGGCTTGGCTCCCTGGCCTGAATGGCATTCAACAATCGATCAACCCGAAAGATTAGACGGCTAACGAGCTGATCAAGATCTGACTTATCGCAGACTTGTTCGGGTTGCTGTGCACCTTGGACCATTTCTTCAATCTGGCGTGCCAGCGCGACTGCCGGCTTGGCACCAAAGAGCCCAAGCGTGCCTTTAAGCGAATGGGCAGCATGCAATAGCGCAGATTGATCCGTGGCACCCGCGGCTTCGCGCATCCGCGCAAGATCTAACGGCCATTGCTCTTGAAACACATCCGCGATGATGTCCACTACTTCTTGGTCAGCTGCCAATAGCGCGCCTGCATAGTCGAAATCAGCTGAAACATGCTCTCCTGGAAAAACAGCATGGTCAGCGCCAGCGACGGCATTTTCTGGCGAATTCAGTTGATCTGAACCTTGTGGCGCGTAGCGTCCCAGTACACGTCTCAATTCCGCAAACTCAATGGGTTTGGAAATGAAATCGTCCATGCCCGCTTCCAGGCAGCGCTCGCGGTCAATGGGCATGGCATTGGCGGTCATGGCGACCACAGGCATACGGGTACCCTGCTCTTTGGCTCGAAGTCGTTTGGTGGCTTCAAGGCCATCCATGACCGGCATCATCATGTCCATCAACACAAGATCAAAAGGTTGCTCGGCCAACAAATCCAGCGCTTCTTGCCCATTGTTGGCCACCTGCACCGCATGCCCATCGCGTTCAATCAAGACCGTGGCCAACTTTTGATTGATGACATGGTCCTCCACTAACAGCACACGCATGCGCGCTGACGCAAAAGACGGTCCTTGTGCATCTCTCTTTTCTGTGACAGCAAGCGCATCAAGACCCAGGGTGCGCGCCAAGGTACGCCGGAAGTCCAGCGTTGTAAACGGTTTGGCCAGCACACTGGCATCAAGCCGCAGATCCAGATCGTCCAACCTGACGCCTGCGGCTGTGAGCCATACAAGCTTGGCGTGCCGACTGGGTGGCCAGGCCAGCAGTTGTTTGATCACTTCGCTGCTTTCAGGCGATTTCAGCATGGCGTCTAGCAGCAGTACATCAAATGTCTGGCTATCAGTAACCTCCTGTTCGATGGCCGACAGGCAATCGCCACCGCTGGCAAATGAACACACCGCCGCCCCTGCATCGCGCAAGTGGCGTTCGATCACGTGCAGGCTAGCCGGGTTGTCTTCCACCACCAGGGCACGTAAATCGGTTAACTGAAATCCAGACATGCCGGACATCTGTGGCGATCGGGAATCTGACGTGGATTGCATTGGAACGCTGAAGCAAAACTGACTGCCCTGCCCCGGCTCACTGTCCACCGAGATCGTTCCACCCAGCGCCTCCACCAACCGTGAAGAAATCGACAGCCCAAGGCCGGTTCCGCCAAACCGGCGTGTGATGCTGCTGTCGGCCTGCGAAAAAGCGTCAAACACACTGCCCAATTTTTCTTTGGCAATCCCGATACCAGAATCTTTCACGATGAACTTGAAATTGGGCAGGTTGTCAGATTGCCCATCGACACGCACCTGCAACTCCACCTGACCACGATCGGTGAATTTGATGCCATTACCCACCAAATTGATCAGGATTTGCCGCAGGCGACCCGGGTCCCCCACCACGTCAACCGGCAGGTTCGGCGCCATATCGCACACCAGTTCCAGACCTTTAGCGTGGGCACGCAATGCCAGGGTTTTGAGCGTGTCGCCAATCATCTGCTCCAGGTTGAACGGAATCTTTTCAATTTGTAGTTTGCCGGCTTCTATTTTGGAGAAATCGAGAATGTCGTTGATGACACGCAGCAACGCATCCGAAGACGACTTCACAATTTCCAGGTACTCACGCTGCTCATCCGTCAAATCGGTTTCAAGGGCCAATTCGGTCATGCCAATTACCCCGTTCATCGGTGTTCTGATCTCATGACTCATGTTGGCCAAAAAGTCCGACTTGGCACGGTTGGCAATTTCTGCCGCTTCCTTGGCGCGCCGCAATTCCTCTGACGCATGCACCGATTGGGTAATGTCGGCCAGGTATCCGTTCCACAACAAACCAGAATCTGCCGCACGCTTTGGCATGGATTCACCGTGAACCCAAATCACATCCCCGCTGATTTTGTGCAGCATCCGAAAATCCAGCGAAATACGCACCATCGATTTGGCTGACGCAACAAACGCCTGTTCAAACGCGTCCTGGTCCTCTGGATGAACCAGGTCAAAAAACACACTTGGGTCTGCCATCACGGCTTGGGGATGCAGGCCGCAAATTTGGTACACCACACTGCTGCAAAACGGAAAGTTGCGGCTGCCGTCTGCCCACAAGCGAAACTGAAACACCACCACTGGCACGCTTTCGGTCACTTCGCGCAGCCGGTCGCCGGCCTCTTTCAACTGCGTGACATCTTGCCAAATGCCAGTAAACACCGTCGAGCCGTCTTCGGCGGGTTCAGGTTCAGGATTGATTTCCGAACGAATCCAGCGCAAGCTACCGTCAGGCATGCGCACCCGGTAGTCGCCGCGCCATGCCGTTCGGTTTTCGCCTGCGGCCAGGACCTCCGCCAAGCAGGTGGCCCGGTCAGGCTCGATGATCTGCTGGTAGGCTAAATCGCCATCTTCCATCAGCTCTTTAAGATCCAAGCCCCTGATTTCTCTTAGTCTTTCGCTCACAAAGGTGTAGCTAATTTTCCCTCCACCAACGCGGGCCTGGTACACCACACCCGGAACCGCATTGGTGATCCGCCTGACCCGACTCTCGGCATCTGCCACCGCCGCTTGCATTTGTTTGCGGGCTGTGATGTCGGTACGGATGGCAATAAACTGCTCCGGTGCCCCCATGTCATCCATCAAGGGCACGATGGTGGCTTGAACCCAGTAAAGATTGCCCGTTTTGGATCGGTTACAAATTTCGCCGTGCCAGACTTGTCCCGACAGGATGACTTGCCACAAATCGGCAAAAAACGCTTTGGGGTGCACACCCGAATTGATGATGCGGTGGTTTTGACCCAGCAATTGATCAATCGAGAAGCCACTGATTTGGCAGAATTTGTCGTTTGCGTAAGTGATCCGCCCAGTGATGTCGGTGATGCTGACAATGGCGTGCTGATCCAACGCAAATTTTTGCTTGGCCAAATCCGCCAAGGCGGCCTGCAAATCATGCTGACCGACCTCTCGTTGGCGAACCAGCTCTGACATCAGTTTGGACAAAGATTCCAGGCTGTCACCTTCGATCGGTGCCATGACCGTGTCACCACCTTGCAGCAAGCTATTGGCTGTCTCACGCAGGGAATTCATGGCCTGGGTTCGGCTGTCCAACTCGAACCGCAGACGGTCATTGGTGTGCGACAGCTCCACCGAACTCAATTGCAAACTGCGCGATTTCAGTTCCAGGTCGCGGTCGCTTTGCGCATAGGCATCGTCCACACGTTCAAAAAACTTACCCAGGTTGGTCAGCAATGCGCGTAATTCGGGGTCGCAGGTCGGTGTTTGGGTCAGTGGTTGCAGCCTTGCCAGCAGGTCGGGCAACTGAGCTTCGTCAGTGCCCAATACCTTCTTCAGCTGGCGCGCAAGCAGTTTATGCATTAGGCCTCATCTAAATTGCCGCGATGTGGGAAGCTTCAGACACACGGGTGATGGTCATGGTTTGATTGTGCAGCTTGCAAGCCACTTCACCAGACAAAGGACTGATCTCGCCATAGGAGTAAAAGCCGGTCAACACCGCTGCCTTGCCAAGCACGTCCGCCACGGCTTCAACTTCTTCCTCAACCCGCCCCCCCATCACCAGCTTGCGACCCACGCAGCTCACCAACAGGGCCAGACTTTGGCTTGAATCTGCCAATACCTCGTTGGCTGCCGTCGCCGCGACCTCGGCGCCTTCTACCAGTGCATCAGTACCCGCATGCATCAGGCGCAGGTAGCCTTCAGACTCAATGTCACCGGCCAGAGTCAGACTGCCTTGTGTGGCGTCCACTGCAAGGATCGTACGGATGATGCCTAGCTCGGAATGGTCTCGCCCCAACATCAAAAACGGGAACAGCAAACCTGAGGCAGGCAAGTCTTTCGCATGGTCACCCAAGTAGCGCTTATAAACGTCCAAGGCGGGTTCACCGTCCAATTCAAACAGCACGTTGCTGACACAACGGGTCACTTTGCGGGCAGGGCCAAACGGGAGCCAGCCACCAAATGACCCGTGCGTCACCTGCAATTGAGCGCCGTAAAGACCCACACAAGCCACATGCTCTGCATCCACACCACCATCATGCAGCACACTGGTTTGTTTAAAGTTGGCATCATCTCCAGCCAGTCCACCAGTGACCAGCGCACCTGGTGCCAAGCCCTGCGTCAGGCCTGCGATGAGCGCACTGCCATTGATATTGACGCCCTGCCCCAGCACCATCACGCAGCGCAAGTCCGCTTGAGGCAGCGCGTGAGCCAGACGTTGACCCGCCGCGAAGGAATCTTCCATACCGGCCAGGCGGGTACTGGCTGCGTGGACCTTTGCCTGGTCAAAGCGAATGGCTGTAACCGAGCAGGAATCGTCGCTCACCCCCTGGCTGGAGATCTCCCCGGCCGTGGTGCACCCCAACCAATGGGCTTTGGCAAATGGCAAGCGATGCGCCTCCAGAGCCTTCAACCAGTGTGCCGGACCAAACGCCAAAACCAGTTGAGGCTGGATGGCGCTCAAATCCTTCAATGCATCGCTCAGGCCATCGGTGGATCGGATCAAGGTTTGAACAACTTGCATAGCGGGCTTTCAAAATTGAAGATCACAGACCATGGCCAAATCCTAGCGATTTAACGGCCTTCGAACTGCCTACGCAACAGATTTTTTTGCACCTTGCCCATGGCATTGCGCGGTAGCTCGGTCACCACCACACATTGTTTAGGCACCTTGAAATTGGCCAGTGAGGCTTTGAGATGGGCCAAAATCTGTTCTGCGCCCACGCGTGCCCCAGGTTGAAGAACGACCACCGCCACGCCCACCTCACCAAAATCCGGATGAGGAACACCGACTACCGCGCTTTCCAAAACTCCGGGCACTTCATTGATAAACGCTTCCAGTTCGGCGGGATAGACGTTGTATCCGCCACTGATGATCAGGTCCTTGCTGCGCCCGACGATCGTCACATAACCGTCGGCATCCACCCGCCCCACATCACCCGTTTTAAAGAAACCATCTGCTGTGAACTCTTCAGCCGTTTTCTCCGGCATGCGCCAGTAGCCGGCAAACACATTGGGTCCTTTGACCTGAATGGCGCCAATTTCGCCTTGGGGCACCGGCTGTTCGCCATCGTCCACGACGCGTACATCCACCCCTGGCAAAGCAAACCCCACGGTCCCGCCACGGCGCTCGCCGTGGTAAGGGTTGGACGTGAGCATGACGGTCTCGCTCATGCCATACCGCTCCAAAATCGTGTGACCGGTACGCTGCTGCCAACGGTTGAAGGTGTCGATCAGTAACGGGGCCGACCCAGAGATGAACAACCGCATATGCGCGCAGGCTTCGCGCGTCAGTCCCGGCTCGGCAAGCAGACGCACATACAGCGTGGGTACACCCATGAACACCGAAGCCTGAGGCAGGTAATGCAACACGGTTTTTGGATCGAACTTGGCCAGCCAGATCATCTTGCTGCCATTGATTAACGCCCCATGGACAGCCACAAACAGCCCATGAACATGAAAAATCGGCAGGGCGTGGATCAACACATCACCACCCTCATTGGGTGTGCGCCAAGCCCAATAGTCCTTAAGTACCAACGCATTGCTGAGCATGTTGCCGTGTGTCAGCATGGCGCCTTTGGATCGCCCCGTGGTGCCGCTGGTGTAGATGATGACTGCCACATCTTCACCACGTCTGGCAGCTATCACATGCCGTTCTGACGCATGGGCGGCACGCTCCAGCAAGGAGCCCGTGCGATCGTCGTCCAGGGTAAACACCCAACGGGTGCCAGCCTTAAATGCCAGGGTGCTGACCCAGGCAAAGTTGGCTGAGGTGCAGACCACCACGGCAGGTTCGGCGTCCCCAATAAAGTAGCCAATTTCCGCGCTTTGGTAGGCCGTGTTCAAGGGCACGAACACGTAGCCAGCGCGCAGTGTGGCCAGGTACAGCATCAAGGCTTCCACCGATTTGTCCACCTGCACAGCGATGCGTGCGCCTTCGGGCAGGTCCAGCGACTGCAAGAAATTCGCCAGCATGGCGGTGCCCCGGTCCAGGTCACGCCAGGTGTAAAACAGGCCGTTGTCGGTCTCGATCGCGGTTGCGTCCAGGTCGGACGGAAATGCCTGGCGCAGATGGAGGTAGAGGTTGGCGGAGGCGTCAGACACGGTGGGCTCCTAAGATGAAGGCTGTGGAGAGGGCGTTGAACGAACCGTCAGGCGCAACCGCGTGGATCAGGGAGGATCAAAACCTGGGCGCTCGCTTTTCCAGAAAAGCGCTAATGCCCTCGCGCTGCTCGGCACTGCTGGCGTAGCCGTAAGCGTTGGCCAGCACCGTGGCGACGGGATCACAGGTTGCTACATTTTCAGAAGCTTCTGGTGCTTTTATCGTATGGGCTAGCGGCATATTTAGTTCCCTAAGTGTCTGTTTGTTCAGCCGCGCCGCTTGTGGTGCCAGTTGGGCGATGCGATCCAGCGTGGCCTGCACCACACTGGGCAAGTCCACATCGGCAACGACACGGCTCAAAAAGCTGCGCTGCAACATCTCCGGCGCGCCAAACACCGCGGCTTCCAGCAACATCTGGCGCGCGGTGGTACCGCCCAACTCGCGAGCCACCAATGCCGCTTCCCGCGGTGCCATGGGAAAGCCCAGGCGGGCAATGGGTGCGCCAAACTGGGCCGACTCCGCTGCCAGACGGATGTCGCAGCAACTGGCAATCTCGATGCCCGCCCCCATGCAATTGCCCACGATGTGTGCCACCATGGGAACGTCGCACTGCAGCATGGCATTCAAGGCACCCCAAACGTCTTTTTCATGAAACTCGCGCAACGACGCTTCTTCAAAGCGAAAGCTGCTGTACTCCGAAATGTCACCACCGGCGCAAAAATTCGCCCCCTGCCCCACCACCAGCACACAGCGCACATCGTTTTGCTGCTGGATGCGCTCAAACACCGCACGCAATTCGCGCCACATGGCGCGCGACATGGCGTTGAGGCGGTCAGGGTTGTGAAGAAGTACGCGCCAGCCGCCAGAAATTGCGTCCAATGGTTCGACGCGAATGTACCCCTGTTCCATGTGTGTCCTTGCTCTATCAGCCGCCAGTGGCCCGTTTTCGACCTTGCGAGAAGCAGCAATTTTGCCGTGTGCCAACGGCGCTGCCGTGCGTGTCGAGGTGCTTCCAATCGTTGAGCGAGTTGACCATGGGGCCGCGCGACGGCTTCTAGACATCATGGTCGCTCCTTGGCCGAGCGGTCTCCCCGCCCCATTGGTGCGATCCCCCTACCACGGGAGACGGCTAAGAACGTGAACACGTTCTTATTGTCAGACCAGCTCCGGCGGCAGGCCCAGGTTTTTGCGCACGTTGCTGTTGATGATGCGCAGTTCGGCCAGACTGCTTTCGATGTGGGTGAGTTTTTGCTCCAGCTCGGCAATCGCGCCATCGGTGCGATCCAGCACGTAGCGCAATTGCTGCTCGCGGCCCTCGCCCGCCTGGCCGTACATGTCGAGGTACTGCTTGATTTCTGCCAGCGACGAGCCGATGGCCTTGGCCCGCAGGATCAGCACCAGGCGCGCGCGGTCGCGCCGGCTGTAAACACGCGTGCCATTGACGCGGCGCGGGCAGAGCAAGCCCTTGTCTTCGTAAAAGCGCAGGGTGCGCGGCGTCACATCGAAGGCCCTGCACAGCTCAGTAACGCCGAAAAGCTCGGAGTGTTTGTCGTCCGAGAAATGATCGGCCAGCACCTGGCGCGCCGCTTCCGTGGCCGCAGCCTGGCGATCGCCCGCGCTCTGGGTGTGGCCATCAGCCATGGTCAGATGACCCGCTGCAGCTTCATGGCGATGCTCATGTCGCCGCTGACCTTGAACTTGCCGCCCATGAAGCCGGTGACCGGGTCCAGCTTGCCAGTGAGCAGGTTGTTCAGGTTTTCCAGCGTGATGGCCACGGTGCAGTCGGCGTCACGGTCGTTGTTGTCCACGGTATTGGGCGCCGCTGCACCGTCGATGACGACCTGGCCATCGGCACCGCAATCGAATTTGAGTACGGCATTCAGGCCGCTGTTGTCGCCCACTTTGGTGCGGATGGCGTCGGTGCATTCCTGGATGTTCATGGTTTTCCTTGCAGGTTGGTGAAGCAGTGGCTCGCATCATAAGAAAAATTCATTCCCAATACCAAAGGGAAAATACCTATTAGAAAGTTAGTTGACGTTAACGTCATGCTGGCCTTTAATTTGGCATCCCTAGTACGCCCTTACACCGCCATGAACCCGTCCCCGTCATCCCCTCAGGGTCTCACCCCGCCCCCTGGCCACTACCAAAGCGTCTTCCGGCCCGGCTTGTTTTCCAGCCGTACCGTCTGGGTCACAG
>DFWT01000279.1:20570-20778 GCA_002381045.1 Rhodoferax sp. UBA4127
CGCTGCAGGCCATCAGCAAGCGCGGCTTCGAGGCCGTGGTCAGCAGCAACCTCACGGGCGGTTTCTTGATGATGCGCGAGGTGTTTTTGCAGAGCATGCAGGAGCATGGCGGCTCAGTCGTCAACATGACGGCCGACTTTCGCAATGGCATGCCCGGCATGGGCCATTCGGGCGCAGCGCGCTCGGGCATGAGCAACCTGACCATGAG
>DFWT01000129.1 GCA_002381045.1 Rhodoferax sp. UBA4127
TGCAAGTCTTGGCCGACCGGGGCTATTACAGCGGCCCTGAACTCAAGGCCTGTGAAGACGCTGGCATCACGGCGTATGTCCCCAAGACCATGACTTCGAGTGCAAATGCGGACGGTCGATTTGATAAAGGGGACTTCGTCTACGTGGCCAGCGCCGACGAGTACCAATGTCCCGCAGGCAACCGGGCAATTTATCGATTCACCAGCGAAGAGAGAGGGTTGCAGATTCGATGCTATTGGAGTAGCGCCTGCATTGGATGCGCAATCAAAGCCCAATGTACCCCGAGCAGTTACCGACGCATCCGACGTTGGGAGCATGAAGAGGTGATGGAGGCGGTTCAGCAACGCCTGGAGCAAAAGCCTGAGGCGATGATGCTCAGAAAGAGCACGGTTGAGCACGTCTTCGGCACGCTCAAGCACTGGATGGGCTGGACACACTTCTTGATGCGACGCAAAGTCAACGTGGCCACCGAGATGAGTCTGCACGTACTGGCCTACAACCTCAAGCGGGTGATTCGCATTCTTGGAGTTGGAACCCTGATCAATGCGATGAGACTTGCAGGGGCTTGAGGCCCTTTTATTCACAAATTCGCCGCCATCTGAGCGTTCACGCATGCGTTCCAAGTCCATCAAGCGACCCTGAGACAGTCGAAGATCAAAGAATCGGAAAAAAGGCGCTGCTAATTCGTGAGACTGGCAGGGCGGTGCCAAATACGTTTGGTTTTTACACAGTCTCGCTGCGTTGGAGTCATCCAAATTCACCCCGAAATCGCACCAGCGAATTTGAATGATATGAGAAGGGGATTTATTGTCCGCGTGGGATAACGGGCGGTTTCCGTTGGTGCGAGTGCCAGACTTTTGACCCGCCCCCCGACCCTTACCTTTTTTGGTTGGGTTTAGCAAAGAAAACTATATCGGTCGGTTTCCCAAATCAACCCGCCAGACTTTCGATGCCCCCTACCCCATTGCCTTGAGTGCAGCAAGTTGCTGGCGCATAGCCTGCCTGAGTTCCCGTAGCTGTCCAGTGATGCCAGCCCGGTAAGCATTGCGAGAAACCGCGGCCTTGCCTTGGGTTGTCTTAGGCCCGGTTGACTGCGCCCACGGCTTCCAAGTCTGAATCAACTCGCGCTGGCGCTGTCTGCGCTCCGGTGTCCAGGTAGTTGCCATGATCGGCCTCCAATAGTTTGCTCGGTTGCATTTGATTTTCTCCCGTGCGCATGGTGCCATTGTTTATCTGTTGCGGCCCGGTGGTCACGTTGGCTTGCTTGGCATACACCAGCGGGGGATTCTTGATTGCCGCCAGTGTTTCCAGCGTAGCACGGCATTGGGCTTGCGCCTTGAGTGCCACCCGCATGAATGTCTCAAAGCTGGTCAGGTACTCTGTAGAGGTCGCACGCTCTGCCATGCGCGCAAACAAGCTCTGTAGCGCCGTGGCCTGATTCATCAGCATGGCCTCAGCCTGAGACAAGTCATTGCGATTGGCCGCTGCGCCTTGATCTTTCAGCGCTTGCACCAGTGTGGGCACATCCAGCGAATCCGTCATGTTTTTGGTTTCAGCCGCCGCGATCACCCGGTAAGCCGCTAATTGTGGCGAAGTCAGCAGCTTGGCATAGTTCTTTGCCGTTACCGCGGGATCAGTGGCGCTGGCATCGCACTGCACCGCCTTACGTGCCAACACTTCAGGCTCTTTCACTTTGGTGGGTGTCTTTTTGGCTGTCATGGTGTTGTCCTTTGCAGTTAATTGAACCCGTCACAGCGCTGTAGTTGCCGCACCAGATCAGCAGGCAAATGCGCATCACGGGCTTTTGTAGCGACACCAGCGGCCTGCCAGTTGCCACAGCGCCAGCTTGATTGCCCATAGCCTGCCAGGTGGGTGCACTCCAGGCAAAGCCGCCTATCGTCTGATTCACGATCCCGCATCACAAGCTTGTCAGCCAGGGACTCAGCCTCGATCTGGATCACGCCCTTGTCGGTGAACCGCGCCAGGCTTGCCGCAAACAGATCAAGCTCCGCGGTATTCATGGCCGTGCTGTGTGGCCAGCACCAGCGATCCGGATCAGGTGCCGGGTCATTCGCTGCCTGCCGTTGGGTGTTTGCTACTGCTACTGTTGCTACTGTTGCTACTGTTGCTACTTTTGACAGTGGCAAGGGTGCATCGGTAGCAAAAGTAGCAGGAATAGCAGTAGCACGGCCCGACAAACTGCCCTTTTTGAGCATGGCCATCAAGCTCATGGCGTGACCTCCAACAATTCAGCCCGGATTTGAATCAGCTTCTTTTTGCCTTCCTTCACCAGCCGCGCCCGGCCAAGCTCTGCCAGTTCGTTGACTGTTGCATCAATGATCGCCCGGTCACGCAAGCCGCCCGGCCCAAATTGCTGCACCGCCTTGGTGGGCACGTTGTCGGTGCCTTCCCGCTTGCAAAAGTCCAGCAGCCAGGATTCAAGCCGCATCGGGTTGGCCAATTCAACAGGCATCGCCAGTTCACCCAGAAACCGTTTGGCCTCCAACAAGTGCCAGGTGTTGATCTGTACCGCAGCTTCCACACAATCAGCGTCAATCGGCCCAATGCTGCCCTCAAACACGTGAAACAGTGCGGCCATACGCGCCACGTTGTCCGCGGCCTTGCTGCCCACGTCCCGTAAGTCGTATAGCTCGCCGCCTGTTGCCAGCATGGTCTCGATTTGGTCATGAAACGCGATCCAAACCTGTTTGGCCTCCGGTGAGAAATCCAGCATAGCTGGGGTCAGTACGCCGTCATCGTCAACGGGTGCAGTCCGATCCAGAATGGCCGTCAACCTGTTGTTGAATGCCGCCATTGCTGGCCAGCCGTCCGGTGGTGCAGTGAACATCCGTGTGCCCATAGTGGATTCAGGCCAAGCCACCAGAAACCGCGCCAGAAAGCCGGTGCCACGGGCTAAACCTTTGGTATTGTCAAAAAAGGCTCTTAGCGTGGGTTCCTGCACTTGCAGACTCATGGTTAACCGTGCCGTGGTTTCCCCGTAACTCTCAGTCGTTACCCGGTCGGTTGCACCGATCTTGCCGTCCCACAATTGATTCAGCCGCGCCATGTTGCGCATGGCCACATCCTTGTTCATTGCATGGCCACCCAGCACAATGCCGCCCTCATTGCTGAAAATGCCGCCTGAAGGCCAGCCTGTCACCAGATTGGATGCCAGCGCTTCTGGTGTAGCGTCCGAATAAATCAGCCGCGGCACTCTGGGCGGTCTGGGCTTGTCGCGGTCAAGGTCGTGCAGTTGGGCTATTTGTGCCGTAGCGGGTTTTCCATCTTTTGACAGCGATCTGATTTTTTCTGCAATGCCGCCACGCTGCGCCGTCCACGCATCAAGCTCGGTTTTGTAAGCCTCAATCAATGGTTTGGCTTTCTCACGCTGGCGTGCTTCATAGTCCCGTATCGCCGCGGTGAAGTACCCGTCACAGCTTGTTTTTCGCTCGCCTGAATCTGCGATACAGCACAGAAACAAACTGCACGGCCCGTCCAGCCTCTCAGCCCGTCGAATGTCGGTGTGGGCTTGTATGGCCACCGACAGCGCCGCCAATGCACTCATGGCCACCAGCGGTACAGGTGCTTTAACAAAGCCGCAGACCTCGATCACCGCCGCTCGGATCAGTGGGGGTAATGCGTCCAGCGGGAACTCTGTCGCCTCGGTCTTTGCGATCAATGGCTGTAGCTCTGGCCATGCGTCCACCGAATCAGCCACCAATGCTGCCCGATCAATGCAAGCCTTCACCGCGGCCAAGCCTGCGAGTTTGTGCAGGTCGTTGAAGTCCGTGTCTTTGTCGCCGCGGTCGTACCCAAAGAACTCAGGTGTGGCCAGGTAGCCCCCCACCGCTTGCGCCGCTGCCGTCGCATTGGTCATGCCAGGATTGCCCACGGTTTTGTAATCATCATCAGCAGCCATGATGATCTTCAGATCAGGGTATTTGCCACGCAAGGCAGTTGCCACGTCCAGCAAGTTGCCAGCATTGAAGGCCACCGCCACCGCGTGCCCCGTAGCCTCATGAATACTTGCACCAGTGGCGAAGCCTTCAGCCACGATTACAGCGCCAGCAGGTTTGCCGATTGAAAAGTAACAACCCTTTACCCTGCCACCAGACATAAACAGTTTGTCGCCGTCTGGCGTGATGGTTTGCAGACTGCATACCGTGGCCGCCGAGTCGCGCATTGGGATCAGTAGGTTGTCATCTTCCAACTTCACGCCGTGGGCTTGGATGCCTTTGCGGGTCAGGTAGTCATGCTGGGTGCAGGGTTTCGCATTCGTCCACCGCCTTGCTGCATCCTTTGCGGCCTGTTGGTGGCGCTGTGCTGTTTCTGCATCACGCTGGCGCTGCATGGCCTGTATGCGTTCACGGTTGGCCTGCCGCTCTGCTTCGCTGTAGGGCTTTGCATTGCGTGCCTGCCAGGTGCTTTCAAGTCCGCTTGAAAAGTCACCAAAAACACCGCCGCGCATATCGTCAAACATGAAACACCATGCCGCCTTGTTCTTTGCGCTCTTTTGGTAGCCGGGGAATTTATGCCAGCGTCCAGGCTCGATCCTGTCAGGCGGTGTCAGCCCCGCGGCAAGCATGGCCTGCCTGAATTGGTCGATTGGGTCATCCATGATTGACCCCCAATTGCCGGGCGAATGCCTGAAGCTCTGCGAAGTCCGCACAGTACCGGGTCAAACCATATTTGCATACGGTGAAGTCACCGCGGTCGCCGCGAATGACTGCATGGCCAGCCAGCGCCAGCACTGCAATTTGATTGGCAATGGCTTTGCTGTCGGTTTGGTATGTGGTGTCAGCCATTAGACGGCCCTCCACAATAGGTAAACCGCCATCAGCACCGCCAGCAGAATCGTATCTGCACAGATAGCACGATCAATACGAAAACCGCTTACAGCCCTTTGCAGTCTTTGGCGAAGTGCTATAAAATTCAGTGCGTTGGTGTTGATTGATTTGACGGGTTGACTATGTGGTGTGGTCAGCCCGTTATCGTTTGTGGTCGTGTCTGTCCCCGGCGCTTGGCCGTGCTTGTTGGTGGTCATGGTGCCACCTCACTTAAACGAGTGGATCAGTTGCCGCAGGTGCGATGCACGCCAAACGGTCACACGCTCTGACAGTTTGATGCCCTTTGGGTATTTGCCAGACGCAACGCCAGCCCACCAATGACTGCGAGACACGGGGATCAGTTTCAAGACTTCAGGCAGTCGAAACAGCGGGTCGATTTCGCCAGTGGTTTCAGTTGCCGTATGGGTGTTTTCTATTTGCATAGGTAGCCTTTACAAGTTGAGATCGAACAAATCTCAAAAGCAAGGGCTAGCCAGCCGCGCCAGCAGTGAAAAAAGACTAAATTAGACTTTCTTGCACTATCCTGCACTTTTGGCATAAACTATTCCACGTAGAACTTCCCGGAACTACTTGGCCTAGTGCCCCTAACCCTCCATAGCCCACCAGGACTTTGGGGGGTTTTGCTTTCAAGAACCCGCTTAATCTACTGTCCAAAAGACGTTGTAAGATTTCAGCAAGGCCTATGATAACTACCATTTGTGTCGGCCTTTGAGTGTTTGTTATTCATAACCTGTGGATTTCTGTCGAATAACTTGTGGAAGTTTTCACAGGAAATACAAGATAAGCCACGAGAGCCTTATTAAATAGCTGTTTTGTGCTATTTATTAAATAGCTTTCACGAATATGTAAATGTTAATTTCTTCTGATCTGGGTCAAATGAAATCGCACTACCGGTAGTGTTTCAAGCAGCTTTGAACTGAATAACGTCTGCACCCTTGGCCAGTTTGTCCAAATAATCAGCCCATTGCTGCATCATGCTGGCGCGTTGTTTCATGTAAGTGGTGCGGTTGTAGGCCCGTCCATTGGCATCCTTCACCGAATGGGCTAGCTGTGCCTCGATAGTCAACGGGTCGAATTCCAGCACTTCAGCCAATATGGTGCGCGCAGTAGCCCGAAACCCATGCACGCTCTGAATAGTTGGGCCATAACCCAATGTCAGCAGTGCCGCCCGTAGGGTGTTATCCGATATTGGTCGGTCGTGACTGCGTTCACCAGGGAATACCAATACTCCCCGGCCAGTAAGTGGATTTAGTGCGCGCAGTAATTCCACCGCCTGAGTGGGTAGCGGAACAATATGTGGCTGTCCATTTTGTTTACCGTCTAGTTTCCTTTTCATGCGCATGGCGGGAATCGTCCACAGTGCCGCATCCAAATCAAGCTCTGCCCAGGCCATACCGCGCAGTTCACCGGGTCGCTGAAACAACATCGGTGCCAATTGCAGAGCCGTGCGCACAATCGGCCCACCTTGATAGCCACGGATCACCCGGATCAATGCGCCCAGCTTTAACGGGTCTGTAATGGCCGCAAAGTGTTTGCCGTGGTGCGGGGTCAGTGCGCCCTTCAAATCGGCTGTAATGTCCCTTGGCGTGCGCGCAGTGGCCACCGCATATCGCCACACTGCTCCCGCGGTTGTCAATACCCGGTGCGCCACGTCCAATGCCCCCCGATCCTCTACCTTACGAATAGCGGCTAGCACTTCTATGGCTTGAATGTCACTGATCTTCCGGGTCGCAAAGTACGGGAACAAATCTTTTTCAAGATTGCGCTTTTCGCGAATGGCGTAATGACTGCTCCAACGGGTTTGATTTTTGTCGAACCATTCAAGCGCCGTCACTTGAAAAGTGTTTGCCGCCGGGGTGTTTGCCTGAAGCTTTTCGATCTTGCGCGCTTGTATTGGGTCGGTGCCTGCCGCCTTTTTCAGCTTTGCAGCGTCACGGGCTTTTCTTGCCGCGGTCAGGCTTACGTCCGGATAACTGCCCATAGCTAACTGCTTTTCTTTGCCGTCAACCCGGTATTTCAAAAACCAGCGCTTTGACCCCGCCGGGCTAACTTGAAGGTACATCCCTCCGGCATCGGCAAACCGTGCCTGCTTCTTGTCTGGTGGGCAAACTGCGTTCCTGCATTGGGCATCGGTCAGCATGGGGGTAGCTCCGGGTCAAGTGGGGGTGCAAAAAAGCAGGGTTTTCATTGGAGAAATCGGGTCTGTACCCCCGCTTTTTTCAATAATCCGCTGCCTGTACCCCCATTTGTACCCCCGCTTTTGTGTGGATGTCAATAAACAGCTTTGGACTGCATTGCACCACTGCCAAACGATTTACCAATGAAAAAGGCCTCCGAGCATTGCTACTTGGAGGCCTTTGGATTGTCTTTTGGTCGGAATGAGAGGATTCGAACCTCCGACCCCTTCGTCCCGAACGAAAAAATGTATTTTCCAAGGAAATCCAGATAGATAATGAAAAGTGAAAAAATATCATTGTAATCAACAGCTTAAGTGCAATTCGTGTAACTAAAATTCTTTACGTTGTCCAGGTTTGTCCATCAAGATACACTAAGAACCGGCACAAACGGTGTGGCTAACGGTGTGGCTAAATTTGAAGGGCCAGCATGGCAATTATCACGGTACGAGAGCTGCAGACCCTCTCAATCACTGACAACGGCAAACGCGTCAGCATGGGTGAGTCCATGTATGGTGTCGTTCGCGTAGCAGGTGATGGTGTTGTCAGTGTCTATGTGGTGTGGCGCTACAAGGTCGGCGGCAAACTGCGTCAAATACCCGTCGGCACCTGGAAGGACAAGGGCGGCCTTAGCCTCAAGACGCTGCGTGACAAGCGTGACATCCTGGCGGCAGAAGTCAAAAGCCATGACGACCCCATAGAACGCCGTGCTTCTGTAAAACTCAAGCGCGATGCCGACAAGCGAGCGGCAGCCATCAAGCTTGAAGCCGACATTCAAGCCGCCAAGCTCAAGGCCCAAGCCGACGCGGCCGAAGCGATACGTGCTCAGCAATTACGATTGTGCACACAGGCCGCTGAACAAGCCCGGCTGACGGTTCGCCAATTGTTTGACCATTGGCAAAAGCTGGACTTGCAAAACCGCGTAAACAAAGGCGATGACGTGTTGCGCGCTTTCAATGCGGATGTTTTTCCCCTCATTGGTGACCTGGCCGCTGAAGATGTTCGCAAGGCTCATATTCAGGCAATTCTGGACAACATTCGCAGTCGTGCGACGGATGGCCGCCCACGTATCAGCATGCAAAAAAAGACGCTGGCCGATTTGCGCCAGATGTTTGGCTGGGCGCTGGAGCGTGACTACCTGTTGGTCAACCCCACGGCGGTGATTCGCAAGGCCAAGCTGGGCGCGACTGTGGAGCGTGAGCGGGTGTTGTCTGAGGCCGAGGTGATTGAGTTGTTTGACAAGTTGCCGCGTTGTGGATTGGCTGAGACTTCACGCCTGGCTTTGATGATTCAGCTCAGTACCGCCAGCCGAATTGGTGAGACGCTTCAGGCGCATTGGGCGCATGTTGACTTTGAACGGCGCACCTGGGGCATACCGGCTGACATCGCCAAAAATGGCAAGGCGCACACCATCGCTCTGAGCGACTTCACATTGCGGCAATTTCAAACATTGCACGCCATCACCGGAGTGACACCCTGGCTGTTTCCCAATTCAGAGCTGAACGCGCCAGTTTGCTCCAAGACCACCACCAAGCAAGTGGGCGACCGCCAACGCTATGCCAAGGCGATCATGAAAAATCGTTCGCAAGATGCGCACGCGCTTGAACTGCCCGGTGGGCGCTGGGTGCCGCATGATCTGCGCCGAACCGCCGCCACCATGATGGTGCAATTGGGCGTGTTGCCTGACGTGGTCGAGAAGTGCCTGAACCACACAGAGCCCAACAAGCTCAAGCGCATTTATCAACGTGCCAGTTACGAGGTGCCCATGCGGGAGGCTTGGCGGCTTTTGGGTGAGCGTCTTGATTTGTTGACAAACAAGCCCGCCAACGTGGTGATGCTACACGCCGCTTGACAGTTTGCCAAAATGACCCACTACAAACCGTTGAAACCGTCAATACCGATTTCATCAAAAGTCCCCCAAGTGGAAATTCTCTTTTAAGATAAAAAGTCACCATGGTCATCCCCATTCCGCACACCGTGCTGCATTACACCGAAGACGACGTTGACCTGTTTGGGCAGTGGCTTGATTCGCTGACTTACCTGATCGCCCAAGCGGCGATTGCGGCGCGGCTGGTGCGGCTGGAGTTGGGTTTGTTTGGCGACTTCAATGCGTTGGAGGGTGGCTTGTTTGAACTGCGCATTGAACACGGGCAGGGTTGACGCGTGTACTACGGCATCGAGTCCGGGCGCGTGGTGCTGTTGCTGGCAGGCAGCGATAAATCTGGTCAAAAAAGCGCCATCAAAACGGCACGCAAACGTCTGAAAAATTGGCAACAAAGGAACCTTCAATGAAGCACACAGATTGGCTCAAGAACAAACTAAAAGACGACAACTTTGCTGCGCAGTACCTCACGCAGGCGGCGCAAGACCTGGAGCCCGCTGTTTTTATAGCGGCGCTGCGTCATGTGGTGGACGCACGCGGTGGTTTGGCCAAGGTGGCCGATGTGGGCAGCTTGTCAAAGGCCAGCCTTTACAAAGCCATACCGCATTCAGGTCAAGGTAATCCAACAGCCAAGACGATGTTTGCCGCGCTGCGCGCCAGTGGGTTGAATTTGACGTTTTCGGCGGCTTCGTGAGCATGGGCTAAAAAAACACGGTTACTGCCCACGGTTTTAGGGCGCTGTTTTCGACAGTGGCGAACGAAACTGGCTGGAATCCTGACGTAATTGACCCTTAGTGCAGAAAGAAGCGAACGAAATCCGGGCCGCCTATCACTGAAGCACCTGGTTTAAGGATTGGGTGAACCTGACGCAGTGGTGGGCGGACTATCTGGATCGTCGCCAGTCTGGGAAGAGTGTGGAAGATGCCAAAGCGGGTCGCATGATAGCCGCGCCAGACACGTCTTCGCCCTTATCCCTGCAAATCGTTGGGGCAGTGGGGGCAAACGGCAAGAATCCAGCATTGATGCGGGTTTAAGGCTGATTTTGGGTTGGGGGCAAAGTGGGGGCGGGATGGAGGCAAAGTGGAGGCGCACATATGATGAAGTTGATTCATTCATGTTGTCTTTCATGTTTTCCTTTGCACCAAATCCCTGTCCCTTCCAGCTCGAATACCTTGCCAGGCTGTTGCTGCCACGCCAGTCTGTTGCGTTGCCTTGCCGCCGACAGATCAGTTTGCAATACACCTGGCATGGACGCGTCAAGCGAAGCGAGATACGGTATCGCTGCGGTTGATTGGGGTCTCGGGGCAACGCCCTGAGCAGGGG
>DFWT01000032.1 GCA_002381045.1 Rhodoferax sp. UBA4127
CGTCCTACAACCCTTAACCAAACCGGCCAGCCAGGGTTAAAGGAACCGGCCGTTCAAAAAGCGCAGGGAAATCAGCGAGCGGACAGTCGTGATGGCGGGGTAGTCGATGGCGACTAGCCGGTGCCAAATTCATCAATCGCCAGCCGCACACCCATGCCCCGGATCTTGTTCAAATGCAGCCATGGTTCACCTATTTATAAAAGCGTTGTTACATAAATTTAAAAACACGACTGCGTGCGTTCTGCTGCTTAAGTTCATTGACTCCATGCCGGATCAATGGCGCGTGGCCTGGTGCAGGCGCTGGCCGAGCATTTCTGCCGTAATCAAGGTAATACCTCGCTCGGTTACTTCAAAGCCCCGCACACGGTCCTTAACCGAGTCCAGACCGGCGCTGAAGCCATCGGGCAACTCGCACCGGTTGTCAATGATCGTGCGTCGCAAGTTCACGCCGCACCCAACGTGCACATCAGGCAATACCACCGAATCCTCGATCAAACTGCCTTCCCCCACACGGACGTTGGAAAACAGAACCGATCTGCGCACCGTGGCACCGCTCACGATGACACCGCTGGACAACAATGCGTTGAACGCCTGCCCGCGTCGGTCCTCGTCTTCAAAGACAATTTTGGCCGGTGGCAGTTGTCTCTGCTGACTCAGAATCGGCCAGTCCTCGTCGTACAGATTGAGTTCAGGCACCACCGAGGCCAGATCCATATTGGCTTCCCAGTAGGCATCCAGCGTGCCCACATCGCGCCAGTAGGGCGAGTGGTCCACCATGTTGACGCAGCTGTCCTCGAAGCGATGGGCATAGACCCGGTGCTGATTCAGGAGTGCGGGGATGATGTTTTTTCCAAAATCGTGAAACGAATACGGGTCTACCGCATCACGCTCGAGCTCGCTGGTCAGCAACTCGGTCTCAAAGACGTAAATCCCCATGCTTACCAAGGCGTGGGTAGGACGATGGGACAGCGCCTGTGGCTGCGCTGGCTTTTCTTCAAACGCCACCACGCGCCCCGCATCGTCGACCGTCATTACGCCAAATTCCGTGGCCTGCGCCAGTGGTACTTCCAGACAGGCCACGGTCAATTCCGCCTCTCGCTTTGCATGCTCAGCCAGCATGATCGAGTAGTCCATCTTGTAGATGTGGTCGCCCCCTAGGATCAGCACACGTTCTGGCAAAACCCGTTCAAGAATGTGAAGGTTTTGGTACACCGCATTGGCGGTTCCGCTGTACCACGACTCGCCATGCTGCTGCTGCGCGGGCACCACATCCACATGCTCGCCCAGGCTGGCAGCCAGAAAGCTCCAGCCGTGCTCGATGTGATGGATCAGACTTTGCGCCTTGTACTGGGTCAACACGCCAATGTGCCGCACCCCCGAGTTAACGCAGTTGCTAAGCGCAAAGTCAATGATGGTGAACTTGCCGCCAAACGGCACTGCCGGCTTGGCCCGCCAATTGGTCAGCTGACGCAGGCGGCTACCGCGCCCACCGGCAAGTACCAGCGCATAGGTTCGATCGGTCAGATGGTTTTTTGAAGCGAACGTCATGGTCTGCTTAGCTCCCTGATGAACAGGTGTCGACCTGCTTCGACATGGCTGTTAGGTTTGACACAAGAATCGGCATCCGTTCGCGCACCCGCCCTAGGCGGGAATTACGTAGCCCTTGTCGCGGAACAAGCTCAGGCATGCCGCCACAGCGCTGGCGTCATAGAGGGTGCCGGCCCCTTGCTCAATTTCTGCCAGGGCGGCGTCCACCCCGAGTCCAGGTCGGTAGGGTCGGTGCGATGAACTGGGCATTGGCGACTTTTGGGGTGTCCGCCGACTTAGGGCTTTCGATGTCTGAAACGGATGCGTTCATGTCAAGTGGCTGACATTCATTGCTAATCATGAGTCTGGTTTATGACTTTGTATTCGAACACTGCTTCTGTCAGCCTTTCTGACCCTGGTCGCTTAATCTGCGCCGTGACCACGTAGGGGAGCATGCCGTCCATGCGGAAAAAAGCACCGTAACTGGCCGTGTTGTTGATTGCAACAACGTCCAGGGTCTTGCTTTGCAGTTCCATCGGATCAGCCACCCTCACTTTGACCAGTGCGTCAGTAATGGCCAGTTTGGTTTTTACGTCGAACACGGAAATGCTTACATGGCGATCCGCTTTTCCCCTAAAAATTCTCGTGTACCAAGGTCCCAGTTCCATGGCACGCGCATCGGCAACTCCAAGGTAGATTTCCAAACCGTCGATGACCTTGCGATAGGAGCTATTGGGTTCAGTCCTGACGCCCGACTCTAAGGGTGCTGTGGCCAAACCGTAGTTAAACATGTACATCACCGCACCCTGAATTTCCAAATCACTCAGGTCTGCGTAGCCGCCCCCAGACGGCATGCCTCCACGGCCATGCAGAGCCGACTTGGTAAGTGCGCTGAGGCCCTTTTTTAGACGCGCGGTCCATGCTGGTCGATCTCCAAGTTTGGGGGCACCATCGATGCCTTGCTCGTGACACTTTATGCACTTTGATTGCACAATTTGCTCGCTGCTACGCAACATGGCAGGCGTTGCACCTCCCAACGGCTCAATCCAGTGGCCACCGGACTGATTAACCATATAGGTAATGGCGCTTTCAATTTCGGAGTCGCTCAGGGCGGCGTTGCCACCGTGTGATGGCATATTGCGCACACCCGTCAAGGCATGATCAGTCAGTGCGGTGAGTCCCTGTGCAGTTCGACCAGCCCAGGCCTGCTGGTCACCAATCTTTGGTGCACCATTCTTCCCCGTGGCATGGCAGGCGGCGCAAACAGTGTCGACAACTTCCATGCCAGATCGTCTGCCACTTTGCGAACGTGCGTCCAAAGAAAGCATCGAGAGGGTCAACATCGCCATGACCGCGGCTGTGAACATTTTCATGTGACCACTCCTTTAGAACGTCAAACAGCTCCTTTGCAGGATCAGACGATCAACAGACCAACCTAACAGGCGCTAATGGGAAAAAAAGGCAGAAAAAATCGCCGCCATAGAGCCTATCGCCAGCACCAATACGATCCAGGCTTTTGGATCAGTGTGGTGAAGAGACTCGGAAAAGTGCTCAAACGATTTGGGCAAATGCAGGTTTGTCATAGAGACCTCCTACAGTACAAAGTAGGTAGGGCAATCGGTTCAGTATTCACTGCCGAGCACCACATCCCACGACCGCAAGCTACGCCCATTTGCAAGTTAACGCAATGGGTGTTTAGTAAAAATCATTGCGCCAAATCAAAGAAATGTCAGATTTGGCAATAATCTCAAATGACATGACCAGGTGATGCAATGGCACTTATGGGTTCAAGCGGAAAACTTGGTTTCGGGCATACATCGGGTGTTTCATAGCGTTCAGCGCCCGGTTTGGAGCAGCCATTTCCAATATGCCTGCTCCAAACCGGGCGTTGACAACCAGGGTGAGTGCAGCAGCTTTGTAGCGGCCATTCACTCCAAAGTGAGCCCCTTCCATATTGCAGCCGCTCGTCAGTACCCGCAAACGCTGCAGTGCTGGTTCACGTTCCGCCCCATTTTTGACCTTCAATTCTGAGCGGTTGTTTCAGTCAAAGGTGGCTGGCTGCTGAAAGTTGACCATCGCTTTTCAATGCGGCTTCAGGCAATGGCAATAAACAAAGTGTTGAACAGCGCCCCAAGGTGTTTTGTGTTCCTCGCTCAGATGCTCAAGCAGCTCAAACGAGGGGCCGAACTCTTGATGAAGCTCTCCCGGCGCATACCTCGCGACCGGGAGTCCACTGCATTGTTCTGGGCCATCAGGCGAAAAAGTCGCAACAATCACATGTCCGCCGGGTTTCACCGACTTCATGACTTGATGAACATACGCTGCGCGGTCAACAGGGGTTGTTAGGAAGTGGAAGACGGCGCGATCGTGCCAAATGTCATACCGTTGGTCTGGCAGGTTCACTGTGCAAACATCGCCAGAAATCCATGTAACGCTGTTGCCGGCAAAACCCAGCCGTTTGCGAGCGACATCCAAGGCACGTTCTGACAAGTCAAGTACTGATACATTTTCTAGGCCGCTAAGTAGCAGGTCATCAACCAAAGTTGAAGCACCACCACCAACATCAATCACGTTGGTGGTCAATGATGTTCCAACTGAGCGGATGATTTCAAGTGACTGGATTGCGTGCTCCTGAAACCAGCTGACCGCTTCCGGTTGCTTAGTTTGGTAAACGTTTTCCCAGTGTTCTTTTTGGTTCTGCATTTTTGGTCTCTTTGCCTAGGATGCAGTTTAGATCCGGATACCTTTCATGAGCTCAAGGGAAAGTAAAGGTGACCGCCGGAACAGTTGCCTTCGCATCAATCACCTGCGTTTTGATCACCCCACTGGCACTTGCTTCAAGCGTGTAAAGGCCAGCTGCGGTAGCGTCATCCACAAAGTTCAGCAGACCGGGGGTGGCCGAGTAGGCTGTCTTGACCGGCGCCTCAATCGGCAAAGAAAAGCTGAATGTGGCTGGTGTCGCCGAATCATCCACCAAACCCCACGCCACTTCAATTTTTGGGCCGCCAGTCAGCAACTGAAGGGCTCGTACCGTGGTCGTAGCTGGATTGACCGTGCCATTGACCGTTCTGAGAGTCGCGGTGGGGGTGACGATTCTGGTTGTTGTCGAATTGACGGTTGTGATTGAAGACGACACAACAGGGACACCAGTCATGACCGCAGTGACGTGACCCGCTGCGGTGACCACCAGGTCGTAATTGCCAACCGGCACGGGGTAGAGTTCAAATCTGCCAGCGGCGGCATTAGCCACAAGCGGATCATATGGCACTGGAACGGTCGCCTTGACGGGCACGCCGTTGACTTGAACAGACACGTTGGTCGAGGCCGTCGCGATTGAGGGATCCACGTAACCAACCACACGCATGCCTGCACTGTTCAACACGGGGATGACGGACACCTTAGGTTTTAGGATGTATTTTCCGGAGTTGCCACTGTTGACGATGGACTTGCAGGCGTCAAAGTCAATTACGAATTCCGCTACCTTGTCGGCAGCCACGTCCATATCAACATTGAGCTTGATACCGCTTTGCTGGGCGCTCGGTGTGGTGAGTGCGACTTCTGCGCCGCCAGTCGGTTTCACTGCGTTTGCAAATGGGCTCGACCCTGCGTTTGGCGCCAACACAAGCCGCATCTGCGTGTACTTTCCAGCCGGGAGTGGAGTCTGACCCAAGTCGTTGAGCACACCGTTGGTCAGTGTCAGCAGGTCAATGCGGCGGTTAGGGTCGTTCGGGTCTAAAACGATCTGAGACCAACCGTTATCGCTGTCGACCGCAGTCGCACTTTTGTGAACCCGCACCTTCTCCACTGTCAGGTAAACGTGGTCGTACCCACAGGACGGCGCATCGGTGATGGACAGCTGCATGGTGCCGGTAGCAGTGACGCCAGAGCCACTGATACCACCATCGCCGCCACCGCAGCCCGCCAGTGCAAGCAAAGTGGAGGCTGCCAAAAGGGATGATTTGAGTTTGATTTTCATAGTGTTCTTTCTTCACGGTAGTTTGAATCGAGGGCTTCCTCGACGTAATAGATTCCGAGACCAATACGCACCTTGGGAGCGATTGCGCTGGGAGACAAAGTGGGTTCCTTTTGGGTGTGCTTGGCTTGGCTGGCAAGCCAACGGTCCAGTTTTTCTAGCAGTGCTTGCGCCTGCGTCGAACTAAGTTTTTTGAAGGCGGGAATCACATCGGCTGACATGCTCTGGTACATGACCTTGCGTTGAAACCAAGGGTTGTCAGTGCCATGCTGCATGTTGTGGTCAATGGTGCTGACCAGGTCGGCTACATCAGCACCCAAGATGGCCATTTTTTCGTCCGCACCCTTTTGTGGCACATAAGCACGTACAAGAAGATCAACCCGTCCGTCCTCACGGCGATGTACTGCACCCACGCGGACCAATTCATCCAATACCGCCCGTGTTGGCATGTCGCCGCTGTGTCGCTTTACCAAGGTTTCAAAACTGACGGGACCTTGGGCCTCAAGTGTGCGTGGCTGCCGATTGGCGTTCAGAAACTCTGGGTCGCGAATCCAACCGGTGATCACTCGAGCTGCCCGGTTATGACGCTCCAGCGCGTTGGCATCGGGCAAAACAGGTTCTGCAATCAGGCGTTGAACCTCTTTACGGGATAGTCCAGACAAGATGGATGCGCGGGAAATGGAAGGCTTTTTGCCAGGAATACTGAAGTCATGAAGCGCCACATCAACAAAGGTCTTCTTGGCAATTTCCTCAAACGCACCGAATGACATGCCGTTGCGAAGCAACAAACGAAACAAAGGCCGAAGCAGCTGCGCCACGGCGGTCTGCATGGTTTGACTGAATCGTTCGGACTGGTTCATTTTTGGGATAATAGTCCCAAAACTAAAAGACTCAGGTAACTACAAGTAACAGCGTATGCATTCGAGATGCACGGTGTGTTCACAATCACTTGGTGCCCATGGCCGGTAGCGGGGATCAATTGCCAGAGAGCAGAATGTGACCGGCACTGACGTTGCAAACCGTAGAGTCGTCAGGGATTTTTTTGGTGATTTATTGCCACGAAAGGACCGTAGCCGTGAAAAAGATTCTCATCGTTGAAGATCAGCTTGAAGTTAGAAAGATGCTGACCATCGCCCTCAAACGGCGTACCCACATCACCCTAGAAGCCACCACAGGGCTTGGCGCACTGGAGTTGGTCAAGCTGCACAAACCGTTGGTCGTAATCCTCAACGCGCAGTTGTCTGGTGATCCGAACGGTTTACAAGTTTGTGAGTGGATCAAGGCTGATCCCGAACTGAAGGATTCCTACATCGTTCTGATTTCCACATCCGCTGAACATCCAGATGTTGATGCGGCCAAAAAAGTGGGCGCCAATGCCTACTTTGTTAAGCCGTTTCGCCTTGCAAGTCTGGTCGAAGTGGTGGTGCATCACCAGAAGCTCAAAGAGAGTTTTGTGTTGGTGGAGGCGGCTTGAGGCCTGGGGCTTCTTTCACGGTGAAATGATTGCAGGTTGAACCGAATTGCTGTGTGGCTACACATAGGGTTCCAATTTGTTCAGTGACAGACTGCTTTGTAGAAGCAGACTTGGCGAACGGCAGCTATGGAGCACTGGTTCCCAATGGCAGCAGCTGGTCATCAAGCGACAGTCGCCTTTGCGAACTGGGTTCCCCAAAGCCGACGTAGAAAAATCGAATGCGTTTGAAATTTCAACGTCAAGTTTCGGGCATGCAGTTTGGCGATCTGTTTGACCGGACTTGACCAGGTCCCGACATTCGGAACAGGTACCACCTTGCGGTCATTGGGCGAGCCGATTTCCAAATACCGGTCACTCACTTTGCAAAGGGGGGAAGTCCACCATGGTCGGCTACCCCTGTCCATAGCACAGAGCCAATCGAGCCGGGTAGCTTCTCAGTTTCCCAGATTTGTGGCTAAAGGGAGTTATGTCCGACGCGCTTCAGGTGGTCGGCCATTTGCTGATCGGCGTAGCTAATGTGAATAAGTAGCCAATCATTGAGGGTTTTCAAGACGAGAGGGACACCACCATGTTGTAACTGTGCCCGAAATTGCTTTAGTTTGTCGATCAAGGCCACATGCTCCTTGCGGTGCTGCGTCAACATGGGGTATTGGTACTGTGTCATCATCGCCTCTTCAAAGGCAAAGTGGGCGCGTGTTTCAGAGCCCAAGGTATCGAATTGCGCCAGGATCTGGTCCATGGGCAGGTCCTCTTGCCATGCTCGATGCAATTGATTGATCAAAGCAGCCAAGTGATGATGCTGCTCATCCAATAATTGAATGCCAAGCAACGGTGTCTGCTCGACGAGTTTCTCGTCGCCCGAATTGCCTGAGTCTCCCGCTTTGTAGAGGGTGTAGCTGTTTCTCCCGGATTGTTTGCTTTGGTACATCGCTGCGTCGGCCGCCGACACCAGACCATCTAACGTGGTATCGCTTTGTGGGAAAAAGCTAATGCCTAAACTGACGCCAATACGGCAGGTCAATTTCTCGCTCAAACTGATCTTTGTGGCAAATGCTGCAATCAGCCTTTCAGCCACTTGAGCAGCTTGGCCCATATTTGACAAGTTGCCCAAGATCACAGCAAATTCATCTCCTCCAAAGCGAGCAACAGTATCTGCTCCACGAACGCTTTCCAACATGCGTACGGCAGCTATCCTAAGTATCTGGTCACCCGCTGCGTGGCCAAATTCGTCGTTAACCTGCTTGAAACCATCAAGGTCCGCAAAGATTACCGCGACCATACTCTGGCTTCGCTTGGCCAATGAAATGGTTTGGCCCAGGCGGTCAAAAAATAGCATTCGATTCGGCAGGCCAGTTAGCCGGTCATGGTAGGCCAGGTGCTGGAATTCCAATTCCATGCGCTTGCTATCGTCAATGTCGAGGGTGATGCCGACTAAATCTGCATCATCATCCGATCCACATGAACTCTGAGCGCCTCGGCTCTGTAGCCAACGATAGCTGCCGTTTTGCGCCTGGATGCGGTACTCGTCAATGTAGGTCAACTCCGATCGGTCCTGCGCCCGATTGAGTCGACCAATGACGCGTTCGCGATCGTCTGGATGAACCAAAGATAACCACTGGTCTTTACGTTGGATAACATCAATCGAATCAAAGCCCAGAAGCGTGTAAAACTGCTTGCTGAATGTCATGCGCCCCGTGCTAAATTTCAGTTTCCATACAGATTCACCAGCGCTGTCCATCGCAAGCTTCAACAAATTGAGGTTGTTAGCAAGTTCAATTTCAAGTGTTTTTCTTTCAGTGACATCCAGAGCAGCACCAATCATTTTGATGGCTACCCCGGCGTCATCGAACACGGGTTGCGCTGTGCTGTGCAACCAGTGCAAGTGGCCGGTAGGCTGCAAGATACGGATTTCACGGGCGAAGTTCGACTGGGTCTCGCGTGCCAGCAGCAGGTTTTCCCACAAAGCGTCGTAATCCAACGGGTGTGTTACCAATCTAAAGAATTCCTGTGGCTCCTGCCCCATCTCAGAATGTGGTAAACCAAACAGACGGTAGGCTTCTTTGGAAAAATAGAGTTTGTTATCACTGTATTCCCAACGCCAACTGCCCAATTGGGCCACAGCTTGAGCTTGCGCTAAGAATGTTTCGTTTTCCCGCAGTTGAGCGATGGCTCGATTTTGACCCGCTGCTAACTCGGCGTTCTTCAGTGCGCGCTTAACAGCATAGGGAAGACGCCCCAGGCGGTCTTTAAGGATGTAATCCACTGCCCCATCACGCAGCAACTCGACCACTTTGTTGTCACCCAGTGCACCGGTCACCACAATGACGGGGATTTCGGGGTACTGCTCGCGAAGAAACCTCACTGCATGGCCACCTGTGTAGGTTGGCAGGTTGAAGTCAGTCAGTACGATCGTTGGTTGAAAGGCAACCAAAGCGCGCTTGAAGTCCGCTTCGGTGTCAACACGTTGCCAGTCAAAGGTCATGCCTGCGCGTCGAAGGGTTTGAACTGCAAGCTCAGCATCTGAAGGCATGTCTTCCAATACCAAAACACGCTGTGGACTAGTAACGGTGGTCATATTTGTCCGGATTACCAGCGGCTACCCCGAAACCTGGGCACGCGCGACAAGGCGTCCCATTGGTTTCCAAAGGTACTTGACAGTTCTCAAGATGATCGCCATTTCTTTCAAAATTAAAGCGACACTGATAGTTCTGAAAAGGCCGTGTCAATGT
The DNA here is from genome assembly GCA_002381045.1 of Rhodoferax sp. UBA4127. Classification (GTDB taxonomy): domain Bacteria; phylum Pseudomonadota; class Gammaproteobacteria; order Burkholderiales; family Burkholderiaceae_C; genus Rhodoferax. The sequence goes on from DFWT01000032.1 coordinate 9,704, forward strand.
TGATGCCAGTCCCTGTTTGTAGCAAATCTGTCATTTCCTTGGCACAAAGGGCTTGACTGAAAAGGAAGCCCTGCATGGAATTGCATTTGAGTCTCTTTAAGAAATGCATTTGCGCCGCGGTCTCGACACCTTCAGCCAGCACCACCATGTTTAGGCTGCGCCCCATACCAATCGTTGCTGTCGCGATGGCGGCATTGACTGGGTTGTGAGTAATATCGCGCACAAAACTCTGGTCAATTTTGATCTTGTCAAAGGCAAAGTGAGAAATGTGAGACAGCGACGAATAACCTGTACCAAAGTCGTCCAGAGCCAGCAATATCCCGAGTTTTTTGATTTCGGCGATTACTCGGGTTGCATCTTCTAAGTTGGAAATAAAAGCCGATTCGGTGAGTTCAAGTTCTAGCAATCCGGGTGCCAGTTGGGTTTGTGCCAGAGCGTCACGAACCATTTCTAGCAGGTCATCACGACGAAATTGTTTAGCAGAAAGATTTACCGCCACTGGCAAAGCTGGCAGTCCCATATCGCACCACAATTTGTTTTGTCGACAAGCTTCAAATAGTGTCCACTTGCCGATGGCGAAGATCAGTCCTGCTTCTTCGGCGATCGGGATAAATTCTGATGGAGGCACTCTTCCTAAAACGGGATGGTTCCACCGCAGCAACGCTTCGAAACCATTGATGCGGCCGGTCGACAGATCGATCTGGGGTTGATAGTGCAACTCAAGTTCATTGAGTGGGAGTGCCGCACTCAGATCTGCTTCCAACTGCATTCGTCGGGCCACGAATGCATCTTCCTCGTGTGCAAAAAAGCGAAAAGTATCCCCGCCCACAAGTTTTGCGCGTTTCAACGCGATGTCTGCTGACCTCGACAGGGTCTGAGCGTTAATGCCGTCCTGCGGAAAAATGCTGATACCTATACAACTGGCAAAACAAACCTGTCGATCGTGATTGGTTCAGCCACGCAGTCAATGATCTTTTGCGCCAGGGAAATGACATCTCCGCTCTGGTGCAAATCGCCGATGCAAAGCATGAATTCGTCACCGTAAAGTCGGGCGATCGAATCACCATCTCGCACCAGCCGCCGAAGGCGAACTGCACACTCTTTCAATGCCGCGTCACCGGCCTGAAAGCCAAAAGTGTCATTGAAAACGTGAAACCTGAATAGATTGAGCGTCAACAGCGCAAGACGATTGCCAAGACGCTGTGCCGACTTTATTGACTGCTCCAGTCGGTCAATGAATAGTTTCCGGTTGGGTAGTCCGGTCAGGGCATCAAAATGAGACAACTTTGCAAGTCGCTCGTCAAGGGCTTTGCTGGCGGTCAGGTCAGTGAATACGCCCACGTAATTTGTGATCGCACCAACCGGGTCTCGTACCGCTGCAATCGATAGCCATTCTGGATAGAGTGAGCCATCCTTGCGGCGGTTGGTGATTTCGCCTTGCCAGTGGTCAGTGGCCGCAATCGTAGCCCACATTTCATTGTAGAAGTCTTCACTCTGCACACCAGACTTGAACAACCTCGGATTTTGGCCAACGACCTCAGTTGCGCTATAGCCTGTGGTTTTGGTAAAAACTGGGTTGACCATCTCAATGCAGGGCTTGGCGTCGGTGATAACGATGCCTTGATCACTGACATCAAAAACAGTGGCAGCGAGCAAAGTTGCTGTCCGGTTTTCCGCTTCATCAAGTGCTCTGCGAACAGCTTCTGGGAGACGTTGCAATCGGTCTTTGAGGATGTAGTCGGTTGCTCCCAGGCGCAAGCTTTCAACCGCCAAAACCTCACCCATAGCACCAGTCACGAAGATGAAAGGCAAGTGCGAGCCCTGACTGCGCACGATTTCCAGAGCTTGGAGTCCGTTGAAACTCGGCAGTTGATAATCAGAAAGAATGATGCTGGGTTTAAAACCGCCAAGCGCGGCAACAAAATCATGCTTTGTTTCCACCCTCATTGATGAAAACTGCAACCCTGCTTGCCGCAGCGCGTGTTCGATCAATTCGGCATCTGTTGCGAAGTCTTCAAGCAGCAGAATGCGCAAGGCTTTATCAGGCATGATGGCGACTCGACCGCTAGCCCTTTAAGTCGACCGGTGATTTGTTGACCAGCACCCAGTACATGCCAAGCTCCGCCACAGTCTTGGCAAAGTCATTGAAAGCCACCGGTTTGGCCACAAAGCTGTTCACGCCTAGTTGGTAGGTGGACACGATGTCGCGCTCTTCCTTAGACGAGGTCAGCACCACAACGGGCAGTTCACGCGTGTGCTCATTGGCGCGAATCGCTCGTAACACGTCAATGCCATCCACTTTGGGCAGGCGCAGATCCAGTAGCACGACTTTGGGCATGTGATTGGTGCGCGTTGCAAACTCGCCCCGGCAAAACAGAAAGTCAAGTGCAGCCTCGCCATCTTTGACCCACTCAAGGTGATTGGCCAAATTGGCAGTTTTTAATGCGTGAATCGCCAATTCAGCATCACTGGGGTTGTCTTCGACCAGCAGAATGTCAACAATTTCGTCGCTCATCACCATTGGGATTCCTTTGAATAAAGTTTGCTACCCCGATTTGGGTAAGGTAAAGCTGAAAGTGGCACCCTCGTTAAGTGCCCCACGGGCTGTTACCTCACCCCCATGTTTTCGTACAAAACGCTTAACAATAGCCAGGCCTACCCCTGTGCCCTCGAATTCATTCATGCCGTGCAGACGCTGAAACAGCGTGAACAGTTTGCCAGCGTACTCTTGGTTAAAACCAACGCCGTTGTCGGTCACGCTGTAGCGCACAGCCGACCCCTCATCTATGGCGCTAACGCGTACGATGGGCGTCGTGCGGTCATGACTGAACTTGCGAGCATTGGCCAAAAGGTTTTGCCAAACCTGACGCAATGCGCGAGGGTCACCGCTTATATGTGGCAGCGGTTCAAACTCAAACTGCACTTGCCCATCGGTGTCTTGTTCGCAAAGCGAGGCCCACACTTCATGCACCAGTTTGCCCATGTCAACAATCTGTCTCTCTAAATCAAGACGCCCAGCACGAGATAAGGCCAAAATGTCATCAATCAGCATACCCATGCGCTGAGCATTGCTGCTGACAATACCAAACAGTCGCTGTCCTTCCGCATCAAGCTTGTCTGCATAGCTGCTCTGTAAGATCGCCAAGAAACCATCGATTGCACGCAAAGGTGCTCGCAGGTCGTGCGAAACAGAATAGCTGAAGCTTTCCAAATCGCGATTGGACTCCTCTAAATCGAGTACAGCCTTGGACAGCGCTTTGGACAGATCGCCGAGTTCATCTGATCGATCCAGCAACAAGCGATTGATTGCCGAGTGATCCCCAGCGGAAATTGCCAACGCCGCGGAGTGCATTTGACTTACAGGCAGCAACACCTGTCGACGCAGCCAATAAACAAAAATAGCATACGTTGCCGACAGCAATCCGACAAAGCTCATTACAGCCCACTTAACAGTACGGTCCGCTTCACTATTCGCTTCATCAGCCAACTTGTAGAGCGAAAACATTGCCGTGGTCATGCCAAGAATGCTTTGATTAAAAAGAAAAAACGTTCTCTGATCACGTTCACTTCGCGCCTGCTTTTGCCCAACCGTTGGAAAATGTGCAAAGACCTCTTCGGTAACCACCAGCTCTTGCTTCAAACTTAGGCGCAACTTGCGCTCATTAACATCCATCGTTTTTGAATCGGCATCAGTCAATGGGTGTGCGATCAATATTTTCAAGCGCGACAGTTTGGTACCTATCTGAGTTCGTGCACGCTCGCCACCACTTAATGTGAATTCAAGCCCTGCAGCCCGCAACTGGGCGACTTCGTTCCAGATGGTCACGACCGCATCAACCGTCTTTTGTGAGTGCTCAACCTGGTGAAATGAGTCTAGACATAAAGCGCCCAAAAGCAGGGTCAAGACCAGAGCTATTCCAGCAAACAGGTGAGCGCGAGCCAAGAGACTCATGTCTTAGTGGATGATGGAAACAGAATTGGGTGCGACCAAGGTCAGCACAGACAAGTCAACATACTCAAGCATATTCGGCAATGGCGTGGCGGGCACCATGCCGGTGTCAACGATCCATTGCGCTTGCGCATCCAGTGAATTCAGAAAGCTTTGTTCAAGGCTCAAGCCAAAGTTATAACTGTCCCACAGCATGTCGACAGTTTTTGGATCAATGTTGAGCTTGCGTGCAACCACGGCAATGGCCTCAATTCTGTGACTCTGCATCCACACGATCGCAAGTTCTGTTCCGATGAGCAGGCGGCGAACTGCCTCTTTACGCTCCTTGGGAAAAGCTCGCTTGCTGATGTAGCCCGTTGTGACGACACAGCGCCCAACCTTGTTCAACACAAGTCCCTTACCGCCGGTCGCATCGATTGCATACATGCCGTAAGGCTCATAGGTTGCCACGGCGTCGACAGTTTGCTGAGTCAAAGCGTCAGCCAGTTTGTCCAGGCCCAAAGGAACCCTCACAATGTCATCCATGCTCAGGCCATCATCGGTCAGTTGCACGTTAAGGCAGTAGTCGGCAATCGTGCCAAACGGGATGCCAATGCGTTTACCGCGTAAATTCAGAACCGATGAGATTCCACTGTTGGGATGTGCCACTGTTTTGGTGTCTCTGGCGGCTCGGGTGTAGTTGCCGATCGCAGTGATGTCCAGATGACGCAAAGCGGCCAATGCAATGGGGGCACCGGATACCGTGACGACGTCAAGGCTACCGTCCTTGAGCATGATGTCCATTGCAGCTTTGCCACTGGGAAAGTGCTGGAAGGTGGCGTCGAGTCCAGCATCGCGCAAAAATCCCCGATCCTCAGCTACTAGAACTGGAATCGTAAAAAAAGCGTCTGCCACACCAATGGCAAGCTTTTCCGGGGCGGGGNNCCATTGACTCCAAAGCGCAATCGCAGCGCCTAGGACAAAAAGCAACAACAACGCGACCAGACAAGATTTGGAGAGCAACGCTCGCAGCTTCATACTTTTTTCGCAGTTTGTTATGCTCCCGTGCCTCGCGAGGCTAACCTATATAGCGTGACAGCGCAATCATTTATCCCAAAACTTGGCGAAAGCTTGATCACGGACAAAGGTGCGTGCAGGGCACGGATAGCAAGGGAGTAGCTTTGTTCCGTCAGGACCGCGGCATGGACGTGGATCAAATCGCGCAACAAGCCGACAAGTCAATGGTGGGAAAGTGTGCATCAGCTTTGCTCCAAGTGTGGCACCCGCAATGGGGATTGGCGAAGTTCATAAACTACTTGCAACGGCGGTTCGTTGGACTTCCATATTGCTGTCGCTCGCCAATACCCGCAACCACTGCACTGGAGACCATGTGTCTGCAACCCGAGTTCGGCCGCCTTCTTTCGCAATGCCAGCGCCACAAATTTGACGTCAAGAGGTTTTCTCCGCTCCATCAATCCGGAGACCACATCATGAAATTTCAGGACGCTTGGATTGTTCTGGGCAACTGAGGTCAATTTTGTAGGGACAAGCTCTGCCTCTTTCACAAGCATTGATGGTGGTTGGAAAAAAGCCAACTCCTTTTCAACAAAATGAAGAGGTTCCCCATGCTTTGAACACCAAAGTTGGCCAGGCAACTGCAGATCACGTCGCCAATAGCTGATTCCATGAAATATCACATCTGCACTGACGCAGGTCGCACAAAAATAGGCGCCGGCGCGGGCCCCCACCATGCCACTGTTGTACAGCAGTGATCTACGCGTGGGGCTTCCATGTGGCAAATCTGGCAAAAACGACGTGATGGCACGACGGAACGGAATGGTTGAGTGTCCCTGTGCAAAGTCCTCCAACGATTGTCCTGCCATCAAACTCAGTGGCTCTAGGCACGAGCGTTCCCAACGTGAAATGTGTTCGAGACGGAACATCCGGACCATGTTCTCAACTGCATCCCTTTCTGTTGGTAGACCGTTGATGCGCATGACACGACCGAGGTAACCGCGGTCAAGCTCATCCGGCATAGGTGTTGGGCGAACAAGCATGTTCAAAGCTGGCCCTCGATTGGTGTTGCTTTTGTATGGATCGGACCCAATGCCGATAGTGATCGAATCACCGCTGACAACGCACGTGCATGCTTGGCAGAACCATCCCAGGTCATGGTGAGCGCATCCACCAAATCGTCGTTGCTCCGCACGGAGTCAGCAGTCACACCCTCTTGGTACTTTTCGATGTACAGACAAACCTCTTCCGCCAAGCGAGATGTTTTTTGCCCACGACCTTTGAGAATCCGACTGACTTGAGACTGGCTGGCTCCCAAATCAGCAGCAATTTGTGTCTGCGTGATGCCCCGAACCTTGCACACATGCCCTGCTCGCTCCAAACGTGCTTTAAGTTCTGATTGAAACATGCATAAAGCATATCACAACGAATAAATGCATACTTGTTGCTTTGTCTGTTCAAGTCCGTAGACTTTTATCTATCCGGCGGCACGGGTGAGGTAGCTTGCCCCTTGGGGGATGGCAACCTAACTGCGCAGGTCGTCCAATATCTGATGCCGTTCGGTATTGCTGACAGGGGCGGCAGTCGGGCGCAATTGGCCGTTCGATCGACGACAGATGTGAGGTTTGATTTCTGCCCAGGCGAACCAACGATTGACTTCGCTGGTTCCAATGGCGGAGTAAATGTTTATTGGCGTTGACCTGAGTTTCAGCTTGTGACTATATTGGACAATAGAGAGCGGCTACGGCTGGAGGTTGCCACGAAATCGGCACTCCCCTTAGGCATTGGCAACGTGGGTCAAATTGAGCATGGTGATCATGACCAACACTGAGCAACTGATTTCATCTATTTTGTCCTGAACAAAAATGAATCAGCGGGCGAACGACAGCAGCATTGGACCTTTTGTTGAAGACGATTGGTTTTCGGATGCCTGTGTCCCGGAGTTGCGGGAAGATGAAACTTTATATAGCTGGTGCGCGCGATTTCACCGACTAAATGGTGGTTACGAATCCCGTGCCACAAGCCGAGTTCTTTTTGGACACCCAACTGCAGGGCTATGGCACGACATCCCTGGCCACATGGGCAACTTCCAACTCAAGACGCGAGGTGCATTGGGCGAGTCCCGTGAACTGCTGCTCAAACGGACACTTTTCGGGTTTCATTCTCCGTTTTTGCCTGTGGAGCTTGAAGATCAGCTGCTGCAACAGCTTTTAACGGGTGGCAGTACGAATGTTCGAAAGCAGTTGGGACTTAGTCGCTATGGTTCACCGGCTTTCAACGCGCTCAAGTTTTGCCCGGACTGTGTAAGGCAGCAGATTCAGGAAAGGGGATTTGCTTGGTGGCAGACATCTCAGCAATTGCCAACCTCCTTAATATGCCGAACGCATGGCGAGTGGCTATGTCGTTGTGCTGAGAGACAGGTTCGAGGAATCTTTCCGGATTTCCAAAGCTTACTTGAAAGCCGCCAAGGCATCGCATCTGAACATCCTGTTTTGAGCTCAGCCGATCTTGAGCAGCTGAGTCGTCTTTCAAATTGGGGTGTTGCCCTAAAAGAAGTCAATGGGCTGAAATTCACCGACGAGACATTGCGACACTGTTACCAGTTTCAAGCCAAGACTCATGGATGGTTTACCTTTTTGGGTACGGTACGCATGCAGAAATTGCGGGACGAGTTTGTTGGTAAATATGGCGGCATATTGCAACTATTCGGCAGTGACTTCTTCGGTGACCTCTATGACGCCAATGCAGGGTTTCTTGCCCATGTGTTTCGCAGGCATCCGAGTCGTCGCCATCCGTTGAAACATATCCTGCTCACAAATTTTTTGTTCAATTCGGCTGAAGAATTCTTGGAGGTGTATAAAAAGGTTCAGTCTGCCTACCAGAGTGGTGGCGAAGTTGCCATAAAAAACATGCTGTGTGATTGCCAGCTTGAGCTGATAAAGCTCGTTACGGCTAGTGGCCTGCCTGTCAGCCAGGCCGCAGCCAAAGTTGGCGTGTCCGGGGGGGTGGCAGTCAAGTTCTTGGAGAAACGCGGCGTCAACGATAGGCTTCTGCGGCCCCACATCGTTGGCACTCTCAAAGAGAAAAAATTGATCAAATTGTTGCGCCAGGGACTTGGACGATCAGAAATTGCTTCAAGGGCAGGTGTAAGACGGCGTTTTATAAAGGACTATCTGGCTACTCGTCCTCTTCTCAAAAAAATCTGAGCCGATGCCCAGCACCAACTTCAGCTTCAACTGCACCGAGACCGCCTGTCAGTCATATTGAAAGAGCACTCGGACTGGCCGATGAAGGCCATTCGCAGGCTTCCAGGAAACGGATTCCAGTGGCTCTACAACAACGACCGAGAATGGCTCCAAGAGGCACTGCCTGCGATTTGGAAGCGGTGAATCCGAATCTTTACGCCGCTCTACGGTGCCGTAAGCGGCCTCATGCATAAGTTAATTAAAGACCTACCGATGGAATAGCCAAATTTTCATAGATTCAAATTGTAAGAATGAAGGCTCTGTGAGGCATGACTACCACGTCGCATCGGGCGATCGAATAGGTAATCCACGCCCTTGTTTACGACTTTAAAAAATTGTCTCCAAAATCCAACTCCCCACAAACCCGCATGAATGCTAGGAGCGTGTTTACGACTTTAATTGCGCGGAATACCAGCTCTACCAGTTGGCCTCATGCTCAGGTGTCGCACTTATGCGATGGATGGAGATATCGGCCCCATCAAATTCTTCTTCCTGGCTCAGGCGCAGGCCCAGCGTCGCTTTGATCGTGCCGTAGACCAGCAGCCCGCCAGCGACGGCCCACACCACTCCAAGTGCGGTCCCTAAAGCCTGAGCGCCTAAGCTGACGCCGCCGAGACCACCAATCGTCTTGCTGCCAAAAATACCCGCTGCGATGCCACCCCAGGTGCCACACAGGCCATGCAATGGCCACACGCCTAGCACGTCATCAATCTTCCACTTGTTTTGCGTCAGGGTAAACATGGTGACAAACAGCGCGCCGGCGATGGCACCCACCATCAATGCACCCAGGGGGTGCATCACGTCCGACCCGGCACACACCGCCACAAGCCCTGCCAAGGGGCCGTTGTGCACAAAGCCAGGGTCGTTTTTGCCCAGCACCAAGGCCGCCAGCGTACCGCCCACCATGGCCATCAGCGAATTGACGGCCACCAGGCCAGAGATCTTATCCAGCGTTTGGGCGCTCATCACATTAAAGCCAAACCATCCCACAGTCAAAATCCAGGCGCCCAGCGCCAAAAACGGGATGCTGGATGGCGGGTGCGCCGACATGCCGCCGTCTTTGCGGTAGCGGTTGGCCCGGGCACCCAGCAAGATCACTGCGGGCAGGGCAATCCAGCCGCCAACGGCATGCACCACCACGCTGCCAGCAAAGTCATGAAACTCGGCACCGGTCAGGTCTTTTAGCCACGCTTGCACGCCAAAGTGCTGGTTCCAGGCCACGCCTTCAAACACCGGGTAGATCAGGCCAACAATCACCGCGGTGGCAATCAGTTGTGGCCAAAACCGGGCCCGCTCGGCGATACCGCCAGAGATGATGGCTGGAATGGCGGCGGCGAAGGTCAACAAAAAGAAAAACTTGACCAGTTCGTAACCGTTTTTGGCAGCCAACTGCTCGGCGCCGACAAAGAAGTGGGTGCCATAGGCCACACCGTAACCCACTGCAAAATACACCACAGTGGACACCGAGAAGTCCACCAGAATCTTCACCAGCGCATTGACCTGGTTCTTGCGCCGCACCGTGCCCAGTTCCAAAAACGCAAAACCCGCATGCATCGCCAGCACCATGATGGCGCCCAGAAGTATGAACAGGGCGTCAAAGCCCTGTTTAAGTGCATCCATATCAACCTCTTGTTTATAAATTGCTATTTGTTGGTGCGTTCTACGCTGGAACAAAGAAAACGCACCAAAATAAAGCAAGAAGTGCGCCAGTTTGGTGTTTCCAGCAATCGCGGCAGTACAAAAGTCGCCGGGCCCGCTCAGTTAGCATGGGCGCATGGAAGCATTTCTTGTCTCTACGGGCATCGTCGCCCTGGCCGAAATGGGCGACAAAACCCAATTGCTGGCGCTTATTCTGGCGGCTCGGTTTCGTCAGCCCTGGCCCATCGTTTTGGGTATTTTTGTGGCCACCATCGCCAACCACGCGTTGGCTGGTGCCCTGGGAGCCTGGGTGACCACCGTGGTCGGACCGGACGTCCTGCGGTGGGTGCTGGGTGCTTCGTTCATTGCCATGGCCATTTGGATGTTGATCCCGGACAAGATGGACGAAGACGACACCTCTACTAAGCCACGATTCGGCGTGTTTGGTACCACCGTGGTGGCGTTTTTTCTGGCGGAGATGGGCGACAAAACCCAGGTGGCAACTGTCATGCTGGCGGCACAGTACCAGGCCTATTACGCGGTCATTGCGGGCACCACCCTGGGCATGATGCTGGCAAACGCGCCAGTGGTGTGGCTGGGTGAACGCATGACACGGCTGCTGCCGATGCGGGCGGTGCACGCGGTGTCGGCGCTGATCTTTATGGCGCTGGGCGTCTGGGCGCTACTCGCTTAAGCGCGCGGCTTGTTGGCCACGCTGCAGGTTCACCGGAATCAGCAGCAATAAGCCCAGCACAAAAAGCACCGAGGTGCTGGCAATCGCAATGCGCTGGTTGCCATTGGTCATCCAGGTTAATGCGCCGTAGGCCAGCGGGCCAATGATACTGGCCAGCCGCACCGCAAAGGCCCACAGACCGTAAAACTCGGCCACTTGCTTGGGCGGCGACAACAGGCCTGCCATGGCCCGGCCGGCCGACTGGCTGCTGCCCATGCACACCCCGGCAATTACAGCGGCATACCAAAAGTCGCCCTTGCTGGTGCTTACGGCGGCGATCACGCAGGTGGCAATCCAGCCCACCAAGGTGCTTGCCAAAGCGAGCTTGTGGCCAATGCGGTCTTGTAAATAGCCCCAGGAAAAGGCACCTGCAGCTGCAGCCAGGTTAAGTACAAAAATCAGCACCATGGTTTCTTGCGGGGCAAACCCAATGACCTGCTCCGCGTAAATGGCGGCCAGCGCAATGGCCACGGCCACACCGGCCTGGTAGGCCACGGCGCAGGCCAGCAGCGCGGTGAAGTCCTGATAGCGGCGGGCTTGCTGCAAGGTGTGCCACAGCTGCGCCAATGAGGCCTTCATACCGCTTTGCGCCAAGGCGTTCGGGTTGGGCTGGGCCCGTTCTTTTAGCAGCGCAAAGGTTGCCAGCGACGCCAACCCATAAATTACTGCGGTCAGCAGCATGGTGACGGGCACATAACGCGCGGCCGGTTGCCCCTGCGCTTGCGCCCACAGCACATAGGCCAGACTCAAACCCAGGGTCAACATGCCACCCAGGTAACCAAAGCTCCAGCCCCAACCGCTCACCCGCCCCAGCGATTCAGGCCGCGCCAACTCAGGCAGAAAGGCCGCAGTGAGCGATTCGCCATAAGCGTAAAAGGTGTTGGACAAGATGATCAGCCCCACGGCCAGCGCCACATCGCCCGGCCCCACCAAAGCCAGCGCCAGGGTGAATACCACACACCCGGCCGTTGAGATGGTCAGCAGGCGTTTCTTGGCCGCACGCAGGTCCGCAAACGCACCCAGTGTGGGCATTGTGAGCATCACAATGGCATGCGACATACCCAGCGCTGCGGTCCAGGCGAAGGTGGCCCNNAGTCGTACATCGCCCAGCCGAAGACCTCGCGCTTGGCCACACCCGGGTTCAGGTTGTCTTGAGAAAAAAGGCTCATTGGCTTGGGCTGGTTTGAGTAAGGATCTGTGTTTCGAATTCTGCCTCGGTGGTGGTCATATCCAAGCAGTCAAGCCACTCTTTCAGTGCATCGAAGAAACGCTGTCTTGGCACCGGCTGGGACAAGCACAGGTCGTGAATGCCATCGTCAATGGCGTGTACTGCCACCTGCTGGCCCAAGCTCGGTGCCAGCCGGGTCATGTCTTGCACGTTCAACACGATGTCAGCGGTCATTGCATCGGGTCCAAACTGTTTGGGCCAGGCGCTGCGGGCGGCATGCAGCAGCAGCACCGGGCAGCCGATGCGCAGGCCCTGTGCCACTTCTAGCTGCGCTTGGTGGATAGCCCGCAACCAACCTGCCAACACCGGAAAACCGTGGATAGGTTTCCATCGCGTGTTGTATTGCCAAGCGCCATTTTGCGAGACGTGCAAGCTTTGTCCGTACAAAGCGGTGAGTGGTGGCGTGGGTAAGCGTGGGAACACCCGACCCAGGGCTGACAAAAACGGGACCGCGTAGCGCGCTTGCCATGGCGGCAGGTTCATGGCCAAAAAGGGGCTGTTCAAAAAAACGGCCTTGACCGCACTGCGCTGTCGTCCACGGTGGGCGTACAACGCGGCCACCAGACCACCGGTGGAATGCCCGTTGAGCAGCAGCCAATCAATGCCTTCGCTTGCCTGAAGCTGGGTAATGGCCGCGTCAACATCCTCCAGATATTCGTCAATGTCTGCGGTGTAGTTGGGCCACTGATCTGCTCGCAGTGCACGTCCGTGGCGGCGCATGTCAAGGGCGTAAAAGTGAAGACCTTGGCGCTTATAGAAGTCGGCCAGATGGGTCTGAAAAAAATAGTCGGTGTAGCCGTGGAGGTAAAGCACCGCTTTTGAGCCAGTCGTGCCACATCGCCTACGCACAAGGACCGGGTCGGCCGGTCCATCGGGTGCGGTTAGGCCAGTCAGGCACAACTGCTCGAAGCCAGGAAGGATGTCGGGTGACCAAAGGGTGGGTGTCATGGAGCCGCCCATGGTAAAGCACGCATGTGAATTCCCGATGAATCCGTCCTGTCTGCGAGGTAGTGCGCCAACCTGCAAGTCACCGGATTGCTATACTGACCCAGCGCCGATTTTCCAGAATTGCGGGCGCAAAACAAGTACCGCTAAAGATGTGCCAAACATGATCGTTACACCCCAGTCCATGCATTTTTCTGCGCCTTTGCAACTGCAAAGCGGTGCATCCCTGCGCGACTACGATGTCACTTTTGAGACCTACGGCACCCTGAACGCCAGCCGAACTAACGCGGTGCTGATTTGCCATGCACTGAACGCCTCGCACCATGTGGCGGGCGTCTACGAAGGTCAGGACAAGAGCGAAGGCTGGTGGGACAACATGATTGGTCCTGGCAAGCCGCTGGATACCAATAAGTTCTTTGTGATTGGTGTGAACAACCTGGGCTCCTGTTTTGGTTCGACCGGACCCATGCACACCAACCCCGACACCGGCCGTGTTTATGGTGCAGATTTTCCGGTGGTCACGGTCGAAGACTGGGTCAATGCCCAAGCCCGGCTGCTGGATGCACTGGACATTCACACCCTGGCGGCGGTCATGGGCGGCAGCTTGGGGGGCATGCAGGCCTTGAGCTGGACACTGCAGTACCCCCAGCGTGTGCGTCACGCGGTGGTGGTGGCCAGTGCCCCGAACCTGACCGCAGAAAACATTGCCTTCAACGAGGTTGCGCGCCGCGCTATTCAGACCGATCCGGACTTTCATGGTGGCCACTTTTACGACCACGGCACCGTGCCCAAACGCGGCCTGCGCATTGCCCGCATGATCGGCCACATCACCTACCTCAGTGACGACGTGATGAACGAGAAGTTTGGTCGCCATTTGATTGCTGCCGGTGAATCGGAAGCCGAGAGGAATTACTTTTTCAGCACGCTCGAGGCCGAGTTCCAGATTGAGAGCTACCTGCGCTACCAGGGCGACAAATTTGCCGAGTACTTTGATGCCA
>DFWT01000045.1 GCA_002381045.1 Rhodoferax sp. UBA4127
CGTAGTACTGCACCATCCACAGAGACAAGGCCACATAGCCGCCAAACACAATGCTGTAGTACTGGCAATATTTGATAACCTTTGGGTCTTTCAGCGACTTGAGCTGGTCGCGGAATGTGACATGGCTGGGAACCAGGTGGGCCGGGTCGCTGTGGCTGAAAAACCAGAACAGAATCACCGTGCCCAGCATGATGGCAGCGTACACCTGCGGCACCATGGTCCAACCAAACCCAACAACCAAGGCGGGTGCCAGAAACTTGTTGACGGCCGCCCCCGAATTACCCGCACCGTAGACGCCCATGGCAAAACCCTGCTGTTTTTTCGGAAACCAGCGCGCCACGTAAGGCGTGCCCACCGAGAAAGCGCCGCCTGCCATACCCACGAAGAGACCAATGGTGAGGTACTGCCAGAACTCGGTGGCATACGACATCAACCAGATCGCCGGTACCGTGGAAGCCATCAGCAGCGTCATGACGATGCGCCCACCAAACTTGTCGGTCCAGATGCCCAACGGGACCCGGATCAATGAACCTGTCAGCACCGGTGTGGCCATCAACAGACCAAACTGGGTAGAGTTGAGGTCCAGCGTTTTCTTGATCGGGATGCCGATCACCGCAAACATCATCCACACCATGAAACACACGGTGAAGGCAAAGGTGCTGACGATCAGCACGGACAGGGCTTGCCCCTTTTTAGTCATGTCAAACTCCTTTTTGGAATGCTATGACTCTAAGTTGGCTGATCTCTGTGCGATATCCCTCTTAAGAACGCCCGTGCTGAGTAAATCGAACTACATCAGCCTTGACGCGACTAGTTCGAAAGAACTAGCCGAATGTGTTTGCATGGGGTGTTTGCGCTAGGGTCAAGTGCTAGCCGGGCTGGACGCCGTTTTCTCACTATTTTTTTGATCGCAGTCCTGAATCGCGGTGATGGGCTGGGGTGCAGGTGTGCCGTGCTTGTCGCCCCATGCGAGCCAGTCGTCCCCAAAAAGTTCGGCTGGGTGTGGCGAGCGCTCATTGGAACAGGCCATTGCGTCAGTGGCACAAAATTGATCGCAACCCCAGCAGATGCGCTCAGGATGGTTCGGGTGAATGGGAAACTTCTTGGCCACTGAGTCAGCTTACGGTCAAACCTATCGCGGAATTACAAAGGTTGACTTCTCTTCAACTACCAGCAACTGCTCCTGCTGGGTGGTTTCGATACGAAACCTGATCGAGTTGGCTTTGCCTCGGTAGGGCTCAGCGGCGGCAGCATCCAAGGTCAGGCGCACAGTCAAGGAACCGATGTCGGTGGCGGCAACGCCCAATTCGCTTTGAGTCTCGAGTTTCAGCCCGGGCAAGCCATGCGCACTGACGCGGTAGGTTTGCGAGCTTTCGGTAGCATTCATAACCTTCAACAAGTAGATGTTTTCGATGTCACCATTGCCAAGCTCGCGTGACATGGTTCCTCGGTCTTTGATCACGTCCACTGCAAAAACCTTGCGCGTAGACAAGCCACCGACGAAAAGGCTACCGGCCACCAACAGAAGTACACCATAGAACCACACCCGAGGTCGCCAGACTCGCTTGACCATTTGTGGGACGGTCAGTTTGTCGGTCATGCCTTTGCCGGATGAGTATCGGATCAAGCCTTTGGGGTAGCCCATTTTGAGCATCACCTCGTCACAAACATCAATGCAGGCAGCGCAGGCAATGCATTCGTTTTGCAAACCATTGCGGATGTCGATGCCCGTTGGACAAACTTGCACGCACAGTGTGCAATCGATGCAGTCTCCCAGACCAAAAGTCGTCAAATCGGCCGACCGGGAACGTGAACCCCTGGCTTCACCACGCGCCGTGTCATAGGCAATCACCATCGAATCCATGTCAGTCAGTGCGCCCTGAATTCGGGCGTAAGGGCACATCTGCTTGCAGATTTGTTCACGCAAGTAGCCGGCGTTGCCATAGGTGGCAAATCCGTAGAACAGCACCCAAAACCATTCCCAGGGCGAAAGCGCCAACATAAAAAGTGCAGTCAAAAAATCGTGAATCGGCGTGAAATAGCCCACAAAGGTAAAGCCAGTGATCAAACTCACACTGATCCATAGAAACTGCTTGGCACCTTTTCGGGCGAGTTTTTCAGCGCTCCAGCGCGCGCCATCCAGGCGTATACGGGCCAGTCGATCACCCTCGGTAACGCGCTCCAACCAAAGAAAGACCTCGGTGTAAACGGTTTGTGGACAGGCATACC
This sequence comes from Rhodoferax sp. UBA4127, assembly GCA_002381045.1. GTDB lineage: Bacteria > Pseudomonadota > Gammaproteobacteria > Burkholderiales > Burkholderiaceae_C > Rhodoferax. The sequence continues at coordinate 2,230 of DFWT01000045.1, forward strand.
CACACCAAAGTCGCCCAGCGACCGCGGTGAAGAAAAAAAGTGTGAGGGCAGCTATCACCATCAACGCCGCCAGGTAAATCAGATCCTGCGGGTGCAGCACTAGGCCGAAGATAAAAAAGCGACCATCTGCCAAATCAAACAATACTGCCTGCCGACCATTCCACTGCAACCAGGGAACACCGTAAAACACCAGCTGCGTCACCCAAACCATGACCCAGCGCAGCCGAGCAAACACGCCACCAACCGCACGTGAATAAACCTTGCCCTGCGCTTGGTCCATTGGCACCCAATCTTCAGAACCGGTAACGAGTCGCGGGTTGTTGACAGGCAGGATGGGGATGACTTTAGTAGGACGAATTGGATCCATAGGTGGTGTCAGTCCGGGTTACTTTGAAGTTAAAGCAACCCGTGCTCGGTAGCCATCACAGCGGCGTGAACGCGTGAGCTGACCCCAAGTTTTCGCAGTACATGCTGCACATGGATCTTGACGGTGGTTTCCACAATGTTGTGCTCGCGGGCTATCTCCTTGTTGCTGGCACCACGGGCAATACCGCGCAGTATGTCGAGTTCGCGTGGTGACAGGCTGGCCATGGCCAGTTCCGCGGGCGTAGCTACCCTTTCGCTTTGGGCAATCGCTGAAGCGTTTATTGGATGTGCTACTTTGGGCGACGCACTCTTGTAGGCCGCGATCAACTTGCCCATCATTTCCGGCGCAATGATGCTGTCACCCAGCGCCGCTCGGTGCACCGCGGCAGTAAGTTCTTCACCTTCCATGGTCTTAAGCAGGTAGCCCGCAGCACCGCCTCGCAACGCGGCCGCCAGGTCTTGCTCGTCTTCACTGACAGTGAGCATCAATATGCAGGCGTCAGGTGCCGCTTCAATCAGGGAAGGCAATGCGTCAACACCGTTCACGCCAGGCAAATGGTTGTCCAGCAGAATCACATCTGGCTGCAACTCCTGTGCCTTGCGCTGGGCCTGTCCAGCATCTGCCGCATCGCCCACCACTATCAGACCGGTGTCTCGCGCCAACAGCGCAGTCAGACCACGGCGAAACAGCGTGTGATCATCCACCACCAGAATGCGAATCGGTTGCCCGACTAAGTATGAAGTAGTCATGCTTGTACCGCGGAGGCGCTCGTCAATGCCTGGACCGTTTCGGTTCGGGAGGGGCTGTTGGTGCTGGGGGGCGACGGCGGCGGCAGAGACAGCACCACCGAGCTGCCCCGGGATGAGGTAGAAAAAATATCAATTTGTGCGCCAATGCGTTGCGCTCGCTCGTTCATGATGCGTAAGCCCACATGGGTTTCGTCATGCTGGCTCAAATCAGGGTTGAAGCCAACGCCATCGTCGCGGACCTCAAAACGCCAGAACGGTAATTGCTGCACATCCAGCCAAGCCTGTGACGCACGAGCATGCTTGCGCACGTTAGATAAGGCTTCCTGAATGATGTGCAGCACCTGGATTTGCACATCAGGAGCCAGAGGCAACCCCTGACCTTGCACCGTCAGCGAGGTTTTGATGCCGCTTTGATGTTCGAACTTTTGCAGCGTTGTGGCCAGAGCGGGTTCAATGTCTTCGGTATTGGTGCGAGTTCGGAAATGCATCAACAATTCGCGCACATCACTGTAACTTTCGCGCACACCGGCGTCGATCTCTTCCAGGATATTTGCGACCTCGTTGGGCTCGCAGGTCTTGATGGCATCACGCATCAATTGCACCTGAATTTTGAGAAACGCCAGCGACTGGGCAATGGAGTCGTGCAACTCACGCGCCAGCAAATGCCGCTCCTGTGACACTGCCGCCTCTTTTTCTAACGAGTTCAGGCGCAAATTTTCCATACCACTGGCCAAATGGCTGCACAACGCCTCCAACAAGGATTGCTCAGCCGGGGTAGGCCGAGTACGCGCGTGATAAAACAGATCGACTTCACCCATCACCCGATCATGCAGACGCACAGGTATCGTCACCAATGTTTCAAAGCCAGCGCGCGCGCAGTGAGTCAACTTGTCGATCGACATATCTCGAATCGGGATCACGCTAAGCCCATTCCCCACTTCCACCGGCCCACAGTGACAGTCACCCGCGTGAATGCACTGTTCAGTTTCCACCATGTCAGTCGGCAGTCCATGCGCTGCCAGCATAAGGTAGCTCTGACCTCCTTGCACCGACCAGCGCAGAGCAACGCCATCCGCATGCGAGATGCGCGCAATGCTCTTTGTGAAGTCTTGAGCCAACACATCGAGTGAGGTAGCGTTGGCCACCAATTTGGTGACCTGGTAAAGACTTTCAAGTCGCTCCGACTTGTCTTGGAGCAGCAGGGTTTTCTCCGCCACCTTGGCCTCCAGGTTGCGGTACATCGACTGCAAGTGCTCCGCCATGCCATTGAAACCATCAGCCAAGGTGCCAAACTCGTCGCTTGAGACTCTCTCCACCCGTGCCTCGAAATCACCGAGTTCAATTTTTTCAATAGCACCTTTGAGCTGACCAACCGGCTCCAAAACAAACAGGTAGCCTGTGTACAGCAACACGGTGGCACCCACGATTACAGACGTAAGCATGCTGAGCTGCAACAAATGCAACAAAGCCGTCCAGCGTGCGATGTGCACCTCAATGTTGTTGACAAACGAGTCAATGTGGGAAGCAAAGGCTACAGTGTCGGCGCGCAAATCGGCAAAGTCGGTGGGCTTGGGCTCAATCCACTTGCTTTGGTAATTGGCCCAGTCCTGGCCAATGATTTGAAAACTTGTTGTTGTATCGTCATCCCAAGGTACGAAAAGCGGACGCTCTGGATCACCCTGTTTCAGGGTGATCAAGCTGCGGTCGAATTCAGCAATTTGGTTAGTTAGCTCCCGTGTCTCGCTGGTACCGATCGAGAGCGACATGCGGTACGACTGCATGCGCATGCGACCAGCCTCGTTCACTGCTGCGGCACCACCGTCCAGTTGCCACGACACCCAGAGCGTGGCCACACTGGCTAAAAAAACCAGCAGTAAAAACGGCGCGCCCACCATCAGTAGCTTGGCGCCCAAACTCCAATTTTTTTTCGAGGTCATAGGTTGAATTCAGTCAGCCTGGCGCTAAGACAGCGCATGGCGGCCATGATACGTTTTTGACATTTAGCCGTCTTTCCCGTCCAGGCGGGTACGCAGCAACCAAGGGGTATAGACCCACATGTAAATGGCAAACGCCAGACCCCATGCCGCTGCCGCAAAAATCAGGGTTGCCGTATAGGCGCCGGGCGCAAACAGCGGCACAAATACCCGCAACACTGCAGCCAGCATCACCAAACCGTAGGCGAGCGCTTCAGGCATTGAGACGCTCAGGGGTCTACCGGTATGCCCACGTGCTGTACGTGTCACCATACCAATGATGAGCCCTCCTGTGGCCCCAACCGCCAAGGCGTGGACACCCACAGACACCGCCACCATATCCAACTGTGCCAATGCCAGCAAGAACAAGCCCACCGCAATCCATGCGTAGGCGGCATGCAGTATCCACAGGATGGGTTTGCGTCTGGAGACAAGTGGCCGCCAACCCCAAAGGCGTGTTATCTGCAGACCAGCGGCGACCATCAGTGCACCAGCGCTCAGGGCGCCTGCTGGTACAAACAACCAAAGCAGCAAACCGACAGCTGTCATCGCAAGAGTTGACTGCTCCAGCCAAGGCAGCGCCTGCAAACGCAAGCCAGGAGTGGCCGCCATAGTGAATGCGGGAATCACCCGGCCAGCCACCACGCTTTCGATCATGATGATCAAGCCCAAAGCCGCATGTAACGGCGTCATGGCCGGCAGGTTTACCAGCCCGAGCACGCTCAAATGAAAGGTGATGTTGGCCGCAGCCAAGAGGCTCAAGATCGCTGCCAATGGCAAATTGCGATAGTTTTTGGCACGCAGCAGCAGCCTGGAAAAGACGAACGCCACCATTGGCAGCAAACTTACATCTAATACCGCATTAAGCCAAGACGGACCGGTTAACCCGGTCACGCGGGCAGACAACCATAGCAAGGCCAAACCACCCAGTGAAGCCCCCCTGGGCGTATCCAAACCAGTCCAATTTTTTCCAGCAGTAAGCAAGAAGCCGATGATGATGGCAACCGCAAAGCCAAACAGCATTTCATGCGCATGCCAAAGCAATGCAGGCACGACCGGCGAAGCGTCCAAACCGCCAATGAACATCGCAACCCAAAAGGGAATGGCCAGCCCCGCCACAACCGTACCACCCAAGTAGAAGGGCCGAAACCCCAGTCTGAGAACCGGCCAACCTTTCGGCTTGTCAGCAGCGGCTTTGACTTCGGAAAAAATGGGGAGCGAGACAGACTTCATTGACAGCAAACCTTGGGATCAACAATTCACTACGCGATTGGACGCTAGTTGCTGTCTCAATTCCTTAAACAAGGTCAAGAACTCCGACGGGTGCCTTGCCAGGTGTGGGCTCTTTCACTACCGCACCTATGGGACAAACGGCAGCGGCTTGAGCTTTTCGAAAATACGCAGGCTAGGAGGTCCAAGCGAAGACATTTCCAATGAATGCTGGATTCCCGCACAGGTACGTACAGGTCTGTCACGTTCAAAACTACAGTGATTTGTCGCGCTGATGGAACCACCCGTTGTTAAATTCAGCCTTTCGTTTTGACTGGCTGCTGTGCAGAAGCTGACTCCGGGAAGAACTGCTTTGGGGTTTTGGCACTCATTGGCCGCTTCTGGTCATCAAGAGACAGACGGCTTCGAGATCTGGGTCCCACAAAGCTGACGCAGGAAAATCGAATGCGTTTGAAACTTCAACGTCAAGTTTCGGGCGTGCTGTTTAGTGATCTGGTTGACCGGACTTGACCAGGTCCTGCCGCACGGCCCAATCACCCGTTTGCAGTCATTGGACGAAGGGAATTCTCAATACCTGCCATTCAGTCGGAATAAGATGAATTCCGCAGTGGGCGGCCTCTGAGCAGCGGTGCTGAGGCACTGGCGATATTGGCGCGTTACCGAATCAACATCGCGTCACCCGTGCGCGCCTTTCTGGAAAGTGGCGCAAGTGAAACCATCAAGCCGGGTGATGCGCGGCTAGCCAGTAGCAGTATGGCCATGATTACCGCACTACAAATTGCCTTGGAGGCTGCGGCCGATGTGGCGCGCGCCGCCGGCATCACACCCTACATACTGGGCGACAGCTGGGAAGGTGAGGCGCGTGATGTGGCCAAAACCCTGGCCGGCATCACCCGTCAGATGGCGCTGCGCGGTCAGCCGTTCAAAGCGCCGTGTGTGTTGCTCAGCGGCGGCGAGACCACGGTCACCCTGCGTGGCAGCGGCCGCGGTGGGCGCAATGTGGAATTTTTGCTGGCCTTGGCCGTGGCACTGAATGACCAAGCGGGTGTGTTTGCACTGGCTGGCGACACCGATGGTGTGGATGGTGCTGAAGAAATTGCGGGCGCACTGCTCACACCCGACACGCTGGCTCGGGCTTGGGCGCTGGGCATGAACCCGCGCGCTTACCTGGACAACAACAATGCGTACAGCTTCTTTCAGGCGCTGGGCGACTCAGTGGTGACCGGCCCCACGCTGACCAATGTAAATGACTTTCGGGCCGTTCTGGTGCAGGGGCAACTGCATGTGGAAAGTGCACATCAATAACATTCAATAACGATTTGAGAGCACGAAATTCCAAAGCTCCATAAATCGTGACCCCAACTCCAAACTATCGCACCAATTTCTACCGCATGCGCGGACAGCTCTTGAGCGTCTTTTGATCAAAAGCCTGCTTTCAAACATTCAAAAAAAGGGGTCTAGAACGGCTCTTTGAAAAACAAAATGATCCATTCATATCTTTTGTTATGGAATGTTACGCAATTACCTGTTTCAATGGAATCATTCATTCAACAACGGCATTCGGCACACCTCAACTGACATGAAAAATGAGTTCATCGCGCTAGTCAACGACCAGCATGACACATTCACCAAACTCGAAAGACGAATTGCCGCCTATTTGTTGGCCAACCCGACGGCCCTGCTGGTTGATACAAGCGGCGCGATCGCGGACCGTGCGCACGTTAGCCCGATGACGGTGACACGCTTCTTTAAAAAACTGGGGTTTGAAAGCGCCGCGGCCGCCAAAGAAGTGCTCAAGAAGGAGCACTATGGCAGCGAGGCGCGCACCATCGGTAAACGCTTTGACGAATTCCAGCGCTCCCGTGCGGCAACGGATCATGACGCCCATTTCCAATCTGCAGCTGCCGCAACCAGCCGGGCATGTGAAATCAGCCTGGAGCCGGTCTGGCGAGAAATCGTCAACCTAGTGGCGCAGGCCGATAGCGTGTACGCCACCGGTTTTCAGACGATGGGGTACCTAGCCAACGGGTTGGTTCAGCGATTGGGCTATGTTCGCCCCAATGTGCATGAGCTCGATGGCGCAGATGGTGTGTACGCAAGATTACTGACGGATCCAGCGCCGAAACGCACGCTCATCATCATTGACATCTACCGTTATGGTCGCAATGGTCCTGTGCTCGCAAAGGCGGCGCGCGACCGAGGTGCAGATGTTGTGGTCTTCTGCGATGAGTTGTGCGACTGGGCGGCACCCATCACCCCCTATGTTGTCGCACTACCTTCTGAGGAAGGTTTCTTTTTTCGGCCTACAACAGCCATCCACTTTAGTTTGAACCTGTTGATTCAGGATGTGATAGATGAATTGGGCGATAGCGTTCGCGATCAGATGAAGCTTTTATCGCAGGCGCAAGAACTGTTCGGCCAATACATGAAGTAGTCAAAAGACGATCCCCGTTTTTCGCAATTTTTTGCAGCTATTTTTTGCTGCGGGGGATCTGTACGCCATTTTTTTGTAGGGGACTTCGGCAGATGGGCTGTCGAGGTCATTTTTTGTAGCAGAAGGAGTGATGAATGACCATTGACCACCGACCCGTAACATCGCGCAAGCATGTTCTTTTTCGTCCATCCAGCGTGCTGGCAACCTTGCTGGCAACGCTGGCGCTGAGTGCCACACCTGCTTTTGCGCAAGGCGCGAAAGATGTGTTGGTCATCGGCAAGTCGGCCGACCCGCAAACGCTGGACCCAGGCGTCACCATGGACAACAACGACTGGACGGCGTCCTATCACGCGTACCAGCGCCTCGTTCGCTATAAATCAGTGGGTGGCAAGGGCAGCACTGAAGTGGAGCCCGAGCTTGCAGAGAGCTGGAAGGTTTCTAAAGACGGCCTGACATGGGACTTCAAACTCAAGGCGGGCAACAAGTTTGATGATGGCACGGCGCTGGATGCAGCGGCTGTCAAGTTCTCCTTTGACCGCATGCTCGGACTGAAGCAAGGCCCCTCAGAAGCCTTCCCGCCCAACACCGCAGTCTCCGTCACAGGACCCATGAGCGTGCGCTTCCAATTGGCATCGGCCTACACGCCATTCCTCTATACCCTGGCCAATAACGGGGCTGGCATCGTCAATCCCAAGGTGGAAGCCAAGGCCAAGGATGGCGACCTTGCCAAAGGGTGGTTGGCAGGCAACACGGCCGGTTCCGGTCCTTACCGGCTCGCCAGCTGGGAAAAGGGTCAGTCCTTGGTGCTGGAGCCCAACCCTCACTTTGCCGGACCCAAAGTGGCTTTTTCCAAAGTTCGCATCAAGATTGTGGGTGAGGCCTCTGCGCGGCGACTTCAGCTTGAAAACGGTGACATCGACATCGCCGAAGACCTACCCAGCGATCAACTCAGCGCCATGAAAACCAAGCCTGGTCTCAAGATTGAAGAGTTCCCCAGCCTGAGCACAACGATTGTTTACCTGAACAACAAGAAGCCGGGTCTGGACAAGCCAGAGGTGCGTCGCGCCATTTCGTGGGCGGTGGACTACAGCGGCATCATTGACGGTATTCTGGATGGCAAGGCCAAGCAGTTGCGCGGTCCGATTCCCGTGGGGATGTGGGGTTCGGACCCGACGGTGTTTCAATTCAAACAAGACCTGGCCAAAGCCAAAGCTGAATTGGCCAAGGCGGCCACCAAGCCCAGTAAGTTGACCTTTTTGTACTCTGATCGTGACCCGCGCTGGGAACCCATTGCCCTGACGCTACAAGCCAATCTGGCACCACTGGGTATCGATGTCAAGCTAGAGAAGATTGCACAAGCCGCATACCGTGAGCGTCTGGGTAAGGGCGAATTTGAAATCGCAGTGGGGAACTGGAGTCCAGACTTCGCCGACCCCTATATGTTCATGAACTTCTGGTTTGACACCAAGACGCACGGCATGGCGGGCAACCGGGCCTTTTACTCGAACAGCAAGGTCGACACGCTGATTCGCAAAGCCGCATCCGAGACCGTTCAAGCGGAGCGCGTCAAGCTGTACAAACAGGCACAAGACATCGTCGTGCAAGAAGCACCCTACGTGTTGTTGTACCAAAAGAATAGCCAGATCGCACTGCGTGACAGCGTCAGTGGCTTTGTATTCAACCCGATGCTGGAGCAAATTTACAACTTGGGCAGCATGTCCAAGACGCGCTAAGGCGTGTGGTCGACCAGACACGCAGCCAGCGGGCTGCATGTCTGGTCCTACCTCGTGGTGTCCGCAGTCGTTACTGTCTTTGAAAGCTCACTATGTCCTTTATCAATGTCATTCGCAAACGCCTGCTGTTTCTGCTGCTGGTGGTGCTGGGGGTGTCGGTCATTACATTTTCTATCTCGCACCTTATACCGGGTGACCCAGCGCGACTGGTGGCTGGCGAGCGGGCCAGCGAAGAGGTTGTTAGCAACATTCGGACGCAGATGGGGCTGGACCGCCCGCTGCCCGAGCAATACTGGAAGTATCTGAAGAACACAGCGCAGGGTGACCTGGGCACATCGCTGCGTACCAACCGGCCTGTGGCCGAAGACCTGAACATCTTTTTCCCGGCCACGCTGGAGTTGGCCTTGGTGGCCCTGTTACTGGCGGTGTTGGTGGGCGCACCGCTGGGGGTTTTGTCAGCGGTGTACCGCGACAAGCCGATTGATCATGTGGTGCGCACATTGGCTGTGACGGGCATCTCCACACCGGCTTTTTGGCTTGGGCTGTTGCTGATCATGACTTTTTATGGTGCCTTGGGCTGGCTGCCAGGCGGTGGCCGCATTGGCGCGGATCTGCAGCCTCCCGTGCGCGTCACAGGCTTGTACTTGGTCGATAGCCTGTTGGTTGGCGACTGGCAGGCTTTTTGGAGCACGGTGAAACACCTGATCTTGCCGGCCTTCACATTGGGCTTTATTCATCTGGGGGTGGTGGCGCGGCAAGTCCGATCGGCCATGCTGGATGAGCTTCATCAGGACTATGTGCGTACGGCTCGTGCCAATGGCATTTCTAAGTGGCAAGTGATCGTTCGCCATGCATTACCCAATGCATTGATTCCATCGGTCACGGTGTTGGGGCTGGCGCTGGGCGACCTGCTCTACGGGGCGGTGCTAACAGAAACCGTTTTTGCCTGGCCGGGGATGGGGGCTTATGTGGTGAATTCAATTCAGTCGCTGGACTTCCCAGCGGTGATGGGCTTTGCGGTGGTGGTGTCGTTTGCCTATGTGCTGGTGAACCTGGCCGTAGACCTGGTTTACATGTTGATCGACCCCCGTATCCAAGGAGTGAACTGAAATGAGCACCCCCATTGCTACCATGCCTCGCGCGTCCACGCCCGCAAGCAGCTTTGACTGGGGCTTCCTTCTCTACCGCCTGCGCAGCAGTCCGCTCACGGTAGTTGGTCTGGTGATGATCGTCACCGTGCTGCTGCTATTGCTGTTCGCACCTTTGATCGCCACCCATGACCCCAATGCCATCAACCTCAAGATGCGCTTGCTGGCACCGTCTGCCGCACATTGGTTTGGTACTGATGAAGTTGGTCGCGACTTGTTCAGCCGGGTGATTTATGGTGGACAGTTGTCGGTGGGTGTCGGCGTGTTTGTGGTGGCCATTGCCGGCATCAGCGGCACTTTGCTGGGTTGCATTTCCGGCATCATGGGCGGCAAGGTGGACACGCTGATGATGCGCATCATGGATGTGGTGCTGTCCGTGCCCTCTCTGGTGATCACCATGGCGCTGGCTGCTGCCTTGGGCCCAAGTCTGGTCAATGCCATGTTTGCCATGGCGCTGGTCCGGATTCCGTTTTATGTCCGGCTGGCGCGTGGGCAGGCCCTGACCATCCGAGAAATGCCCTATGTGAAGGCAGCCAAGATATTTGGCGCCTCCAACTGGCAGATATTGCGCTGGCACGTGGCGCGCAACGCCATGCCTCCGCTGATTGTGCAGGCCACACTCGACCTGGGTGGTGCCATTTTGATGGCATCGGCGCTGTCATTTATCGGCTTGGGTGCCCAGCAACCCACAGCGGAATGGGGGGCCATGGTTTCGACTGGGCGCAACTACATCTTGGACCAATGGTGGTACTCGGCGTTTCCGGGCTTTGCCATCCTGTTCACCGCCACCGGTTTCAACTTGTTGGGTGATGGCGTACGCGATTTGCTCGACCCCAAGCAGAAAGGGCGCTGAAATGAAAGCTACCTCTGATCAAGCGGTTTTAGACATTCAGAATCTGTCCATTGAATTTCCCATCTACCAAGGCGCAGTGCGGGCAGTCAACGGTGTTTCGGTCCACATCGCGCGTGGTGAAGTAGTGGGTATCGTTGGCGAATCCGGGTCGGCCAAATCGGTCACTGCCATGATGGCCATGCGACTACTGCCCGAGGGCCGGTTCAACGTCACCGGTGGTTCCGTCACTTTGCTGGGTTGCGATGTGGTGGCTGCGCATGAGAAGGACATGTTGGCCATCCGTGGCCGTGATGTTTGCATGGTGTTTCAGGAGCCGCTCACAGCGCTCAACCCGACCCAGCGTATCGAGCGGCAAATGCTGGAGGTCATCCGGCTGCACCGTGCCTGCAGCAAGCAAGAAGCAAGGGCCTTGGCCATACGCCTATTGGGCGACATGCGCATCGCTGACCCTGAACAGGTGCTGCAACGCTACCCATTTGAACTCTCAGGGGGCATGCGCCAGCGCATCCTGATCGCTCTGGCCTTCAGTTGTGACCCCAAAATCATCATTGCAGATGAGCCAACCACCGCGCTGGACGTCACTGTCCAGCGCCAGGTACTGCAGCTGATGCGCGCCAAGGCGCGTGACTTGGGGACCGCCATCCTCTTTATTAGCCATGACCTAGCGCTCGTATCGCAGTTTTGCGATCGTGTCTACGTGATGTACGCGGGCAGCGTAGTGGAAGACGGGCCAACTGCTGCCGTGCTGGGTGCTCCCCTGCACCCCTACACCCGAGCCTTACTGCAAGCCTTGCCAGAATGCGCCAAGCCTGGCGAGTTGCTGCAGTCCATCCCCGGAACTGTTCCGAATTTGTCGCAACCGCTTAACGGTTGCAGCTTTGCGCCACGTTGCACGCAGGCAAAGCCGCAGTGCAGCGATAAGCCACCGCTGCAAACAGTGACCAACTACCACCGAACAGCCTGTTGGTTTGCCAAGGAGACCCCATGATCACGCCCCCTGTTTTGACATTGGACGCCGTGCGCGTGCGCTTCCCCGTAGGTGCCGACTGGCTTGGCCGCCCGACTGCCTTGGTGCATGCACTCAATGGCATTGACCTCACCGTGGCAAAAGGCGAAGTACTGGGTGTGGTGGGTGAGTCAGGCTGCGGAAAATCGACGCTGGCCAATGTGTTGACGCATCTGGTCAAACCCACCGAGGGCAGTATGGTTTGGTCGGCCGGTACGGCGAAAAATCTCCAAATCGTGTTTCAGGATCCACAGTCATCCCTTGATCCGCGACTTCCGGTTTGGCGCGTCATCACCGAGCCGGTTTTTCTGAAAGAAAAGCGCAACACGGGTGAGCTGCGACAACTTGCCGGCGACCTGGCCGAGCAAGTGGGCCTAAGGCGTGAGCAATTGGACCGCTATCCCCATGAGTTTTCAGGTGGCCAGCGCCAGCGCATCGCCATTGCGCGTGCGCTGTCGTCTCAGCCTGACGTCATCGTGCTGGACGAACCTACTTCCGCGTTGGACATCTCGGTGCAAGCGCAAATCTTGAACCTACTGGCCGAACTGCGCAACAGCAGAGGACTCACCTACATCCTCATTTCGCACAATATCTCGGTCATCCGTCATATGTGTGACCGTATAGCGGTGATGTACCTGGGGCAAATTGTGGAACTGGGTGCTGCGGCAGCGGTGCTGTCGCAGCCCGCCCATCCCTACACCCGCCTGCTGTTGGATTCGGTGCCAGAGATCGGGCGCTCACTGGATGCCGGTCTAGCCGTCGGAGAGACCGAATTGCCTAGTAACCGTCGTCTGCCTGATGGTTGTTTTTTTCGAGAGCGCTGTCCGTTTGCCGGGGAGGGTTGCGAGCAACTGCAACCGTTAATCGCACAGGAGCCAGCACCTCATTTTGTCCGCTGTCATCGCGCCAGCGAACTCCATTCTTTTGTGCGGCAATAGCCCCATCACACCTGATGGAATTTCCTCTATGAAAATCTTGATTCTTGGCGCCGGTGTCATTGGCACAACCGCTGCCTACTACCTTGCCAAAGCAGGCCACAGCGTAACAGTTGTAGAACGACAAAGTGGCCCGGCACTTGAAACCAGTTATGCCAATGCCGGCGAGGTATCTCCTGGTTACTCGGCACCTTGGGCCGGTCCAGGCGTACCGCTCAAGGCCATCAAATGGATGCTCATGCACCACAGTCCACTGGTGATTTGGCCCATGCTGGACCCCGCCATGTGGCGCTGGGGCGCGTCGATGCTGCGCAATTGCACCGAGCAGCGCTACGCTGTCAACAAAGGTCGCATGGTTCGCCTAGCGGAGTACAGCCGCGATTGCCTTCGCCAATTGCGGGCCGACACTGGCATTGAATATGACCAGCGTACACAGGGCACGCTACAGCTTTTTCGCACCCAAAAGCAACTCGATGGCACGGGCAAAGATATCGACATCTTGCGTCAATTCGGTGTGCCCTTTGAATTATTGGATCGCGCTGGCTATGTAAAAGTGGAACCGGCCTTAGATCTGGTCAAGGAGAAGTTTGTAGGCGCCTTGCGACTTCCGGGCGACGAGACGGGCGACTGTTTCAAGT
>DFWT01000300.1 GCA_002381045.1 Rhodoferax sp. UBA4127
CCAAAACCGCATGCGCCTGACCCGGTCGCCCTGCCGGGGATAGAGATTTACCAAAGACCCAAAGCACTTTGAATCTCACCCCTCTGCCCCACAATCGACCGATATGTGGGCTTTGCTTAAAACTTTTTCCTGGCAGGAACTAACCCACCACCCCTGGCGCAATGCCGCTGCGGTTGTGGCGGTGATGCTGGGCGTGGCGCTGGCGTTTTCGGTGCACCTGATCAACGCCTCGGCGCTGGACGAGTTCTCGCAGGCGGCGCGCTCAGTCAGCGGCCAGGCCGACCTGGAGTTACGCAGTGTGCAGGGTCAGTTCGATGAAACGCTGTATGCCCGCATTGCCAAACTCCCGGACGTGGCACTGGCCTCCCCGGTGTTGGAGGTAACCACCTATGCACTCAAAGATGGCGACAAACATGGCCTTCAAGTCGTTGGTGTAGACGCATTGGTGGTGGGTTTTGTGGCACCCGAAGTCATGCCAATACCCAACGCCGCAGCGGGTACCCAGCCTGAGCGTTACGCGGTTTTCGCCCCCAACCAGGTGTTTCTGAATGCAGCGGCACAACGCCTGCTGAAGTTGCCAGCAGGTACTGACCGGTTTGACTTGAAGTTGCAAAGCGGTGCCGCGTTGATGCTGGTTCAGGTCGCTGGCAGCGTGCGAGCGACCGGACGGGCTTTGGCCGTTATGGACATTGGTGCGGCTCAAGACCTGTTTGGCAAACAGGGACTGCTCAGTAGGGTTGACATTCGCCTGCGTCCAGGGGTGAACCGTGACACCTTCACCGATCACCTTCAGCAAAGCACAGACTGGCCAAGCGGTCTGACACTGACGCCGCCTGAACACGCGCAAGCGCAAATTGACAACCTGTCACGCGCCTACCGCGTCAACCTGACGGTGCTGGCCTTGATTGCCCTTTTCACCGGTGCATTTTTGGTGTTCTCGGTGCTGTCCCTGAGCGTGGCCAAACGAGCCCAGCAGTTTGCGCTGCTCGGCGTGTTGGGCCTGAGCGGAGGTGAGCGCCTGCGTCTGGTGCTGTGGGAATCTTTGGCCTTGGGGCTGGTGGGCAGTGCCGCTGGCTTGGCCCTGGGCACTGGTCTGGCAGCAATCGCGTTATCGGTTCTGGGGGGTGATTTGGGCAGTGGATTTTTTGCAGGTGCCACGCCGCACTTGCAATGGAGCCCTGGGGCGGCGCTGATATACGGCGCGATGGGGGTGGCCGCGGCGATGGGTGGCGGTTGGTGGCCGGCCCGGGCCGCCCAGGCCCTGCCGCCTGCGCATACCCTCAAAGGGCTGGGCCAGTTGGCCAACACCAGTAAAAGCCATTGGATTAGTCTGTTGCTGATTGCCGCTGGCGTGGCTCTGGCAAATGCGCCAGCCATTTACGGCATTCCCGTGGCGGCCTATGTGGCTGTGGCCTTGTTACTGCTGGGTGGCATCACCACCCTGCCCTGGCTGATTGGCCTGCTGCTGGCACGCGTGACCCCACTGGTGGCGCGGCGAACCCTGCCCCTGCTGGCCGTGGCGCGCGCACGGCACCAGCGTGAGACGGCGGCGGTGGCGGTGAGCGGCGTGGTGGCCTCACTCAGTCTGGCCGTGGCGTTAACGGTGATGGTGGCCAGTTTCAGGGAGTCGGTCACCCAATGGCTCAATCAGGCGCTGCCCGCCGACTTGTATGTGCGCAGCAGCGGCAACCTGGGCGCGGCCAACACGGTGTATTTCACCCCCGAACTGGTGGCACAAGCCACGCAATTGCCCGGCGTGAAAGCCCTGCAAGCCCAACGCCAGTTGCCGCTCCAATTGCAGGCCAGCTTGCCGCCGGTGGCGCTGCTGGCGCGCGAGTTATCTGACCCGGCCAAGTCCTTGCCGCTGGTGGCTGGGCCTCTACCGGTGCCGCCGGGGCAGGTGGGGGTGTATGTGAGCGAGGCGGTAGTCGATTTGTTTGGTGCCCAGCCGGGCCAGGCGTTTTTGCCGCTATCGGAAGCTTTTAGGCCTCTAGCCCATACAGAACAGTCGCCAAAAGCTATTTTTTTTGTAGCTGGCGTGTGGCGCGACTATGCTCGGCAGGGCGGTGCCATTGCCATGGAGCGCCAGGCCTTCATTCAACTCACCGGCGACCAACGCGCCAATGATCTGGCACTGTGGCTGGATGACCCGGCGCAGGCAGCCCAAGTGCAGGAGTCACTGCGCGCGGCGGCCGAGCGCTCAGGTGCGGGTACTGGCGAGTTGATGGAATTCGGCACGCCGGGGCAGATTCGCGCCATCTCGCTGCGTGCCTTTGACCGCAGCTTTGCGGTGACCTATTGGCTGCAAGCGGTGGCGATTGGCATCGGGCTGTTTGGCATTGCCGCCAGCTTCAGTGCCCAGGTGCTAGCGCGGCGAAAGGAGTTTGGCTTACTGGCCCACCTGGGCCTGACGCGCCAGCAAATTTTGACGGTGGTGGCGGTTGAGGGTGCGGCCTGGACGCTACTGGGCGCGCTGGCCGGTTTGGGCTTGGGCTTGGCGGTATCGGTGGTGCTGGTGCAGGTGGTCAACCCGCAAAGCTTTCACTGGACCATGGACCTGATGCTGCCCTGGGCGCGGCTGTTGTTGCTGTGTTTGGCGGTGGTGTTGGCGGGCACCATCACGGCCTGGCTGGCTGCCCGGGCGGCGGCTGGGCAAGACGCGGTTTTAGCAGTCAAAGAAGATTGGTGACTGCTCAGCGCAAACGCTGGCGGCCATCTGCCAAGTCACGGCAGGGCCATCATTTGCGATGGTGACCAGGATGCGTCAGGTTGCCATTGGTCCAGCCAACGCGGCACCTCGGATGCGGGCATCGGACGGGCAATGCCATAGCCTTGGGCCAGCTCGCAGCCCAAGGCCAGCAGGCGCCGCCCGTGGGCCGGGGTTTCCATGCCTTCGGCAATCACCTGACGCTTGAATGCATGGGCCAGGCCCACCACCCCTTCCAGGATGGCCAGATCTTCAGAGTCGTTGAGCAAGCCCGATACAAAACTCTGGTCGATCTTGATCAGCGTCACCGGCAGGTGCTTGAGGTAGGTGAGCGACGAGTAGCCGGTGCCAAAGTCATCCAGCGCAAAGTCCACGCCAATCTGGGCGCAAGCCTCAATAACCTTGGACGTGCGGCCAAGGTCTTCCAGGGCGCTGGTTTCCAGCACTTCCATGGTCAGTAAACGGGGCGACACGCTGGGGTACCGGGCCAGGCACTCACGCAGCTTGTCGACAAAATCGTCTTGCTGCAACTGACGCGCACCTACATTCACGCTCACTTCCAGCGTCAGCCCTTGGTCCTGCCAGGCAGCCACTTGCCTTAAGGCCGTCTCGATGACCCAATCACCTAACACCACGCTCAGGGCATGGTCTTCGATCACCGGCAAAAACTGACCCGGATTGAGCAAGCCTTTGTCGGGATGTTGCCAGCGGATCAACGCCTCCATGCCGACCACCCGGCCGCTGCGCAAGTTCACTTTGGGTTGGTAAAACAGCACAAACTCCTGTTGCACTACCGCGCGCGCCAAATCCCCAATGCTTTCATGCAACCCACGCATGCTGCGGTCTTGCACCGCGTCGAACACGTGGTAGCGGTTTTTGCCCGCCAGCTTGGCCTGGTACATGGCCTGGTCGGCTTGGCGCATCAGCTGGTCGGCGTCCACCATATCCCCCTGCGGGAAAAAAGTCACACCCAGGCTGGCAGACACCTGCAACGTCAAATCGCCCACGCGAAACGGTCGGGCGGCAGCGGCCAACATGCGCTTGAGTGTGCTGTCACAGTCTTCGGCACTGCCCAGGTCAGCCAGCACCGCCACAAATTCGTCACCACCGATGCGGGCCAGGGTATCGACCTCGCGCATGACCTGCTTCATGGCACCCGCGATGGCAATCAACAGCTGGTCGCCCACATCATGACCATGGGTGTCATTCACCACTTTGAATCCATCCAGATCCAGATAAGCCACCGCCAGCAACTGATTGCGTCGCTGCGACTGGGCCATGGCTTGCTTGAGCCGATCGGCCAGCAAGACGCGGTTGGGCAGGTTGGTCAGCGCGTCAAAGTGGGCAATGCGCTCAAGCTGCGCCTGGTGTTCCTTGATGGTGGTGATATCAAAAAACATGGCCACGTAATGGGTGAGCCGACCAAGGGTGTCACGCACTGCACTGATCGTGAGCATCTCGGCGTACATCTCACCGCTCTTGCGACGGTTCCAAAGCTCGCCAAACCAATGGTCCTTGTCTTTCAATTCAGCAAACATGGACTCGTAAAACCCGGCATCCTGATCGCCTGAATGAAAGGTGCGAAGATTTTTACCAAGCACCTCGGTACGGGTGAAGCCAGTGATTTGTGTGAAGGCATCGTTCACATCCAGAATCGTGCCCGCCGGGTCGGTGATGGTGATGCCCTCACGAGCCGAACTGAACACGCTGGCGGCAAGCTGCAACTGCTGATCGGCATTTTTTCTGTCGGTGATGTCTGAATCAATGCCGATCATGCGCAAGGGTGTGCCAGACGCGTCACGACTCACCACCTGACCGCGCTCCAGCAGCCACTTGTAGCTGCCATCCTTGCAGCGCAAGCGGTTCTCGCGCTGGTAGAAATCGCTGCGCCCGTCCAGGCAGGCATTAAGTGCGGCCAGCGCCGCATCCCGGTCTTCCGGGTGGACCCGGTTTTCCCACTCATCGGGCGAGTCGCTCAATTCGTCCAGCGCATACCCGAGCACGGTTTTCCAAAGGTCAGACAAGTAGAGCTTGCGCGCGGTCACGTCCCAGTCCCACATGCCACCCCCCGAGGCACGCACGGCCAGTTTCCAGCGAAACTCACTCTCTCGCAACGCCTTTTGCTGGGCCAATACCGTGTTGCGTTCGGCCCGCAGGCGCCGCGACGTCAAGATCAAACGGGCACCCAACAGCAGAATGAGCGCCAATGCGACACCCGCCATGGCCATTTGCCAGCGGTATTGACGCAGTACGTCGCGGAAGGTAAATACCGGTGTGGCATCAAACGGTGGCAAACGCAGTTCCCGCAGGACGTCCGCCACCGGCGTGTAATCCGCCGGAACAGAGAACCCACGAATGCCCATGCTGGTCATCAACGCCTTGTCCTGGTGCAACATGTACAACGCAGCCGAGACTTGGCGTGCCAAGTGCTCATCGACATGCGCCAGATAGCTAAATGGCCACTCCGGGTAAAGCGCCGTTGAGGTTTTGACCGGAAAATTTGCCAACGATTGGGCGTTAACGACCTTGACCCTATCCAGGTCTAGCTTGCCTTCGCGCGCCATGGCCTCCAGCAAGCCTGAGCGAACGAAACCCACATCGGCCTGACCGGCCAGAACCGCCTGCACCACTTTGTCCTGAGGTACCCCTGTAAACGTCAGTTTGCTGTCTCGTGCCAAATCGATGCCGGCATGCAGCAGTTCATAGGCCTGGACTTGGTAGCCACCCAACGAATCTCGGCTCACAGCGGCAATTGTCTTGCCTTTGATGTCCTCTTTGACCACCACACTGCGGTTATCGGCTTTGGTAAACATCACCCCGCCGAAAGCTGCAGCTTCCTGCCCATTCTCTTCAAGCAACAAGGTTGCCAAGGCCGCCTGCAAACCCACCCGGCGCGTCAGCACCACGTAGTGCCCAGGGTTGGTTAAGACAAAGTCCACCTGGCGGCTCGCCACCACTGCTTCTAGTTCAGCCAGGTCATACACCTGTACCAAAAAATCTCGCTCTGGAATTGCTTTTTTTAGAGCTGCGGCCAGTGGTCGCCATTGGGTCATGGTCTGTGGTTTGGGCCGGAAAGCGAGCACCGCAATCTTGACAGCTTCGTCGGCCCAGGCAGAAGACTGCAGGGCGCCCAACAACGCGAAGACCAAAATCAAGCAGCGCAAACACAGGCGCTTGAAGCAATTCACTTGAACAACCCCTCTGTCGGCAAATATGCGCTGGTAACTAGTTCTTGAGGGTTATTCATTTCGACCACCGAATTGCCACTGCCCAAAATCTCCGCGACACGCCTGGCTGTGGATAAAAGTTGGGCATTGTCCCCACTTAGCAAGCGGTAGTTCAGCACAAGTGACGGCAAAACCAGGCCCTTGAACGCCTTCAGCACATCGGGTGCCGGCAGAGCCAAACGAGAAGACAGCCGGTAGGCCGCATCTTGCGGGCTGCGCACCAGTGAATCAAGTGCCCGAAAGTGGGCCATCAGCAAATGTCGAATGGCCTCCCCATGTGAGTTGTCCAGCGCATCGCGGTGAAACGCCAACACGTCGACGATGGTGTCGGGAATCTGGCGCGAATCAAACATCCGCACCAATCCGCGCGCCAGCAACTGACTGGCCACTGGCTCGTAGGTAATAAACGCATCTGCCGCGTGTTTGTGCCAGACATTGGGATGCTCGTCCACCGGCATGCGAAGCAAGTGCACGTCGCTTTGTTTTAAGCCTGCTTCTCGCAAGATCTCTGCCAGCATGATGTTGGCCACCGAACTGTCTTCCAGCGCAATCCGTTGACCTTTGAGTTGCGCAAGTGCAGTCATGCCAGCTTCTGCCAGCAGCATGTCGGCACCCATGGAAGTATTGAACACCAGGACCGCCGTCAAGGGCTGGCCAATTGCTCGCGCAGTGAGCATCTCATCAAGGGTTACCGCAGCAGCATGCGCCTTGCCCGCTTGCACCGCCTGCAGTGACTCAACCGCGGAACGGGTTTCGAGCAGCGTCACTTTGTCGGGTTTGAGCCAGCCATGATCACGCGCCAAAAACATGGACTGATAACCCACCCACACATGGGCTGCCACAGTTACCGGCGCATCTTCCAGCCAATTGCATCCACCCAGGCCTGCGGCCAAACCTGCGCCACCCAGAACCTCCAAAACCTGGCGGCGGCTCGGCGAGGGGTGATAAGGGTAATCCATGAGTACTTGATTATGCCCGTGGCAAATCACAACTCAGGCACGATGGTTGCTTGCGTTTGCATCAACAACCATAGGGAATTTTTTCGGCTGGCCTACATCAGGCCAGCCTTGCGGGTCGTCCTTATTCAGACATCGGCCTTGGTAGAAACCATCCCCTCACGCGCCAGCGGGGGACCGTAGAATCACTTTTTAATTTTTTGTTAACCCGTCAGGCATGACCTGACAATTTTTTGGAAAGTTGCGATATGAAAAAACTCCTGCTTGCTGCTGCCATCAGTGCCCTGTGTGTATCGGCCTTCGCTCAAGGCAAAGACCTCAAGGTAGCCATCGACGCCACCTACGAGCCTTTCACCTTTAAAACCGCGGACGGCAAACCCACTGGCTTCGACGTGGACATCGCCAGCGCCCTGTGCGAGCAGATCAAGCGCAAATGCGTGTTTGTGGAACAAGCCTGGGATGGCATGATCCCTGGCCTGCTGGCCAAAAAATACGATGTGATCATCAGCTCGATGTCCATCACCGAAGAGCGTCTGAAGCAAGTGGACTTCACCGACAAGTACTACAACACACCGAGCAAGATCGTGCTCAAGAAAGACATCAAGTTCAGCGGCATTGATTCGATCAAGGGCAAGAAAGTTGGCGTTTTGAAAGCCAGCACCCAAGAGAAATACGCACTGGGCGAACTCAAGACCAAGGGCGTGGAAGTGGTGTCTTATGACGCGCAAGACCAGGTGTACCTGGACATCAAAGCCGGCCGTCTGGACGGCACCGTGGCCGACACACTGGAAGTGGGTGGTGGTTTCCTGAGCAAACCGGGCGGTGAAAACTACCAGTTTGTCGGTGAAGAGCTCTACATTCCCAAGTACTTCGGTACAGGTGCTGGTATCGCCCTGCGCAAAGGCCAGCCAGAACTTAAGAAGGAACTCAGCGCTGCCATCAAAACCATTCGCGGCAACGGCAAGTACAAAGCCATCAACGACAAGTACTTCAAGTTTGACGTTTACGGCAAGTAATTGGCCATTTCCGCATCAAACTGGGGCACAAACAGCGCCAGGTTGATGCGGCAGCATCCATACCTAGGCCACACCCACCATGCAGTCCTATCTTTGGGTCATTCTGCAGGGCTCGCTGCTCACGGTGGGCGTGTCATTGGGTGCGTTGCTGGTATCCATCTTGTTGGGTTTGGCGGGTGCAGCAGCCAAACTTTCTGGCAAACCCGTGTGGGTGGGTTTGGCCACTTTTTACACCACCATCATTCGCGGTATCCCAGACTTGGTGTTAATGCTGCTGGTGTTCTACGGTGGCACCATTGGCATTAACACACTGCTTGAAAAACTCGGCAGCGAAGCCACCGTCGACATTGAACCGTTTGCCGCAGGCATCATCACCATTGGCTTCATTTACGGCGCCTACATGACCGAAACTTTCCGGGGTGCGATTTTGAGCATTCCGCCCGGTCAAATGGAAGCCGCATGGGCCTTTGGCATGGGCCGCAGCCAGACTTTTTTACGCATCACTCTCCCTCAAATGGTGCGTTATGCCCTACCCGGCTTCACCAACAACTGGTTGGTGCTGATCAAAGCCACTGCACTGGTCAGTCTGATCGGCCTGCAGGAAATGACTTACCTTGCCAAGCAAGCCAGCGCCGCCACCCGCTCTCCGTTCGCATTCTTTTTGTTCACTGGGGCGCTGTTTTTGATATACACCTCGGTGAGCCTGTTTGTATTGAAAAAGGTCAACGCCCGTTACAGCCTGGGTGCCAAGCGAGGGCAACTCTAAATGGAATGGGCCGTCATCTTCGAGCCAGCCAATCTGGCGCTGTTTGGCAACGGCATTGTCATCACCCTGTGGCTGCTGTTTTCGTCGCTGGCGGTTGGTGCCGTTTTGGCGCTGATTTTTGCTCTGCTGCTGACCGGTCCCTGGGCACCACTTCGCTGGGTGGTCGGAGCCTACACCTTTGTGATTCGCGGCACGCCCTTACTGATTCAGGTTTATCTGATTTATTACGGACTGGGCCAACTGGAGTGGATTCAGGCGCGCTGGAACGACATCTGGCCTTGGACCTATTTCAAAGAACCTTTCTTTTGCGCTTTGCTGGCTTTCACCCTGAACACCGCCGGCTACACCGCCGAAATGCTGGCCGGCGCTATCCGTGAAACCAGCGCGGGCGAAATCGAAGCTGCCCACGCCTACGGCATGAGCCGATTTCAGACCATGCTGCGGGTGGTGCTGCCCAGCGCCATGCGGCGCACCCTGCCGGCTTACAGCAATGAGGTGGTGATGATGTTGCACAGCACCAGCTTGGCCAGCGCCGTGCCCAACATGCTTGATATCACCTCAGCGGCCAGCCGCATTTACGCCACTTATTACTTGCCCTTTGAAGCTTACCTGGCAGCCGCAGCCATTTACCTGACGGCCTCGTTCATGCTGATCGGTTTTTTCCGGTTTTCTGAGGGCAAGTTGCTGGCCTACTTGGCACCACGCAGAAACTGAATACCAGCGCCCCACTCACCCATGCACCGCATTGACCATCCACTCGTATCGCCCAGCTTGGGCAGCCACAAGACCCTGACCAGCTTTCACTTTGGCAAACCAGGATCTGGCGCAAAAGTCTACATCCAGGCCAGCTTACATGCCGAAGAATTGCCTGGGATGCTTGTGGCTCACCATCTGCGCGCGGTGCTTGACGCAGCCGACTCGTCAAACCAATTGCAGTGTGAAATCGTTTTGGTGCCGGTGGCCAACCCCATTGGACTGGCCCAGCGGATTGACCACAAACCCATGGGTCGGTTTGAGTTGGACACCTCGGAGAACTTCAACCGTTGTTACCCCGATTTGGCCGCTGCGGTGGAGCCAGCGGTGCGAGACAAGTTGGGAACGGATGCGCAGGCTAATCTGGCCACGGTGCGTGCAGCCATGGGCGACTACCTGAGCCAGTGGCAGCCCACCACCGAGTTGCAAAGCCTGCGCCGCACCTTGCTGCAATTGGCCCACGATGCCGACTATGTTTTGGACCTGCATTGCGACTGCGAAGGGGTGCTACATTTCTACACTGAGGAAGCCTGCTGGACCAAGCTGGACACGCTGGCGCATTTTTTGGGCGCGCAAACGATCTTGCTAGCGAAAAGCTCTGGCAACCGGCCGTTTGACGAATGCCTGTCAGGTGCCTGGTGGCAACTGGCAGATCGCCTTAAATCCAACGGGCTTGACCTGCCGTTACCGCAGGGTTGTTGCAGCACCACCATTGAGTTGCGCGGCGAGCTCGATGTTCGGCATGACCTGGCCCAAATAGATGCCCAAGCCATCGCCAACTGGTTGCGCCAGCTTGGGGCTATGACTGACCGGCCTGCCGCCGCTGTACCGAGCCCACGCTGCCATGCGACTCCGCTTGCCGGTTCAGAAACCCTGCGCGCGCCAGCCGCTGGCATGGTGGTGTTTGCCGCAGAGCCCGGTCAGGTGCTTGCAATCGGTGACTTGGTGGTGGAGGTGATTGACCCCATCGCTAACCAGGTCCACCGCATCACCGCTGGCGTGGCTGGTGTGTTTTATGCACGTATCCGCGACCGCTACATCACCGCAGGTGGTGAGCTGGGAAAAATTGCCGGCGCAGTGGCGTTTCGCAGCGGAGAACTGCTCGGCGCCTGATGGCCGCACAACCTGAACCAAGCCGTGATCATGAACACCACCACACTCAAACTCCAGGTTGACAACATTCACAAGCGTTTCGGTGCCAATGAGGTGCTCAAGGGCGTATCCCTCACCGCCCATGCAGGTGACGTGATCAGCATCATTGGCAGCTCAGGCTCGGGCAAAAGCACATTCCTGCGCTGCATCAATCTGCTCGAAAAGCCCAACCAGGGCCGCATCACTGTGGCGGGTGAAGAACTGCACCTGAACCCGGATGCCCGGGGGGAATTGCACGCTGCCAATCCCAAGCAGTTGGCACGCCTGCGGACCAAACTGGCCATGGTGTTCCAGCATTTCAATTTGTGGGCCCACATGACAGTGCTTCAAAACATCATTGAAGCGCCAGTGCATGTGATGAAAGTGCCACGGGACCAAGCCATTGACATCGCCCGCAAATATCTGGCCAAAGTGGGCCTGGAAGGCAAAGAAGACGCCTACCCGGCGCATCTGAGCGGTGGCCAGCAGCAACGCGTAGCCATTGCCCGAGCCTTGGCCATGGAGCCCGAAGTAATGCTGTTTGACGAACCCACCAGCGCGCTCGACCCGGAACTTGTGTCCGAGGTGCTGAAGGTTATGAAAAACCTGGCGCTGGAAGGCCGCACCATGGTAGTGGTGACCCATGAAATGGGCTTTGCCCGCGAGGTTTCCAATCATTTGATCTTTTTACACAAAGGCCAGGTAGAAGAAGAAGGCAACCCGGCCACAGTGCTGGCCAGCCCGAAGAGCGTGCGCCTGGCGCAGTTCCTCTCCGGTAGTTTGAAGTGATTTTTGCCTGTAGCCCTTTTAGTAAAGGGGCAAGCAGCTATATTTTAGAGAGCATGCAATGAGTTGGTTGCACAACGCCATCTCGCGCATCGAGGCCGACTACCAACGCAGCGCGGATACCCACCTGATTGCGTTGCCCTTGCCGGCCTTTGCCACCCACGGCATTGATCTGTACCTCAAGGACGAATCCACCCACCCCACCGGCAGCTTGAAGCACCGCTTGGCGCGCTCGCTGTTTCTTTACAGTCTTTGCAACGGCTGGTTGCGCGAGGGTTCTACCGTGGTGGAATCCAGCAGCGGCTCCACCGCGGTCAGCGAGGCCTATTTCGCGCGCCTGCTGGGCTTGCCCTTCATCGCGGTGATGCCGCGGTGCACTTCATCCGAAAAGATCGCCCAGATTGAGTTCTATGGGGGCCACTGCCACTTGGTGGACAAGCCCAACGAGGTTTACAGCGAGGCCATTGCTCTGGCCCGGCAGACCGGTGGCCACTACATGGACCAATTCACCTACGCCGAGCGGGCCACCGACTGGCGGGGCAACAACAACATTGCGCAGAGCATGTTTGAGCAAATGGCACGCGAACGTTTTCCGGTGCCGCGTTGGGTTGTGGTGGGTGCCGGTACGGGTGGCACCAGCGCCACCATCGGCCGCTTTGTACGTTACCAGTGCCATGACACCCAGGTGTGCGTGGCCGATCCGGAAGGCTCGGTTTTTGGGGACTACCACCGCACGGGAGATACCAGCCTGACCGGACCCGGTTCGCAAATCGAAGGCATTGGCCGCCCGCGGGTCGAGGCCAGCTTCATCCGCACCTTGGTGGACCGGATGCTGACAGTCAGCAACATCGATTCCGTTGCCGCCATGCAAGTGCTGTCAGACCTGTTAGGTCGCAAAGTGGGCCCGTCAACTGGCACCAATTTAGTAGGCATGCTGACCCTGGCCTGCGAGATGCGTAAAGCTGGTCAGCAGGGCGCCATCTTGTCCTTGCTGTGCGATGCGGGTGAACGCTACTTAGGCAGCTATTTCTCAGAACCTTGGGTGGCTGAGCACATGGGTGACTGTGCCCCGGCTCGTGAGCGTTTGAAGCAACAACTGGCCTGCCAGGCCTGAGCCATGCAGCGGCGCAACCTGCTGCTCGGACTTGGCCTGCCACTTTTCCCTTGGCTGAGTCAGGCACAAGAACGCAAGCCACTGCGCTTCCCGCGTGACTTGGGCAGCCACCCGGACCACGCCATTGAGTGGTGGTATGTCACTGGGCAGTTGCAGGCAGCGCAGCGTCAGTATGGCTTTCAACTGACTTTTTTCAGATCGCGGGTGCCAGTGACACAAGGCATGCGCTCCAACTTTGCGGCCAAGCAACTCATCTTTGCGCACGCAGCCATTTCCGACGTTAGCACCGGCAAGCTGCTGCATGACCAGCGCATTGCCCGTGCCTCGGGCGCGCCGCAAGTTGACTTGGCATCTGCCAGCCTAGAAGACACCCACATTCAAATCGGCGACTGGTCCTTGCAACGTCAGGCTGACGCCTACCAAGCACGGGTCAAGGCCAAAGCCTTTTCATATGACCTGGCGCTCGAAGAAACCCAGCCGATGTTGTTGCAAGGCGAACAAGGCTGGTCGCGCAAAGGTCCGCAGCCCGAGCAGGCCAGTTGGTACTACAGCCTGCCGCAACTCGATGTGCGCGGCACGCTGATACGCGATGGGAAAAGCCTGCCAGTGCAAGGGCGCGCTTGGCTGGACCACGAGTGGAGCCAGTCGCTGATGCACCCCGACGCGGTGGGTTGGGACTGGATTGGTATGAACCTGCTGGATGGCAGTGCGCTCACCGCCTTTCGCCTGCGAACCAAGGCGGGCGACATGCTTTGGGCGGGTGGGTCGTTTCGCGCCGCCGGCCAAACCCAGCCCGAGGTGTTCGCGCCAAATGAAGTGGTGTTTGCGACAGAGCGCTCCTGGACGAGCCCCAGCAGCGCCGCAACTTACCCGGTGCAGTGGGGTTTGCGCATCAGGCGCAAGCGCCAGGGTGAACCGGTCTGGCTAAGCCTCGGGGTCAAGGCGCTTATCGACAACCAGGAACTGGACAGCCGCCAGTCCACTGGCGCGATTTACTGGGAAGGTTTAAGTGATTTGCTGGATGCGCAGGGCCAAGTGATTGGTCGCGGTTACCTGGAAATGACGGGCTACGCCAGACCCTTAAAGCTATAATATTTGTAGCTATAGGCACATTATATATAAGGGTTATAGGTCATTTTTATTCATATACACTGAGCGTCATGCATCGACCCACCCCTAACCATGGCTGATCAGCCCAGCGCCAAACCACCGCATAATCCTAAGTCGCTGTCCGGCCTGTTGCTGTTTTTGGCACCCTACAAGTGGCGCATTGGCGCGGCGCTGCTGTTTTTGGTGCTGGCGGCGGCGGCCACCCTGGCTTTCCCGATGGCCCTGCGCGGTTTAGTGGATGCGGGTATGTCACCCGCCGAGCGGGGCGAAAAACTGCTCAGCCTGCGCGAACATTTCGCAGCACTGTTTGGCGTGGCCGTCGCGTTGGGGCTGGCGTCTGCCGCCCGGTTTTATATGGTGACCTGGCTGGGCGAACGGGTCAGTGCCGACCTGCGCAATGCGGTCTACGGCCATGTGCTCCAGCAAAGCCCCGAGTTCTTTGAAACCACCCAAACCGGCGAGGTGCTGTCGCGCCTGTCGGCGGATGTGACGCTGGTGCAAACCGTGGTCGGCTCATCGCTGAGCATGGGCCTGCGCAACTTGGTCATGGGCATCGGCGCCCTGGGTGTGCTGGTGTGGACCAACCCCTATGTGATGGTGCAAGTGCTGGTTGTTTTGGTGCTGGTGGTGTTACCCGCTCTGTGGTTTGGCCGGCGGGTGCGCAAACTGTCACGCGACAGCCAGGACCGTGCCGCTGACTCCA
Organism: Rhodoferax sp. UBA4127; assembly: GCA_002381045.1. Classification (GTDB taxonomy): domain Bacteria; phylum Pseudomonadota; class Gammaproteobacteria; order Burkholderiales; family Burkholderiaceae_C; genus Rhodoferax. The sequence continues at coordinate 14,270 of DFWT01000300.1, forward strand.
GTGCCATTGCCGCCGAAGTGCTCAATGCCATCCCGGTGGTGCAAAGCTACACCGCAGAAGCCTGCGAGACCGCGCGCTTCAATTTGGCCACGCAAGGTGCGTTTGACACGGCGGCCAAGCGCGCGAGGGCACGCTCGGTGCTGGTAGCCTTCATCATCATCGCCACTTCAGCGGCGCTGTTGTGGGAGCTGTACATGGGCACCCAGGCGGTGATTTCCGGGCGCACCAGTGCCGGACATTTGGGCCAAACCGTGCTTTACGTCATCATTTTGGCGGGCGCCTTTGCAGTGCTGGGCGAAGTCTATGGCGATTTGTTGCGGGCCGCGGGTGCGACCGAACGCTTGATGGAACTGCTGGCGAGTCAATCCACCATTGTTTCACCTAAAAATCCGGTTCCAGTCCTTGTTAATAAAGCTGGCTGCGCTATTGAATTTGAATCAATCACATTCCACTACCCTTCGCGCCCCAGCCAGCGTGCGCTTCAGGATTTGTCCTTGAAGGTGGCCGCTGGACAGACGGTGGCGCTGGTTGGCCCCAGTGGTGCCGGCAAGAGCACAGTTTTTCAGCTGCTGCTGCGCTACTACGATGCGCAGGCCGGTCGCATTCTGTTGGACGGCGTGCCAGTCAGCCACATGTCTCTGCAAGACCTGCGCCACCACATTGGCATCGTGCCGCAAGATGCAGTGATCTTCTCAAGCTCTGCGCAAGACAATATTCGGTATGGGCGCCCGGACGCCAGCGATTCCGAAGTGCGCGCCGCTGCCCAAGCAGCCTATGCCGATGACTTCATTCGCGCCTTGCCCCAAGGCTATGACACTTTCTTGGGCGAGCGCGGGGTGCGTCTGTCAGGCGGGCAGCGCCAGCGCCTGGCGATTGCCCGGGCCATTTTGAAGAATGCCCCGGTGCTGTTGTTGGATGAGGCCACCAGCGCATTGGACGCCGAAAGCGAGCGGATGGTGCAGGCTGCGCTTGAATCCGCCATGCGCGGGCGCACCACGCTGGTGATCGCGCATCGACTGGCCACGGTACAAAAAGCCGATCGCATCGTGGTGCTGGACCAGGGCCGGGTCGTCGAACAGGGTTCGCACGACGAACTGATCGCAGCCGCAGGGTTGTACAGCGGGCTGGCGGCATTGCAGTTCAACTCCTAACCCGCACAGCCGTCAAGGGGGCTTGAAAGAAATGGGTTGAAACCCATTGACAAGGCTCGTAAACTTCGATCTACCCCAAAAAGGAGCCTCTTATGGAAGTTTCAGCCACCAAGTCTTCTGCTATGCAGACTACCCAGAAGCCGACCCAAGCCCAGATGACTCGCCAGCAGGAGCAAGTTCAGACGCGTGCCCGCGAGGCTGCACCCAAGCCGCCTGAACAGTCCAAACCGACTCCTGTGGTCAACACCCAGGGTCAAACGACCGGGCGACTGGTCAACGTGACCGCCTGACTCGGCATTCACCCTCCGAGCCACAAGCATGGCTGGTCTAGCAGCAACCAACAGCGCCACACCATCGCTGCAGTCAACGCTGATTCGCAGCAGGCTCGATGCGGCGCGGCGTGAGGCTGAACAGGCGCAGGCTAATGTTCAAGAATTACGTGCCCAGGTGGATGCCGCAGAGGCTGAATCTCAAAAGCGCCAGGACAAAGTACGCACCCTGAACGGCGAAGTTCGACAGGCTGACCCAACCTATAACGCCAAAATTCAGGAAGCCAATGTGCCCTTGCCTGTGAAAACTCAGGCATCGCTGTTTAGTTTATTCAGTCCCACTAACTCCAAGCGTTTAGCTTCGGATGTCCTACAAAGCACAAACCCCATCGGGCGGGAGGTGATCAATGGTCAGGGACAAAACACCGGACGCATCATCAACCTCAGTGCCTGACGGGACCACCGGCTCAATCTGAAACCTGAGTCGTTCAAGCCAAGTGGCGCAACTCGCGCAGGGCCACTGACACCGGGGCCAAATCCGGACCCTGCTGGCTGATCGTCTCAAGCAGCTGACACAAGCGTTCAATGGACGGCCCGTTGGTCTGCGACCAAGCGGCCACACCGTCAAATTTCGACAGCACGGTCAGGGTGATTTGGCTGGCGATGGCGTACACGTCATCGCGAGCGCTGCCGCGTGCCTGGGTCTGCCAGAGCGACTCGGTAGGCAACCGGTTGATCTGAACTCGCCAAGCGGTCAAGCCTAACGCGCTGTCGATATCAAAGTAGGTTTGCGCCACTTGAGCGAGCGTGCAGCTTGTCAACGTGGTGGTCAGGTCCACCAGATCGAGCGCCGGGAAAATGAACTCAAGCGCACTGAGATCACGTGCCAGATCAGGTGCTACGCCAGCTTGCACCAACTGCTGTGTGGCCTGCTCCCAACTGGCAAGCGCCTGCGCGGGTAGCCATGAACGCAGGTTACCGCGCAATTCCCGCGCACCTGGCTGGTAACGCGAAATCAAAGTCGGCAAATCAGAGTTTTTGAAGCGTGCACGCAGAATCCAGCGCGAGGCACGCTGAGCGATCGCAATCAGCTTGCACAACAAATCCAGTTGCAAAGTACTTGCTACTTGCCCGTCCAGCACATCAATCTGGTCCCACAGTGCTTCAAGGTCAAAGATCTCACGCGCCAGTGTGTAGGCACGAACCACATCCGCGGTGTTGGCGGCGGCTTCTGCTGCCAGGAAGTTAACAAAGGTGGCACCTGTGCGGTTCACCACGGTGTTGGTCACAAAGGTGGCAATGATTTCGCGTTTGAGCGGATGCTGATCAATCGCAGCGGCAAAGCGCTCGCTCAAAACCGGCGGAAAGTATGCCTTGAGCACCCGAACAAAGTACGGGTCATCCGGCAGGTTGCTGGCCAGCAGATCGGCATACACCGACATCTTGGCGTAGGCCAGTAACACTGCGCCTTCAGGGGCTGTCAGGCCCTTTTGCTGGGCCTGTCGACGATTGATTTCAAGGTCTGATGGCAGGAACTCAATCGTGCGGTGCAAACGCCCTGCCCCTTCCAGCCAATGCATCAAACGCTGCTGGCCGGCCAAGTAGTAGGCGGGGCGGTGGCAGGCCACATCGATGGCCTGGGTCTGGTAATAGTTGTCTGCCAGCACCAAGTGCCCCACCTGATCGGTCATAGAGGCCAGCAAATCGTTGCGCTGCTTAAGCGTCAAGTCACCAGCTTCCACCACGCGATCCAGCAAAATTTTGATATTGACTTCGTGGT
>DFWT01000139.1 GCA_002381045.1 Rhodoferax sp. UBA4127
CCCACAGCGTGTCTACTGCAGCAGTGCGCTCGCATCCACCCAAGGTCACCAACCTTAAAGGCCCGGCAGCACGTGGCCATGGCACCAGCACCGCGCGCCTGACATCCCCGCGCCCAACACCGTCTGCACCACGCGCCGAATCTCTGGCAGTTCCCAAAACCGTAGTGCAGGCCAGCGGCAGCAATGAGGGAGATTGGGAAACTTTTTAATGATGGCCAGCATGGGAAGCACCAATCTCGAATTCATTTGAAACTGGTCTTTGGTTTTGCCACCTATCAAATCAACATGCCACTGATGGTGTTTTCTCAGTAACCGGACGTTATGGCGATTTCCGGCATTTGACCGGCCCAGCACACCTCTGGGTGACTGGCCGCAGAATTTTTGATATTGGCTCCTCCAGTGGCAGTGCCGGATAACGTTCCACGAGATACACGATATTCAATTTTGAACGCCAGCGTCCGAGAAAAGCGGTTGGCTCTCCAGAAGGCTGACAAGAGACATTCGCCTTGTTCAACAAACCGCTCCATAGCCGCCGGAGACGTTTACATGATCTTGGAATTGAATTTGATGGCAGATATTCATCTTCGATCTATTTGTGGAGAATGAAAATCCTCAGACTTGATCTTCTAGCTCAAGGGGCGACCCATAAAAGTGACTTTTACCAACCAATGAGAGCTGTCAGCTTAGCTTATTAAGCGGCTAAGCTTACTCTGCTGTCAAAATTGTGTAACGACGCACGTTTACAAAAAGGCAAGTCGATGGAAACATTTCAATGGAATGACTGTTTTGTCACAGGTCTGGATACGGTAGATGGGCAACATCGTGAGTTGGTCAAACTCGTAAACCGCTTCGGCGATCTATTGATGCAGCCAGACGGTGCCACGCAGGACGAGCTTGATGTTGTTTTTGCAGATTTAGCGAGCTATGCGAGATTTCATTTCGAAGAAGAAGAGGCGATGATGCGCGCCTTCAATCTTGATGACCGTCACATCAAGAGCCATTGCGATGAACACGCCGGATTTCTGCAAGACGTGACCCGCATGCACGCGGCAGCAGCGAATACCAATCGCGAAGGAGGCAGTCGTCTGTTGACGTATTTGACCAACTGGCTGGCCTATCACATCCTTGGGACAGATCAGACCATGGCGCATTTGGTTTCTTCCGTCCAGAAAGGCAAGTCCCAGCATGATGCCTATTTGACGGCGCAAAAAGGGCGAGATCCGGCTACAGCGACGCTGCTCCAGGCCATGACCGTCCTGTTCAATGAGGTGACCGCCGGCAACCGTGCCTTGCTCGAGCTAAATCAGACGCTGGAGAGCCGCATTGCGGACCGAACCCGTGAACTTGTGGGTCTCAATCAGCAGCTTGAAACCATGGCCTTGTCGGACGTGTTGACCGGNNCGGCTTGCCTAACCGCCGACATGCCCTGCGGTGTTTCGATCAGCTCTGGCAGGAGTCGGCCAAAAATGGGACCCCATTGGCTTGCATGATGATTGACGCTGATGGGTTCAAAGTCATCAACGATACCTATGGACACGAAGCGGGCGATGAGGTGCTGCGTCAGCTGGCGCGCTGCCTTAAAAACTCGGTACGCAACGATGATGTGGTTTGCCGGCTTGGCGGTGATGAATTTTTGATTCTTTGCGGTCTCACGAATCTCACCGGTGCAATAACCATTGCAGAAAAGCTGCGCCGAGAAGTCGCCGCATTACGGATTCCGGCAGGCGCAGGTGTATGGCAAGGCAGCGTCAGCGTAGGTGTGGCCGAACGAACGTCGGTATTAGACACTTTTGATGATTTGTTGAAACTTGCTGATGACGCTGTCTATGCGGCAAAGCGAAACGGGCGAAACTGTGTGGCAACTGTTCAAGGCAGTTGATCTCAACGCTGTTCATGAATGTGGGTCACCAGACAGCGGGCATTGGCCGCCTACAGGTTACGCTGCAACCTGGTTCCACGTTCTCTTCCAGACAGGACATCCAGTTTTGACGGTCAGCTTCCGGGGAAAATGGCTGGCTACATAAGGCTGATTGCTGGGCTACAGTTTGCCGCTCTACCCGCCAAATACCTGCAGTTCAATCGAGCGACACTGAGTATTCGCTGTAAACCCGTTGTCGGCAGATGGCTTGCCGAAATTCCTCAAATAAAACCGACCGTTCAGACGTGTCTTGGAAGGGCTGTACTGGGATCAGTCAGCGCCGCCCTCAGATAGACGCGGTCGACCAGAGCGTCATTTGGAAAGTGACAAAATGGGGGGAGATTCTCGGCAAGGCGACCTGGTGGTGGCGTACGTAGTGCAGCGGTTTCTGAATCACTGACTTTCAAGCAGGCCACCATCATCTGCTCTCCTTGACATCAAAACATACTGACTTCAGATCATCATGCGCGCCCGTACTCCCCTTGTTTTTACGCTGGCGATGGTTTTCATGTTGGCTATCAGTTCAATTGCCACTGCCGGGGCATCCGAGCCGTCCATTGAATTCACCTCCGTGGAAAAGGCCTACATCGAACAGGTTGGCTCCATCAAAATGTGCGTTGATCCAGACTGGGCACCGTTTGAGCACATAAACCCTCAGGGAAAGCACGAAGGCATCGCGGCTGATCTGGTTCAACTTGTGGCCCAGCGCGTGGGCCTGCGCATTGAACTCCTTCCGGTTAAGGACTGGGATGAAAGTCTGGCTGCATCCAAGGGCAAACGCTGCCAAATCATGAGCTTTCTTAATCAAACGCCAGCCCGAGATGCATGGTTGATTTTTACCGATCCGATTTTCTTCGACCCCAATGTGATCATTACCCGCGAGGAACACGGCTTCATCGCGGACCTCAAAGGTCTTCGGGGTGAAAGTGTGGCTTTGCCTAGAGGCACCATGGTTGAGGAGCGCGTGCGCCGTGATTTTCCAAATTTGACGGTGGTGCTCACCGGCAGTGAACCAGAGTCCATGAAACTGGTCTCCGAGCGCCAAGCTGATCTGACCATACGCTCGCTGATCGTGGCCGCCAACGCCATCAAGAAGGAAGGACTATTCAATCTGAAGATTTCCGGCCAGATTCCTGAGTACACCAATCAATTGCGCATCGGTGTTTTGAAGGAGGAGCTCGTACTGCGGTCCATTTTGAACAAAGGCGTCACGACCCTCACGCCACAAGATCGGGCAGCCATTGCAAACCAACACGTGGCCGTAAACATTCAACAAGGCATTGATTGGACGCGCGTTTATGTCTTGTTGGCTTTGCTGGCAATGGCGACCCTGATTGCGCTCTACATTTTGCGCAAAAACCGTCAACTTCAGGCGGCCCTGGCAGCAAGTGATGAGGCTCGAAATGCCTTGCGGGTGTCAGAAGCGCGACACCGTTTGCTGGCCGACAACGCATCTGATGTCATTTGGACCATGGACCTCAATGGGCATTTCACCTACGTCAGTCCTTCAGTGGAGCGGCTGCGGGGCTATTCTGTGGCTGAAGTGATGCAACAAACGATGGATCAAGCGCTGACACCGGCCAGCGCGCAAATTGCCAAAGACGGTTTGGGCCGCGCGCTGGCAGCCATTCAGTCCAAACAACCCGTTCCGGATTTTCGGGCTGAGCTGGAGCAGCCCTGCAAACAAGGCGGTACGGTTTGGACTGAAGTCAGTGTCAGCGGCATCCAAAACGACACCGGTGAATTTGTCAATTTGCTTGGTGTGACACGCGATATTTCTGAGCGAAAGCGAGCCGATCTGGAGTTGCGCATTGCAGCCATTGCCTTTGAATCTCAGGATGGCATGATCGTGACCGATGCGCAGACCACCATTTTGAGGGTGAACAGTGCCTTTACCCAAATCACCGGCTATTCGGCGCAAGAGGCGATTGGAAACAGCCCACGCATGCTCAGGTCAGATCGCCACGATGCTGATTTCTATGCAGCCATGTGGGCAACCGTTCAAACATCCGGTGCATGGCATGGCGAGATATGGCACCAGCGCAAAAACGGCGAGGTTTTCCCTGAGCAACTCACCATTACGGCCATCAAGGGGAACAGTGGACAGGTCACACATTACGTTGGCACACTGCGTGACATCACATTGCGCAAGCAGTTGGAGAAAGAGGTGACGCAACTGGCGTTTTTCGATCCCCTGACCCAATTGCCGAATCGTCGGCTTTTCAATGACCGCCTGAGTCAGGCCTTCATGCGCGCCAAACGTGCAAGTTTGAACATGGCCTTAATGTTCATTGATCTGGATAAGTTCAAGCCCATCAACGACTCCCATGGACATGAAACTGGCGACTGGGTGTTGCAGACGGTGGCCAAACGAATCAAGAGTTGTCTGCGTGCCTCCGACACTGCCGCACGCGTAGGTGGTGACGAATTTCTGGTGCTCTTGCCAGACCTTCAAACCAGCGACGATGCAGTTGCCGTGGCCGAAAAAATTCGATTGGTGCTTGAGCAGCCCGTCGTCACACCCAGTGGATTGACGCTGCAGGCCTCGGCGAGCATTGGCATTGCGATCTACCCTGAACATGCTCAAACGGCGCAAGACCTGCTGCGTTTGGGCGACAGTGCCATGTACCAAGCCAAGAGTATCGGTGGCAATTTTGTACAGATGTGCACCCGTCAACCCGAACCAGAAAGGCTCGGCTGATGATTTGCTTTCCCACGCCTGTGCCAGCGGTTGTACACGTGGATGCAGTCGAGTGCCAAGCTGCCTCACTGATTTTTTTACCTCACGCGCTGGGCTTCCCGTAACCTGCCTTTCGTGGCAGTCGGCTAACGAATAGCGTTTATCGGACGCCGCAGGGATGTTGGCCGATAGCCCGACAGATGGCCGGCGTCAGATAAACCACGTTGGACTGAACCGCCTCACAAGACGGTGGAGATAGGGGATTGAAATCTTCGCAGGGCCTGCCCGATCAGTTTAAGAAAGGGTTTAAGTTAATCGAGTCCTGCTGCAAATGTGTTGAGGTCGTCGACAGGTGCAGATCAAGGCCGCGGCGCGATGGCCTGGGCGCGTTTCACATGGCTTTCTGTGCAGGGCGCGCAGCGCCTTCCACAACGCTGCGAAGCAGCATGTCAAGCTGTACCGATTTGGATGCTGATGCATCACGGTGGCGCCCGTCCTTGTGGCAATGTCGTGCTGCAGGGCGCTGGCAGTTGCTTGTACCCCGACAGCGTTGCGACGACACGCAATCGCCCCGTCTTGCAGCACGGACACTGCGAAACATCCAGCTTGAGAACGCGCGCCATGAAGGCGTGGGCCGACTCCACTGCCTGGGGGTTGATCGCAGGCATCTGCAAAGCCAGACGTGCGGCGTCGAGTTTTACTGCCTTGCAGGCTGAGGCCAGCACCCCGTAGTGGCGAATGCGCTTAATGCCCGTAGGCAACACGTGCTGCATGAAGCGGCGCACAAACTCCACGCCTGGCAGCCTGAGCATGCGTTTGCCGCCCTGATCATTGGCGCGCACCTTGAACGCCACCTCGCTTTGGCCGACTGAGGTGTCCGCTACTGTGTGGGGTAGTCGCATGGCCAGCGCACTTCTTACACACCGATCAAAAATTATTTCTGGCCCATCGGTTTAAACTTGGCTTAACGCATGGAAGCACTCTCTCTACCCTCGTTAGAAGTTCAAATCGCTGGACACCGGGACTACCTGATGCGCTTTGCCCGACTTCAATTGCGCAATGAGACTTGGGCCGAAGACGCCGTTTCTGAAGCCATGCTGGCTGCGCTGTCCAAGCCACAGTCATTTGATAACCGTGCACAGCTCAAAACCTGGCTGGTCGGCATCTTGAAACACAAGATCCTTGACGCGTTCCGACATCACAAACGTGAGGCCTTTGTGCTGGACCACACCCCAGACGATGACGCCGACCCAATGGATGAGATCAGCTTTGAGTCCGACGGTCATTTCACGCAAGCACCTGCGGACTGGGGCAATCCCGAGCAACAGCTCAGTAGCCGTCAATTCCTGGAAGTACTGGATGCCTGTGTGACCAAGCTGCCAGCAGTTCAGGGTCGATTGTTCTTGATGCGAGAGTGGTTGGAACTTTCCAGCGAAGACATTTGTAAGGAGTTGGCGTTGACTCCGACTAACCTGTATGTCCAGTTGCACCGCGCACGCCTTCGGCTGCGCGAGTGTCTGGAGTTCAATTGGTTTGCCAGGCCCACTGCCCCATGATGCCGCTACAAAGAACCTGCAAGGAAGTGACTGCACTCGTGATCGCACGCGAAGATCGGGCGCTGCCCTGGCGCGAGCGACTTGCATTGCGACTGCACATGGCGATCTGTGCGGCTTGCCCAACCTTTGAGCGCCAGGTGTTCACCATGCGCAATGCGATGAAGCAGTGGCGCAATTACGAAGCAGATCCCCCGACGGGTTCACCTGGTCCCGACAAGCACACCCTGTAGCGCTGGTGCTTTCAGGCTCAGGCCTGGGCATGCACCGTTGGCACCATTGAAAACCCGTACAAACGCTCAGGCGGCAAGCGCTTAAGCATCGTCTTATCCGTCACGGTAGCCAAGATCGCAAACTCAGGCAGCCCGGTGTCGCGGCGCACCGTTTTTGCGATCGGGTGACCCTGTGTGTCGGTGATGGCCGCCACGATGGGCGCCTTGGCGTTAGTAGTACGCTGCACCACCACGCCCATTTCACCTGAAGCCAACTTGACATAATCACCCGGTGGATAAATGCCAAACTCCTTGATGATGGCCGTTGAGATCTGGCCACCTTTGTCTTCCCGATACAACTGCCGCACCGCCTCTTGGGGTGACAAGGATTCCCGCACCGCACGTGGACTGATCTTGGCCGTGAGCACATCCACCACATGCAAGGCTACCGACAACTCGCTGAGGTCCTGGCGGCCGCTGGGGTAACCGGTGCCGTCCAAGTGCTCGTGGTGCTGCACCACAGCGGTCAACCAATCTGCGTCGGTGATCCCCAGCGCCGTCAATAGGGCGACTGTTTTTTCTGGGTGTGCCCGAATCTCATTGCGCTGTGACTCCTTGACCGGCACATCCTGTGCAGCCATTTGCCCTTGCAATTCCAGAATGGTCAGGTTCATGGTCAAGGCGGCCTTGACCAAACTCATCATGCGCGGCGCGGGCCATTGCAGGCGCCGCGCCAGCAGCACGCACAACACCACCGTGTGCAGCGCATGGGTGTAACCGTAGTAAAAATGGTGGTTGTTGTCTTGCCGCACAGCGCGGTAAATACCGATGTCGATGTTGCAGTCCAACAAATTCACCACCTGATCTGCAAACGCATCCAGCTGCTGGACAAACGCCGGATTGGCCAGCGGGTTATGCAGCAGCGAGCGCAACTGCTCAGCGGCCTTGTTCCACAAATCAAACAAATTCGGTGGCGCTTTAACCTTTTCTGCCTCCACCAGAGCGTCTTCCGCAGCACTGGCGCGCACCTCTTCGACATCGACAAACGCGCCACGTTCGAGCAACTGGTCAAGCTGGTACTCGCTTTCCACCACATGGCCTTTGGAGAGCAGCAATTTGCCTTGTTCGTCGCGCACACCCCATCGCAGGGGCCAGCCCAGACGCACTTGGGAGCGAGGTAGACGAATAACTTTCACCAAGTCATTCTAGGCAGAACCACTGCGGCCTCACCCGCTTGAACAATTCACCCCGACTAATCCCTTTCCAAATCATTTGTGTCTAGNNGCAACAACGACACGGATGATTTGGAAATGGAATTAGGTATCGGCTTTCAGCCGCCCATCTACCAGCCGCACCGCTCGACTGGCCATGGCCTGGGCTTCTGCCACATCATGCGTCACCAGCAAAGTGGGAATCGCAGCTTGGGCAATGTGCTGGGAAAACTCCTGGCGCATCGCCACGCGCAGGTCTGCATCCAGCGCAGAAAAGGGCTCGTCCAGCAACAGGGCGCGCGGTCGCGTGATCAAAGCACGTGCCAACGCCACCCGCTGTTGTTCGCCGCCAGAGAGTTGCCACACCCGCTGCTGGGCATAGTGGGCCAGACCAAACACCTCCAGCATTTGCAACGCCTTTGTACGCGCCTGCGGCTTGGGCATGCGCTGCTCAATCAAGCCGAAGGCCACGTTGTCTTGCACGTTCAAATGCGCAAACAACGCGAAGTCCTGGAACATCAACGCGAAGTGCCTCTTGTGGGGCGGCATCTGGGTGATGTTTTGACCGTCAAACCACACCTCGCCATCCCGTGGCATCTGCAGACCCGCCACGATAGACAACAGCGTGCTTTTGCCTGAACCCGATGGCCCCAACAAGGCCACGACCTCACCGGCAGCCACCGTCAAGTTCACGCCACACAACAGCGGGCGCTCGCCATAGTCCTGGGTGATCTGGCGCAGCTCAAGCATGGTGCAAACCTTGACGGGGCAGCGAATGGGCCACCTTGACCGCGCTCGGTTTGGGCGCGCGCGCTGGCCACTCAATCACCAAAAAAGCCAGCAAGGCAAACAGCATCAGCGCACAGGCCAACACCAGCGCTTCGTCCAGGCTGCGCTCGCCAGGATGGCTCAAGCGCTGGTAGATCAGTGTGGTGAGCGTCGTCCATTCTGGCCGCGACAAAAACAAAGTCACCGCGAACTCGCCGAGCGCCGTAGCTGCTGCGAAGGCCATGCCACGGCGCAGTGCCGGCCCCAGCAGCGGCAAGGTCACGCGCCAGAAAGTACGCCACCGATTGGCACCCAGCGTGTGCGCCGCTGAGAGCACATTCGGCGGCAAACTGTCCAGCCCTGCCGCCAGCGACTTAGCGACAAACGGATAGGCTAACAAAGCGTAAGTGCCCAACAGCAATGCCAAGCTGGCAGTCCAGCCTGGGTAGAGCAAGAGCAAACCAAAAGCCACTGTCACCGGCGAGATCACAAACGGCAAAAAAGCAGCGGCACGCCACAGCACCAAGCGCTGCGATGCCAATGCATGCAGCACACCCAGCAAGGTGGCCAGTACCAGTGCCACCCCAGAGAAGCGCAGCGTGTTCCAAACCGCCTGCTGCACTTCCTCGTCCAACAGCACCAACCAAGCTCCCCAGCCCGCGCCCAACGCCCGCCAAACCACCGCTGCAATGGGCAGCACACAAATCAGAATCAACACAGCCAAGGCGGACAAAACTGCCAGCCATTGGTGCAGGCCTTGCGGGCACAGGCGCACCACCGGCTCGACCCGGGTGGGGGCCGCCAGCCGCTGCTCTAGCAGCGCATAGATACCCGCAACCGCACCGGTCAAAAACAACACCCAAAGCGCCAGCACACTGGCTTGACCCAATTGCAACTCATGGGCGACCAGCTGGTAGATCTCGACTTCCACTGTGGCGTAAGCCTGCCCGCCCAGCACCAACGCCAAGCCAAAGCCAGAAAAGCAATACAAAAAGACCAGGCACAAGCTGGACATGAGCCAGGGCGCAATGGCAGGCCACTCCACCCGCCAGAAGGTCCGCCACGGACTGGCACCCAAGCTGCGCGCTGCAGCCACCTGACGTCCGTTGACTTTGTCCAGTGCATCGACGCCGGCGCGTACCACCAAACACAGGTTGAAAAACAGGTTGCCATACAGCAGCAACCACGGCGTGCCTTGAAGATTCACGCCCAACCCATTGCTGAGTGCCCCCCGGGGTCCCCACACGGCCAGTACACCAAGCGCTGCCACCAGAGTGGGCATGACAAACGGCAACATCAAAAGACGCAAAGTCACGCTACGCCCAACAAATTCAAATCGCGCAAGCACCCAGGCCAGTGGCAAACCGAGAGCCAACGCCAGCACGCAGGTGATCCCGGCCTGTGCCAGGGACCATAAAACACGTCCCCGCAAATAGTCATCTTGCCAGGGCTGCCAGATCGAGACTGTCTGAAAAACACCAGGCAAATCCAAAGCACCAGTCAGCCCGACCCAAATCAGTTGCGCCGTGGGTGCCAGCACCAGCACCAGCAAGGCGGCACCTGGCAACAGGCCCAAGCACCACACCGGCATACGTGTCAGGCGGCTAAGCAAGGGCAAGGGCATGGCCAGAGCTAGCTTGTTTTGTGGTCAGTCAACCGCAACCGCCGACCTACTTCAGCACCACTTGGGTCCAGCGTGCCACCCATTCGGGACCCTTTTTGGCAATCAATTGCGCTGCGGGCGCTTCAAACTCTTTGGGCTCGACCGCATGGCGCATCACTTCGGCGCGCACCGTCTTTGCCACCGCCGGGTACATCCACATCTCGGTCTGCAAACTTTCTTGCACCGCACCGGTCCGCATGAAATCGACAAACTTGAGCGCTACCTCACGCCGCGCACCGCCCTTGATCAAGCCCACGCCTTCGACCTGGCGGAACACACCACCCTTGAGGTTCAGGCTGGTGGTGGGCGGTTCGGTGATTTTTTCCTTGCTGTAAAACACCTCGGCGGCCGGGCTGGTGGCGTAGCTCACCACCAAGGGGTAAGCGCCCTTGTTGCGGCTGAATTCGGTGTAATAGGCCTCGCTCCAACCTTTGACCACCTTGAGACCGTTGCCCCGCATTTGCGCCCACCAGGCAAAGGCAGGTTCTTCACCCATGGCGGATATGGTGGCCAACATGAAGGCATAACCGGTGCTGCTGGTGGCTGGATTAGGCATGACCAGCCAGCCCTTGTACGCGGGCAGGGTCAAATCTTTCAAACTGGCCGGCAACGCCACGCCGCGCTTGGCCACTTCGGCTTTGTCCACATTCAAATTGACATAACCGTAGTCCACCGGCGCCAGGGCGGCACCCAACTGCCCGTCGGGTTGGCCCGACATCTGCGGCAGCACCGGCTCCAACACACCGGCGGCCAGGGCTTTGCCCACCAGCGTGTTGTCCAGGCCATACACCACGTCAGCAATCGGTTTGGCCCGTGTCAGGATCAGCTTGTTGAGCATTTCGCCAGCGTCCCCGCCCTTGACGATGGATAGCTTGACACCATGCTTGACCTCGAAACTGGCCAGCACTGGTTTGGGCAGAGAAAAGGAACTGTGCACCATCACGCGCAGTTCTTCGGCTGCAAAGGAGGTAGAGGGTGACCACTGGGCGGCCACACAAGCAAGACTAGAAAGAAGCAAACGACGGTTCATGGCAAAGCCTTTCAAAGCGCCAACGCATAAAGCGCTGGGCCGAAGACGCCACAGGCAGCAGACGTGCCCGAACCATCCTGGAACCATCACGCTCCCTACGCTGGCATGATCCAGATCAGGTAAGGGGACTCTCTCAGCCCGCAAACAGCAGGCACCCCCGGTGAGTCCGCGATTTTAGTCTGACGAAAAGAAGTTAATCCGATAGCGTGTCAATGGCCTGAATGGCCGCTTGCAAGCGGCTCGGCCCCGACCCGCTGATTTCGATGTGGGGATGGTGCTCAGATTGCAAAGCGTGGGTCAGCCTGGCATGCACCCGCGCCCGGATCGCCTCACCACTGCGGTGGAACCCGTCCGCAAGCCATGGCAGATCAGGCTGCAGCAGCAAAGTCAGTGTGAATCGGCCGTGCAGTGCATGGGCGCAGGCGTTCAAACTGGCATCAGAAAAGTAGAACTCGCTGTAAACCGCCGTCATCAAGGGTGCGGTGTCGCAGAGCACAAGCGCATGGCCTGACTTCTTCGCACGGACCATGACGTGTTCCTCATGGTCAAACTGGGACCGCATCACATCAGCCTGCTCGGCCTGGTTGGGGGTGCGGCCATGTTGATCACAAAACACGCGCAAATACTCGGGCACCCACAGCGCCCCATAGTGCGCCGCCAGGGCTTGCGTCAATGTGGTCTTGCCAGTGCATTCGGCACCCAGGAGACAGATCAGTTGGGGTGTCATGGGGTCTGATCCGCGCCGAGTGTCACCGGCTTAGGCCTGAAGACTTTGCAAGCCACCCAAATAGGCTTGCAGCACCTGGGGCACGGTCACCGAGCCATCAGCGTTCTGGTAGTTTTCAAGCACCGCCACCAGGGTGCGACCCACTGCCAAGCCGGAGCCGTTGAGCGTGTGGACCAGTTCGTTTTTGCCTTGCGCATTCTTGAAGCGGGCTTGCAGACGGCGCGCCTGGAAGGCTTCGCAGTTGCTCACCGAGCTGATTTCGCGGTAGGTGTTTTGCGCTGGCAACCAGACTTCCAGGTCGTAGGTCTTGCTGGCGCCAAAACCCATGTCACCGGTGCACAGGCTCATCACCCGGTAAGGCAAACCCAGCTTTTGCAAAATGGCTTCGGCGTGGCCGGTCATCACTTCCAGCGCGTCATAACTTTTGTCGGGGTGAACGATTTGCACCATCTCGACCTTGTCAAACTGGTGTTGGCGAATCAGACCGCGGGTGTCACGCCCGGCACTGCCGGCCTCTGACCTGAAGCATGGCGTGTGGCCAGTGAGTTTGATCGGCAAATCGCTTTCTGCCACCACCACGTCACGCACAAAGTTGGTCAGCGGTACTTCTGCGGTCGGAATCAAATACAGCGCGGTGTTGTCGGGCTGTTCTTCACCGTCCTGACCGCCTTTTTTGGCAGCAAACAAATCACCCTCGAACTTGGGCAACTGGCCGGTACCGCGCAAGGTGTCGCCGTTCACGATGTAAGGCGTGTAGCACTCTGTGTAGCCATGCTCCTGGGTTTGCACATCCAGCATGAACTGCGCCAACGCACGATGCAGCCTGGCCACTTGGCCTTTCATCACGGTGAAGCGGGCGCCGGTGAGCTTGACGCCCATCTCGAAGTCCAGGCCCAACGGCGTGCCCACATCCACATGGTCTTTGATGGCAAAGTCGAACCCACGTGGCTGGCCCCAGCTGCGTACCACCACATTGGCGTGTTCATCGGCACCCACCGGCACACTTTCGTGCGGCAGGTTGGGCACCGCCAGCAACAGGTTTTGCAATTCGGTCTGGATCTGATCGAGCCGCTTGGCTGACGCGTCCAACTCGTCTTTGATGCCACTGACCTGCGCCATCGCCGCGTTGGCTTCGTCGTGCAGGCCCTTGCCCTTGAGCATGCCAATTTGTTTGCTGGCACTATTGCGTTGGGCTTGCAATGCCTCGGTGCTTATTTGAATGGTTTTGCGCTCGGCCTCCAACGCGGTGAAGGCCTCCACATCCAAAAACGTTTGCGGGTTTTTGCGTGATTGCAGACGCGCCACCACCTGGTTCAGGTCTTTGCGCAGCAGGGTAATGTCTAACATAGTTAATTTATAAGAAATCGGGCTCTAGCCCTTATTTTAATTGCGCTAACAGCTATTTATTTTATAGTCACTCGGCCAACTCTGAATCATTCAGGCGCAAGCCCTTGGGCAGCGGGAACTTGATGGTCTCAATCTCACCAGCCATGCGCTGCACCGACACCGCACCCAGCGCCTTCAAGCGCTCAATCACCTGCGCCACCAGAATTTCTGGCGCGGATGCACCGGCCGTCAAACCCACCCGGCGGCAACCCTCAAACCACTGCGGCTGCAGGTCGTCTGCCGAGTCCACCATGTAGCCCGGCGTGCCTAGCTTGCGCGCCAATTCTGCCAGCCGGTTGCTGTTGGAACTGGTGGGGCTGCCCACCACAACCACCAGGTCCACCTGGGCACTCATCAGCTTGACGGCGTCCTGCCGGTTTTGGGTGGCGTAGCAAATGTCTTGCTGCTTGGGTTCCCGCACATTGGGAAAACGCGCCTTGATGGCCGCAGCAATCTCGGCGGCATCATCCACACTGAGCGTAGTCTGGGTCACCACCGCCAACTTGTTGGTTTGCGCAGGTGCGATGCGGGCCACATCCGCCACGTCTTCCACCAAATGAATGCCGCTGTCAAGTTGGCCCATGGTTCCTTCCACCTCGGGGTGACCCTTGTGGCCGATCATGATGAACTCATAACCCTCTTTGGCCAGCTTGGCCACTTCCACATGCACCTTGGTCACCAAGGGGCATGTGGCATCAAAAATCCGGAATCCGCGCTTCGCTGCCTCTTGTTGCACCGCGCGACTCACACCATGTGCAGAAAAAACCAGCGTAGCCCCCGCAGGCACATCGTCAAGCGCTTCAATAAAAATAGCGCCTTTGGCTTTCAGATCATTCACCACATAGGTGTTGTGAACGATTTCATGGCGTACATAAATCGGCGCACCGAACTTGGCCAGAGCGTGTTCGACGATTTCAATGGCCCGATCAACACCGGCGCAAAAGCCGCGCGGCTCAGCCAAGAGGATGTCGACCCCCGTGGGCACCTTATCTGCGGCCGTGGTCACAGCACCCCGATCACATGCACATCAAACCGCACCGGCTGGCCGGCCAGCGGGTGATTGAAGTCAAACAGCACTGCCTCGCCCTTGGCGTCGGTACGAAACTCCTTGATCACACCGGCAAACTCACCCTGGCCATCGGGTGTGGGGAACTTGACCACCTCGCCCACTTCAAAACTCTCGCCTGCACCACCCAGGTCGTTGAGCTCTTTGCGCGACAGCCATTGCTGCATGTCTGGGCTGCGTGGGCCAAACGCCGCGCCTGCGGGCAATTCGATGCTGGTGCGGCAGCCTTCTTCCAGCCCGATCAAGCCAGCTTCAATGGCCGGTGACAGTGCACCTGTGCCCAGAGTCAGGGTGGCTGGGGCGGCATCAAAGGTGTCCACCACCACACCAGATGGGCCGCTCATGCGGTAGTGCAGGGTCAGAAAAGAGCCAGCTTGAACGGTAGGCAGGGTGGTGACAGTCATAAGGTTCGATGGCATCTCAGGTGGAAATAGCCCGAGACCCCACATCAAGGTGGCTGTAGCTCGGGCGCATAAACTGCGTTGCATTGTAAAAGCCTGCCCTATGCCCCTGAAAGACCTGCCCCCGGACGCCCGTCCCCGTGAAAAGCTGCTGGCCCGCGGCCCGGGCGCACTGAGCGACGCTGAGTTGCTGGCGCTGTTGCTGCGCACCGGCATCAAGGGCAAAAGTGTCTTGCACATGGCGCAGGAACTACTCGAACTCAAACCTGCGGCCGATGGCACAGCCGGCTTTGACGGCATTGCCGGTTTGCTCAACGCCACCGCAGACGACCTCAAGCGTGTCAAAGGTCTGGGTCCGGCCAAACGCGCCGAATTGGTGGCGGTGCTGGAGCTGGCCCGCCGCGCTTTGGCCCAACGCATGAAAGAGCGCACCGTGTTTGACACGCCGGATGCTGTCAAACATTACCTGCAGTTGCGCCTGAGCGCCAAGCAACACGAGGTGTTTGCCGTGCTGTTCTTGGACGTACAAAACCGCCTGATCGCGCTGGAAGAAATGTTCCAGGGCACGCTCACGCAAACCAGCGNNTGGCGCACAACCATCCCAGCGGCACGGTGCAACCATCCCGCGCCGACGAGATGCTGACACAAACCCTGAAATCTACGCTGGCGCTGATTGACGTGCGGGTGCTCGACCACATCATCGTCGCACCCGGTGAAGCCTTGTCGATGGCCGAACGGGGGCTGCTATGAGCACCAAGCCGCCCGCCTCTCGTGCGGCAAAGCCCATCCATCTG
>DFWT01000245.1:0-9798 GCA_002381045.1 Rhodoferax sp. UBA4127
CTGCGCAAGGACAACACCGGCTACGACCTGCGCGACCTGTTCATCGGCAGCGAAGGCACGCTGGGCATCATCACCGCCGCCACGCTCAAGCTGTTTGCACAACCCGCAGCGCAACTCACCGCCTGGGCGGCCGTGCCGTCTATGGCCGCCGCTGTTCAACTACTTGGTCTGGCTCAGCAACGCCTAAGCGCTAGCCTGACCGGGTTTGAGTTGATGGGTCAATTTGCATTGAGCCTGGTCGCTAAACACTTTGGCAACTTGCGCCTGCCGCTGTACCGGGACACACCGTTTTGTGTGTTGCTGGAAAACGCTGATTCTGAATCTGAAACCCATGCCAGAACCCAACTCGAAGGCCTGCTGGAAGCTGGGATGGAAGCCGGCTGCGTCTCCGACGCGGTGGTGGCAGACAACCTGACTCAGGCGCAAACCCTTTGGCAGGTGCGTGAGAGCATTCCACTGGCCCAGGCGCAAGAGGGCCTGAACATCAAACACGACATCTCGGTGCCGGTGTCTGCCATGGCCGCATTTGTCGCCAGCACCGATGCCCATCTGTCGCAGGCCATTCCAGGAGTACGGCTGGTTAACTTTGGTCATTTGGGCGATGGAAACCTGCACTACAACGTTCAGGCCCCCGTGGGCACGGATGCGGCGGCGTTTTTGCGCCTGCACGAAACCGACGTGAACAAAATCGTGTTTGACGCGGTAATGGCCCACGGCGGCTCAATTTCAGCGGAACACGGGGTGGGCAGTCTGAAAGTGACGCATCTGGCCCACTACAAATCACCCGTGGCCCTGGCCACGATGCGGGCCATCAAGCAGGCGCTGGACCCGTTAAACCTGATGAATCCCGGGCGGGTGCTGGCGGCCTAGCCACTCCCAGCATGGGAAACATGCGCATATACTTTGCGCATTATTGATGGAGAAACCCCGTGCTTCACTTTGAAAATGCGCCCAAAAAGGCCACCAATCTGTCTCTAAACACCAAGGTGCTGGAAGCCGCCAGGGAAATGGGTATGAACCTGTCGCAAACTGTGGACACGTTGCTTGCCGATGAAGTGAAGAAGCGCTACTGGGAAAAATGGAATGACGACAACAGAGAGGCTATGGCCGCTTACAACGAACGTGTCGCCAAACATGGCTTGCCACTGGCCAAATACCGCACCTGGGGAAAATCGCTGGGTGATGGTCGCACTGGAGTTGACAGTGGCTCGTTTTGACGTTTACCCCAATCCTGACCCGCAGGACGCACATGTCGTCCCCTACTTTCTGGATGTCCAAAACGACCACATTAAGGGCATCAAAACTCGGGTTCTGGTGCCTCTGTGGCACGCTGATATGGTGCCAGCAAAATTTGTCGACCTGAACCCGGAATTTGAGGTTGAGGGCACTCAAGTAGTCATGGATACCCCAGCAATTGGTGCTGTTGCCATGAGCGTGCTAAGGCCAGCGGTCACAAACTTGAGTGCGCAACAATTCACAATTCAAAATGCACTTGACACTCTCCTTGGGGGTTACTGAAATTGACATCTAACTCCTCCCAATACGAAGATTTTTTGCGCCATGTAAGCACCCACGGCGTGTTCAAGCCCGATCGCACCGGCACCGGCACCACCAGCGTGTTTGGCTACCAAATGCGCTTCGACCTCAACCAGGGTTTCCCGCTGGTGACCACCAAAAAGGTATTCCTGAAAGCCATCATCGTCGAGCTGCTGTGGTTTTTGCGGGGTGACTCCAACGTGAAGTGGCTGCAAGAACGCGGCTGCACCATCTGGGACGAATGGGCCCGTGCCGACGGCGATCTCGGCCCAGTGTATGGCGTGCAATGGCGCAGCTGGCCCACACCTGATGGTGGTCACATTGACCAGATCCAACAAGTGATTGATACGCTCAAAACCAACCCTGATTCACGCCGAATCATCGTGAGTGCCTGGAACGTGGCTGAGTTGGACAAAATGGCCTTGATGCCCTGCCACGCTTTTTTCCAGTTTTATGTGGCTCCCGCCACCACGCCCGGTGGCAAAGGCAAACTCAGTTGCCAGCTGTACCAACGCAGCGCCGACATCTTTTTGGGTGTGCCGTTCAACATTGCCAGCTACGCTCTTCTGACCCACATCGTGGCCCAGCAGTGCGGCCTGGACGTGGGCGATTTCATCTGGACAGGCGGCGACTGCCACATTTATGCCAACCACGCCGAACAGGTGGCACTGCAGCTCAGTCGTGAACCTTTTGCGTATCCAGCCCTTGTCATTAAACGCAAGCCTGCTCATATTTTTGATTATGAGTTGGAAGACTTCGAGGTGCAAAACTACCAATGCCATCCGGCGATCAAAGCCCCGGTGGCGGTGTGAGCGGCGCGCACATCAGCCGCCGTCAACGCTGGAGCCTGATCGCCCTGACCCTGATGTGGGGCACCAATTGGCCGATGATGAAGTTCAGCCTGCGCGAGCTCTCGCCGCTGTACTTTCGCGCCCTCACCATGACGGGGGGCGCACTCTGGCTTTACCTGTACTACCGGGCCAAGGGCGTGCGCATGCTGCCACAGGGTACCGAATGGCGCAGCGTGGTAACGCTGGGGCTACCCAATGTGCTGGGTTGGCACACCATGGCAATTCTGGGCGTGAAGGAACTCGCCAGCGGGCGCGCGGCAATTTTGGGTTTCACCATGCCAATCTGGACGGTGCTGCTGGGGGTCTTGTTTTTCAAGGTAAAGCTCACCAAACGCATTGGCCTGGCGGCGCTTGCCGTGGCGCTGGCCATTGGCCTGTTGACATTCAATGAACTCACTGCGCTCACAGGAAAACCTCTGGGCATTGTCTGGATGGAGTTGGCGGCCCTATCTTGGGCCGCTGGCACACTGATGATGCGCCGCGCACACCTCACCATGCCAGTGGAAACGCTCACCGTGTGGATGCTGATATTGGCCAGCATTTGCCTGTGGCTTTTTGCGGCTGTGATGGAACCCTGGCCGGCCTGGCAGTTTTCTGCACCCATGTGGGGCAGCCTGGCCTACGGCGCACTCATCAACTACGGTTTTGCCCAAATCATCTGGTTTGGGCTGGCTCGCCATTTGCCCCCGGCCACCAGCGCCATGAGCATCATGGCCGTTCCGCTGATTGGCACCGCCAGCGCCACCTTGATCGTTGGTGAGGTGCCTCATTGGCAAGATTTTGCTGCCATGCTATGTGTCATGACGGCCATAGCCGCCGTGCTGGTGCCGCCCAGGAAACCCGCCATCTGACCTTTGAGTTGACCATGCCATTGAACCTGATATTTGCCCGCGCCCGCAATGGCGTGATTGGCCGCAACAACACCCTACCCTGGCATCTGCCTGAAGACCTAGCGCACTTCAAACGCCACACCTTGGGCTGCCCAGTGATCATGGGGCGCAAGACCTGGGACTCGCTGCCGCCCAAATTTCGCCCCTTGCCTGGCAGGCTTAACGTGGTGGTGACACGCCAACCGGATTGGCAAGCATCTGGTGCAGTGGTGGCACATTCGCTGCCTGAGGCCTGCGCCGCCTGCCCAGCTGAGAGCACGGCCTGGGTTATTGGAGGCGCTGAGCTTTACCAACAAGCCATGCCCTTGGCCAGCGCCGCCTTGGTCACCGAGATTGATGCCGACTTTGAAGGCGATGCCTTTGCGCCACAATTCGGCCCCGAGTGGGTTGAAACCTCACACCAACAGCAACTCAGCAGCACTGGCTTGAGCCTGCGTTTTGTCACTTACCAAAAATCTTCAGGAGTTTGATATGTCCGGACACGGATTTCATGTGCACGGCCCGCACGACCACGAGTTGGAACATGCCCAGCAAGGCGGCCATGGCAACGGCCACGGTGACCACGGCAGCATGATCAACCAGATTGCCTTGTTCACGGCCATCATTGCGACCGTGGGCGCCTTGTTTGGCTACATGGGGGGCGCTACCCAGGCCAACGCTGGCCTGTTCAAGAATAACGCGGCCATTAAAAAGACCGAAGCCTCCAACCAGTGGAATTACTTCCAATCCAAGAGCACCAAGCAGTCGCTGGCGGAACTGGCGCGTGACTTGGCGCCCGAGGACAAGAAAGCGTTTTACCAGGGCAAGGTTGACCGCTACGAGAAGGAAAAGGGCGAGATCAAACTGGTGGCCGACAAGATGGAGGCTGAAGCCACCGCGTGGGATAAACAAAGTGATGAGCAAATGCACCAGCATCACCGCTGGGCCCAGTCCACCACCGTGCTACAAGTGTCGATTGCACTGGCTGCCATTGCGCTGCTGACCAAAAAGAAATGGCTGGAGGTGGCCATGTTCATCGCCGGCGGCGCAGGGCTGGTGGTGGGTGTTTTGGCGACACTTCAT
Organism: Rhodoferax sp. UBA4127; assembly: GCA_002381045.1. GTDB lineage: Bacteria > Pseudomonadota > Gammaproteobacteria > Burkholderiales > Burkholderiaceae_C > Rhodoferax. Next base: position 4,340 of record DFWT01000245.1, read on the forward strand.
ATTTGATAGCTGCTTTCGCCTATTGAAAAAGGTCTAGGGGCCAATAACTCATGAAACTTGCCACCTGAAGTATGCATTCATGTTTCAAGCGATCTCATAATTTCTCAAAAACGTATAAAACTTCTATTATTTCAATAGCTTAGCGTCTCAAGTTGTCCCATTCCGTTTATAGAAACTTCTTGGAATCTTGATCGATTGGGGGTATCGTTGGGGGTATCAATTCAAGGATACCCCCAGATATGCTGTCCACACTAAAAGTCAAATCCGCCAAACCGGAAGCGCGCGCCTACAAGCTCGCCGACAGTGGTGGGTTGTATCTTCTTGTCCAGCCCAACGGCTCTAAACTGTGGCGCTACAAGTTCCGCGTCCACGGCACGGAGGGGCTGCAGGCACTGGGCGCCTTTCCTGAGATTGGGCTTGCAGAAGCACGCGGACTGCACACCGATGCCCGGAAACTTGTGGTCCAGGGTATCAATCCCATACAAGCCCGACGCGACGAAAAGATCGTCCAGGCGCAGGACCAATTGGAACGTGTCAATGGCGTATTCGCCACCATCACGGCGGACTGGAACGCAGCAACGGCGGCGGACCTGCGACCATCCACGGTGAAGCAACGCAAGCGCGAGATCGACAACGATCTGCTGCCAACGCTCAAGAGTCGCCAGATCGGTAGCATCACACGCCTGGAACTCACCGCGCTGCTCAAAGGTGTCGAGAAACGTGCGCCCGAAGTGGCGCGCAATCTGCGCAATCACTTGTGGGGAGTGTTCGAGTACGCCATCGATTCTGGTCTGATCGAGAACAACCCGGTGCCACCCGTGCGCGTAATGAAGAAACGCAACCAGAAAAACCACCCAGCCCTGTCCGACAAGCAGATCGGCGATTTTCTGCGGACGCTGGATAACTCGGGCAGGATTAACGAGGAAACGCGCATCGCCATGTTGTTGGTGCTTCTGACTGCCTGCCGCAAGGCCGAAGTCATCGAGGGCCGATGGGATGAAGTGGATATGGAAGGTGCCCAGTGGGAAATTCCGGCTGCACGGATGAAGGCAAAGCGTGCGCATTGGGTTCCACTGCCCCCGCAGGCAGTAGCGTTACTCACCCGCTTGCGCGCCCTCGTGCCAGCCGATAGAGAGTATCTGTTTCCGAACCGAGTGGACCCGCGCCGGCCGATGGCCAACCGCAGCTTGAACGCCTTGATGGAGCGGCTGGGACTCAGCGGTGTAGGTACGCCGCACGGCATGCGAGCATCGTTCAGCACCTATTTCAATAGCATCGGTGGAAACATCGATGTGATCGAGCACTGCTTGGCGCACGTGCCGGCAAACGCGGTGCGCGCAGCCTACAACCGCCATGCGTACCAGGATGAGCGGCGCGCAATGCTCCAGCAGTGGGCGGATTATCTGGATCGGCTACGCCAGGAACGAACAAGTTCCGAACACGAATCCGTCACGCCCATCGAAAAGGCTGAAGAAATGTCAATGCACGCAACAAAACCGAAGGTCGGCCGCGTTTTCACAATATCGGATGTTCCGCGCGTCGATGCAAAAACCAGGGCGCGGCTGAAAGAGGCAACCGATACACTGTAATAGGCAGCAGTGATCACACATGATGATGTTTTTCCTGCATGCCTTTTTGTCCTTATTCATCTGGCCAGTTTTGGGGAACAAGCGCCGGCGGCTTGGTCCACGGCTGTTCAACGAGTGCATCCTGGAACCATTGATCCCGAAGGTTTGCATGTTCTGTCACGATAAGTTGGAAGCCCGGCACGTCTTCTTGCGTGAACTTCAGCAACAGCACGAACAGTCGGCGAACCGCCGCAAGATCAGCGTCTGCTTCTGTTTTCTGAACTGAACCATCTGCTTCCTGGTAGACCTTTTCGGAGGGAAAGTAGACCTGAGTCGGTTGATCGATCAGCAGGAACTGTGGAATCGGGCGGCCATTTTTCGCGGCAAAGAGATGCAGCGCCATCAACGCAGAGAGGTGATAGGCCAGATGATTTTCGCCTCCCCCAGTGCGACTCATCGGCACCGGTCGATCCGGGCGATCGAAAACTATGGTGAGATGATTGAGGTCAAGGCGTGCAGGAAACGCACTGAACTCCGCCTCAAAAGTGCGGATGTACTGTGACACCTGCGAAGATATGTTGTTCAGGATCGAAGTCAGTCGCTCATTGCTGTCGTCGGCCCCGATTCTTTTTTCCAGTTCATCAACCTTAAACTTGAGGCGACGATGTTCCGCCTCACGCGATGCCAATTCCTCATTGGGGACCAGATTCTCCATGAACAAACTTATGCGACCGACAACGCGTGCTGCCGCATTGTTGCGCGTGCCCATTTGTGCGATAACCTCGTTCGCCGCGATCGCAGCAGAAAGCTCTACTTCCTTACTTTTAATCGCATCAACGACTTCCTGGACCTTACCCTCTTGCTCGGTGAGGTACGCCTCCAACTTAGGGCGCTGGCCAGCGACGATACTCATTTCCGCGTCCAACGTCGCCAATTCGTTGAGTAGTACCTTCGCGACAGGAGATTCCAAGGCTAGGTTCTCTTCGCAGAAGGGCCATTGCCATTCACCTGTCTGGGGGTTTTTGGGGAGAGCCTTGATCGAAGCCAATCGATCTTTCTGCTCGGCCGCCTCAGTTTCAAATCCACTGGCCTTCTTCGAGAATTGACGCGCTGCGTCGATCTTCGATTGAATCTCCCGTCGATCCTTTCGCATCTGGCTAATGTCTTCTTCCACTCGGGAGATTCTGTGACCGTCATCCTCTGGAATCGATGCCGGTTTCCATTGCAGTGCCGCGCGCAAGGCACCAATCACGCCATTCGCTCCTACCTGCTGGTTCACTAGATCAATGATGCCGACTGTCTTGGCTTCTGAGAAAAGACCAATACCTTTCTGTTCAGACGTATCGATGGCATCCCGAGCCTGTTCAAGAAGCTTCGCGCTGATTTTTAGTTCACGCTGCGCGGCCCGGAGCTTGGCTTCCAGTTCATATCGGTCATTGGAAGAGACACCGAGAAGTATCGGCAGCGTGTCACGGATCGCCTGTGGCTGGAATGCCTCGTTCTGGCGATAAAAGAGTTGATCTTTGTTTGCTACGAGGCCTTGTTTCTGGAAGAGATAGTAATACGTGTGCTTAACGTTCGCGTCATAGCTGTCGCGGCTGTGCTCAATTGCAACATCGGTCCGGTTCTCCGGGATGCCCAGCAGCCGCGACAACAGGACAACAACCGTATCGTCATCCGTGTTGACAATCAACTCGTCGAATGCAGGGGCAGTCAGGTGAACTCCCCGTCGCTGCATGGCTATGCTGCAGCTTGTACCACCACTGGTTGGGGTTGGCTTGGCGATCAACACCTGCTCTTGTGGAAACTGGTAGATCACCGCGAACCACGCCACCTTATCGCGGATCACACCTTCTGGCACATTGAAGGTCGATCGCCCCATGCAGTACTCGATGATTTCCGAGAGTGCTGACTTGCCGGTCGATGATCGACCGGTTATCACGTTGAGACCATCCACCTTGAATTGAAGGTCCCTGCGCTGGCCGTCGTGGCTGTAGATGTGGATTGATTTTATTTTCATGGCCGAATTCCGAAGGTCGTGTATACCGTCACGCGGTCTGCAATGCGTGCAAACTCTTTTCCGATGATGCGTGCGACGCGCTGGCAGGAGATGGTTTCACTTGTACCGGTCACAGATTTGCGAACCTGGTCCGGCACAGTCCTTAACCGCCCATCCTGCGACACGACAAAGCACCCCCTCTCCATCAACAGGCCGAACGCTTCAAGTGCGAACGGCATCAAATCTTTGGCACGGTCGGCAAAGCCAACAAGCAACTGAGGATTTTTCTCAACTGTTTTCAAGAGATAGCTGCGAGGGCTATCCGCAATCACTTGGCGAGACTCTTTCTGCAAACACAGAGGCAACACCAGTAGCGCAAGGGAGAACGGCATACCATCCGCATTTTCTTCCTCATATCCTTGCAACGCCCTGAACAGGATCAGGCCGCAGAAGGCCGGGTTAAAGAGATTTCTTACTTCAAATGGTCGATGGTCCCATCGTTTCATTCTGCCGCCCCCAGCAACTCGCCGATACGGCCCAGAAAACGGGGATGCCAGTACACCCTTGGCAATGGGCGGATGTTCGCGAGAATGTGAAAGCCGCCGCGCAGCACGTACGGCTCGGTCACGCGCTCTCGAATGCGAAGCGCACTTATGTTACCGCTCTCCAAATCGGCCCACTTGTATAGCGCTTTGCCAGCCTCCAAAAGGACCGCATCGGCACTTTCATTGTCGAGGTCTTCAAAGATCACGTCCTTGTAACGGCTCCATTCATCGACGAGGCGATCTTCATACTCTTCCATTTCGCCTGTCACTAAAAGGCTTTCGCGCGCCCAGACCGACCGTTGCTCAAAGGCTCTGTAGTAGTCCAGGATGGCGTTGCGAATCCTGCTTGAGGCGGCGCCGATCTCTCGCAACTGCACAACGAAAAGCCTCGGATCGTTTTCCGCATCAATCTCGCCTGCGGGCGCTTTCCCTCGGAACGTAATGGGCAGGTTGTCGGATTTGTACTCCTCGGCAAATGCTGAGAGCTTGTCAGATATTTCGTACCCGTAGACCGCTTCAATTCGCTTGCCGGACAGCAAATTAACGATTGTTTCGTTCCACCAGCCTTCCAGGCGTTCAAAGACAGCGCCTCTAAATTCGCGCCGGATGCTCCGCATGTGCTGATCCTTGATGATTGAAGGCACGTCCACGATTCGAGGTCCGCTGTCGAATATGACAATACGCGAGAGGAAGTCATCCTTTTCCTCATCGTTGAGTAGATGGAATTCCTTGGCGATCTCACCAATCAGATCCGATCTGGTTTTGGCGAGCGCTTCGCCTACAAGTTGCGACAGAGAAGCGGTTTCTCCATCCTCTGATGCACGATCAAGAAGGAAGCGGCGGAGGAAGGAGGTTTTGGAGACGGTACCTGTCGTGAACAGAAAGAAGCGGAGACTGGCTTCGCTACGCCCATCACGGTTGTATCGCGCCAGCCAGATCCGAACGGACTTCCAGAAATCGGTAGAAAGGTCAGTCAGGCGATCGCCGATCGCCTTGTGCTTGAGGGAGGCCAGACTCTTGACATTATCTATGTCGAGAAAATCCAGGTCGTCGTCCTTCTCGATCATGACCGATGTGCTCTCCGGCAGTTGCATGAGTCGGAGTAAAGCGAAACGCGGCTGGTAGATGTAGCCCAGACCCTGTTCGCCAGCAGAGTACTGATCGGTGGAATCATCAGTCATCGTCAAGCCTTGATGTGTATTTTTTTAACGAGCAGCACTAAGCAACTTGTGTCGCATGAAAGTTGCGTTCGCCACAGCGACTCACCATCGATTTGCGAAGTTTTCATTCGTCTCCCACCAAAGGTGATGACTGCAAGCCAAATGTTTCAATCGCTTTGGAAAGTGA
>DFWT01000245.1:9816-9982 GCA_002381045.1 Rhodoferax sp. UBA4127
GTTAGTGTTATATTTACTGCGCATTACGTTTCTTTTAGGGGCGCAAATTGAGCGCAAAATATCACTTGCAGACAAAGACGCTAGGTCCACGGGCCGCGCAGCTCTTCACCGAGCTGAATGAACTGCGCCGGTCTACGTTTACCCTGGCGGATGTGGGCTCGATCAC
>DFWT01000004.1 GCA_002381045.1 Rhodoferax sp. UBA4127
GGGCCAAAGGTGTGCGCCACACCCATCAGATTGGTGGCGATCACCTTCGCCATCACATCCAGGTCAGATCGCAAGGACGAATCCACGCCAATACTGATGCCGGCATTGGCAATGACCACATCTGGCAGGCCTTGGCGCTGTAAACATGCCTCGGCAAGTTGCGCCATGCTGTCGGCGTTGGTCACGTCCGCACTATAGAGTTCATAGCTATCTGAACTTATCTTATCTGGGTTTAGCCATGTTTTTATTGAATTTGCTTGCCGAGCAACCAGGGCCAAGCGACAACCTTGGGCGGCGTAGGTCAAGGCCAATGCCTTGCCGATGCCACTCGATGCCCCCGTAATCAAAACCAGTTGAGCCATGTGTCAGAGTGCCGGCTCAGGGGGTGCGGGTAGGAACCAGCTGACCACGCACGCGTCCGTTCAAAAGCATCACCCGATCAAGGTTGTCGTAGTCCAAACTGTCGGCTGTGAATCGGTCATTGCCGCGAGTAAGTGTCACTGGCTTATGTGACTTGACGCGCTCGGTGTTCATGAATGCGTGCAAAAACTCGCTTGCAAAACTGACCCCTGGTTGCGTTTGTCCGTTTATGCCCTGCACGGGTTCACGCACCACCTGAGCGTTACCCATCAGTTGCACCTCCGAGCCGTCGCCATTGGCAATGGCTCGCTGCGCAGTGGCCACCGTCAATTGTCCCTGCGGGCTAAAGGAGCGGATATGGACCTGGTCAATCTCTAGGGTGTCGGTATCCGGAAAATGGCGCGCCTCACCGCCACTTACTTCACTCTTGAGCTGCCCGCTTGCGTCGTAGGTTCTCACCGCGAATTTACGCATAAAGTAGTCTGGCTCATGGCGTGGTGCAAGTGTTGCCTGCGGCTGGTCAGGTGGTGGCGTACTGCGCACCAACCAATAGGTGGCCATGGCCAGCAAACCCATCAAGAACACCGGCAAATAAAGAGACAACCTGTCCCAAAGATTTCGAGCCGAGATCATCCACAGGCCTCGTCAAACAAGGTGACGTATTGCCCACTTGCCACCAAAAGCAAATCACACAGTTCACGCACCGCACCGGCACCACCAGCGCGGGTAGTCACATAGTCGGCCGCAGCCAGAACCTCTGCTTGGGCGTTGGGTGGCGCACAGGCAAAGTGACAGCGGGTCAGCACAGGCAAATCTGGCCAGTCGTCGCCCATACCGGCCGCCTGATCCCAGGTACAACCCAGGGTTTGCAAGGTTTGTTCGGCAGCCGGGCGTTTGTCTTCGGTTCCAAAGTGGGCATGCACAACACCCAGCGCGGCCAGCCTGACGCGCAAGGCTTTGGAATCCCGACCGGTGATCACCACCGGGGTGATGCCAGCGCGCTGAAGCAGTTTCAGGCCATGCCCATCCAGCGTATGAAACCGCTTAAGCGCTTCGCCCTGCTCCGAAAAGTACAAACCGCCGTCGGTCAGTACCCCATCGACATCAAAAAACGCCACGCGAATCCCTTGCGCTTTAAGCAAGAGCTCAGGATCAAAATGGAGTGCGGGCTGCATCAGATCACCTTGGCGCGCATCAAGTCATTGCTGTTCAAGGCACCACACAGCTTGCCTTGTGCATCGAGCACCAAAACACTGGTGATGCAACGCTGCTCCATCAACTCTGCGGCATCTACGGCGAGGGCATCGTGCGCCACCGTGCTGGGCTTGGGATGCATGACTTGCTGGGCTGTACAAGCCCTCAGGTCAACACCCTTTTCAATCAAGCGGCGCAAATCGCCGTCGGTGAAGATGCCTTGTACCTGGCACAAGTCGTCCACCACCGCGGTAGCCCCAAGACCCTTGTTGCTCATCTCCCGCATCACCTCGCTAAAACCGGCCTGCAATCCGACGCTGGGCACCTGTTCTCCACTGCGCATGACATCGCTGACCAAGGTGAGCAACTTGCGCCCCAACGCACCACCTGGGTGGGAGCGGGCAAAGTCTTCGGCCTTGAAACCGCGCGCATCCAGCAAGGCCACTGCCAGTGCGTCACCCAGCGCCAACTGCGCCGTGGTGCTTGCAGTCGGCGCAAGATTGAGCGGGCAGGCTTCCTTTTCGACACCGCTGTTCAGAAAAAAATCTGCGTACCGAGCCAAAGTGGATTCCGCCTTGCCGGTCATCGCCACCAGAGGCGCACCCAAGCGTTTGATCAGCGGCAGAATGGCGTTCAGTTCTTCGGACTCACCGCTGTTGGAGATCGCCAAAACCACATCGACCCGCTGAATCATGCCGAGGTCACCATGGCTGGCCTCAGCCGGATGAACAAACATGGCGGGCGTGCCGGTAGATGCCAGGGTGGCGGTGATCTTGCGGCCAATGTGGCCACTTTTACCCATGCCCATGACCACCACACGGCCCGTGACGCTCAGCATCAGGGCCACCACCTGCGCAAAGCTCTGGCCCAGGTTGGCTTTCAAACCCAGCACGGCTGCAGCTTCAATATCCAGGGTGTCTGCTGCCAAGGCCAGCGCTCGCGGCGCATCGAACTCGGGCGTGGCAGTGGGCTGTTTTGTCATGGCGGCATTCTATCGAGCACCCTGCCCAGCGGCTTGGCCTTGTTAGTATCCGACCATGAGTCCTCTTGAGTTAACGCTTCTGTACCTGCTGGCCGCTGTGATCGGTGTGGTCGGTTGCCGCTACCTGAAACTGCCACCGATGCTGGGCTACTTGGTGGTGGGTGTGGTCATTGGCCCGAACGCCTTGGCTTTGGCGAAAAACGCCGATGGTGTGCGCCACCTGGGTGAGTTTGGCGTNNTTTCAGGTCGTAGCCACCATACTTTTGGCCACCGCCGGCAGCATGATCCTGGCCGCTTTGCTTCCAACCTATTGGGGCATGGACTGGAAGACAGCAATCGCTTTGTCGGGTGCGCTGGCCATGAGCAGCACGGCGATTGTGGTCAAGCTGATGAGTGAGCGCCTGGAAATGGAAACCGAACACGGTAAGCGCGTCATGGGTGTGCTGCTGTTTCAGGATCTGGCGGTCGTGCCCTTGCTGATTTTGATTCCCGCGTTGGGTGCGTCGGCGGAATCTTTGGCTGAGACATTGGGCTGGGGCATGTTCAAGGCTGCCGTACTTGTGACCATCTTGCTGGTGGGCGGCCCGCGCGTGATGCGCTGGTGGTTGACGCTGGTGGCGCGGCGCAAAAGCGAAGAGCTGTTTGTGCTCAACTTGCTGCTGGTCACACTGGGGCTGGCCTGGCTGACCGAACTGGCTGGCCTGAGTCTGGCGCTGGGGGCTTTCATTGCGGGCATGCTGATTTCGGAAACCCAGTTCAAGCAACAGGTGGAGACCGATATCCGGCCCTTTCACGATGTGCTTTTGGGCCTGTTTTTCATCAGCATCGGCATGATGCTGGATTGGCGCTTGGTGCTGGAGCGCTGGCCACTGGTATTGCTGCTGGTCACCGTACCCGTGCTGTACAAGGCAGTCGTGGTCACACTGCTGACGCGTGCCTTGGGCGCCGGCACGGGCGTGGCACTGCGCACCGGCCTGTACCTTGCTCAAGCGGGCGAGTTTGGTTTTGTGCTGCTCACTCAGGCGCAAGAACACACGCTGGTACCGCCCGAACTGCTGAACCCCATCTTGGCCGCTATGGTGCTGTCCATGCTGGCCACACCGTTCATCGTGATGCGCAGTAATGACATCGTGATGCGCCTGGTGAGCAATGAGTGGCTGATGGAGTCGGTGCAAATGACCAGCATCGCCAAGCGTGCGTTCAAGGTCAACAAACACGTGATCATTTGCGGCTACGGGCGTTGCGGCCAAAACCTGGCCCGCATGCTGGACACGGAGCAAATTCCTTACATGGCCCTTGACCTGGACCCCGACCGGGTGCGCCAGGCCGCCGCCGCCGGCGACTCGGTGGTGTTTGGCGATGCCGCGCGCCTTCAGTCCCTGATGGCGGCCGGTCTGGCTCGGGCCAGTGCGGTAGTGGTGACCTACCTGGAGACCGCCAGCGCCATGAAAGTGCTGGCGCACATTCATGAACACGCACCGCAGGTGCCGGTGGTGGTGCGCACCCAGGACGACCATGACCTGGAAGCGCTGCAGCAGGCCGGTGCCACCGAAGTGGTGCCCGAGGCCATTGAAGGCTCGCTGATGCTGGCCAGCCATGCGCTGGCGCTGGTGGGCGTGCCCATGCGCCGGGTGATCCGCATCGTGCAAGAACAGCGAGACGCACGCTATACCCTGTTGCGCGGTTTTTTCCGTGGCGCAGACGATGGTGTGGCCGACGAGCTGCATCAAGAGCGTTTGAGCACCTTTGCCTTGCCGGGCACAGCCAAGGCGATTGGCCGACGTGTGGACAGCCTGCACCTGGAGACTTTGGGTGTGCGACTGGTCAGTCTGCGCCGCAAAGGCGAGCAAGCCATGCTGCCCGAGGACACCCAACTCTTGGCCGAAGGCGATGTGCTGGTACTGGCCGGCAAGGCCGAAACGCTTGAACAAGCCGAGCTTAAACTTCTGAAGGGCAGTTTTTGACCTAGCTGCCATCAACCGCTTTTTGATGCAACGTAATTTATTTCATCGAGCTTTCTATGCCCCACCTCAACATTACCGACTACCTGCGCGCCCACATCCGCACCGTGCCTGATTGGCCCGCGCCTGGCGTGCAGTTTCGTGACATCACACCGCTGCTGCAAGATGCCAAGGTATTTCGGGTTTTAATTGATGCCTTTGTGCACCGCTACATGGACCCGGCACTGCGCCCGGATGTGGTGGCTGGGCTGGATGCCCGTGGCTTCATCATCGGCTCGGTCATCGCTTACGAACTCGGCGTGGGTTTTGTGCCGATCCGCAAAAAAGGCCGTTTGCCGTTCACCACCATCGAGGAAACCTACGAACTGGAATATGGCAGCGCCACGGTGGAGTTGCACACCGATGCCGTCCATCCGGGTCAAAGGGTGCTGCTGATCGATGACCTGATTGCCACAGGTGGCACCATGATGGCGGGTAAAAAACTACTGGAAAAACTAGGCGCCAGCGTGATGGAAGGTGCCGCCATCGTGAACCTGCCTGAACTGGGTGGCGCACCCAAACTGCAGGCCACTGGCCTGAGCTTGTTTACCCTGATTGACTTTGCCGGACACTGAGGCCGCAGCCTCAGTCAAGGGCTAAAGCTCGCCGAACTGTGTGCGGCTCAAGGGTGAGCCCACTTCTTCCTGATCCAGCAGTTGGGTGTCTTCGTAACCCATCATGTAGCCCGGCTTGCGTGCGCCGGAGCTGCGGACCTGACCAGGCGTAGGTTTAACGCCGTCACCCGGCAGGGCACCAATGGCTTTCTTGAACGCCATGACTTCGTCTTGATCGATTGGATCAAAGGCTTTCTTGGGCCGCGCAGGTGCCACAGGCGCCGCTGGGGCGGGTGCCACCACGGGCGCGGGGGGAACAGGTGCAGCGACCGCAGGTACCTCGCGCACCTCTGGCCTGGCCGAGGCCACTGGCGCATGGTGCGGCTCGGGCAAGGCTTCGTTGGAGCGCCAATAGACCGATTTGACAAACAAGCCATGCTGCTGTGCGGCGTGGCTCACAATCAGTTGCTCAACAGCCAGAAAACGGTGTGCAGGCAGGGCCGTGGCATCCATCAGGTCAACCATCACCAGGAACTGGCGACCGTGGGTGTCAAGCGAAAGCACCTTGAACTTGTAGCGAGATGCCAGAACCTCGCTGCGAATCATGGCCTCACGCACCACTGCGTACAGGTTTTCCCGGCGGGTCTGACGTTGCGCTTTGAAATCAACGTCGTTGCCGGGGCTTCTGAACGCGGCGTCATTGAGGTGGTCTCCCGCGGACAAATCCATTGTGTGCCCCGAATCGCCCGAATGGGCGGCGGGCTTGGACTTCAACCAATCAAACCAGGACATGATGAACCCTCCGAAGCGCTGCGCTTACGAACTACTTACCAATGCAGAAGCGCGAGAATATCACGCCAAGCAAATCATCTGAGGTGAATTCTCCAGTGATTTCGCCCAGCGCGTGCTGCGCCAGGCGCAATTCTTCGGCCAACAGATCGAGTGACTGACCCTGGGCACCCAGCCAAACTTGCGCCGCATCCAGGTGCTTGTGCGTCTGCGTGAGGGCTTGCACATGCCTGGCCCGGGCGATGAACATACCTTCTGAACTGGGCTGCCAGCCCGCAATTTCCAATAACTTGTGGCGCAACGGGTCTAACCCCGCCCCGGTTTTAGCCGACAACAGCAGACCCTCTGACGCACCCTCAGCCTGAACCGCGTCGGACTTGTTCCAAAGGTTGATCACGGTTACATGTTCAGGGATTTTTTGGGCCATAGCCCTTGCGATATCTGCGTCAGCAGCTATGTATTCTGTAGTGTGTGAACGGGTCAGGTCATGCAGGAACAAGACCGCATCAGCCTCGGCAATGGCGTCCCAGGCGCGCGCAATGCCGATTTTTTCAACCTCGTCATTGCTGTTGCGCAGCCCAGCGGTGTCAATCACATGCACGGGTACACCTTCGATCTGAATGGTCTGCTGCACCTTGTCACGGGTGGTCCCAGCCACTGGGGTCACGATGGCCAGCTCGGCGCCCGCCAGGGCGTTGAGCAAGGACGACTTGCCGGCGTTGGGTTGCCCGGCAATCACCACCTTGATGCCCTCGCGCAACAAGGCACCTTGCCGCGCTTTTTGCATTACCGTTCGCAGACTGTTGTGCAGCTTTGTGAGTTGGCCCTGGGCATCGGCAGCCCGTANNGCTTCGACCAGCATGCGCAGGTGAATCAAGGCATCACGCAATTGGTGAATTTCCTGTGAAAACACGCCTGCCAGCGACCGACTGGCACTGCGTGCCGCCGCTTCGGTGCTGGCATCGATCAAATCAGCAATGGCTTCGGCCTGTGCCAGATCGATTTTGTTACTTAAAAAAGCCCGCTCGGAAAACTCACCCGGCGTGGCCAGCCGCAGTCCAGCCAACAGCGGCGCACCATCTGCTTGGGGCTGCGCCGCCACCTCAAGACAGCGTGCGAGCAGCAGTTGCAGCACCACCGGTCCGCCGTGGGCCTGCAGCTCCAGCACGTCTTCGCCGGTAAACGAATGCGGCGCGGGAAAGTAAAGCGCCAGCCCTTGGTCAATGGCCACGCCCTCCTTATCCAGAATACCGCAGTAAGTCGCCTCACGCGGCCTGAGGGTGCGACCACACAAGGTCTGGCTCAGTGCAAGTAGCCCACGACCACTGACCCGCACGATACCCACCGCACCGCGACCAGGCGCGGTGGCAATGGCAGCAATCGGGTCTTGATGACGTGGCAGATTCATACGAACATGGGTGATCTACAGATATTCAATCCAGGTTTGAAGTCAGGCTTTTCACAATCATCGAAGAAAAAACTCGAACACATTTATGCTTCTAGCCCTTATTCAGTATGTATCTAGAGCTATACTTAAAATAGCGACACGGGCGACTTGCCAGACCGCATGGGTGCAACATAACTTGTTGTGGTTCGATTTTCCTTCATCCAGATACAACTGCGCAGCCAGCATCACCAAAGTTGACCCACTTGATGCTGCACTTTGAGGAACGTTGTTCGTTGTGACTGTGGCTTGGTAGCGACCGTTCTGCGCACTTAATATGGAGATCTTCGCAAGCAAAATATGCAAGTCACTATTCCACGCTCCAACAAACGCCTCCTTGCACTCCTTGCGCTTTTGCCGATCTCGGTACTGATCCTGGCCTTGATCTACATGCTTGGGATGGACTATCTTGAAAATAGCCCCCGGACGTTCTTGCAAAGCGTTCAGTGGGCATCTGAAACCATCACCAACACGGGCTATGGTGCCGACAACCGATGGAATCACCCAACGATGGCGTTGTTCGTCATCATCACACCTTTTCTTGGGCAGGTGATTATTTTCCTGGTCTTCCCGCTGGTGGTTTTACCCTACTTGGAAGAGCAATTCGAAAGGCGTCTGCAACACGTGTTGCCGCCTATGGATGGGCAAGTGCTCTTTTACCGCTTTGGCCCCACCATCGAATCGGTACTGGCCGAGTTTCAAAGCAACCAGACGCCATTTGTCATCTTCGAGGAAGACATGGAGGTTGCGCGCAACTTGCGTGACCGGGGCTTTAACGTGGTGTTTGGCAAGCTCGCCGATGACCCTTCTGTGCTGGCTAATGTGCGCCAAGCCAGGGCGGTGGTGGCCAATGCCGATGACCATGCCAACGCCACCTTCACCATGATCGTACGCGAGCACGGATTCGCAGGCCCGCTGTACGCGCTGGCCGATGACCCACTCTATCGGCAACCGATGGTTCAGATTGGCGCCACTGAGGTGTTCACGCCGTCACATGTGCTGGGCGCTGCGCTGGCGTCGCAAGCCAGCACGCGTATCAGCCCGCCCGCTGAAGGCATGCATTTGCTGGGTGCCAAAGTGGCCATGGGCGAATTTCGTGTGCGCGCTGAAAGCCCACTGGCGGGCCAGCGCCTGGGCGATTTGCAACTGCGCAAGAAGCACGGTGTATCGGTCATTGGTCAGTGGTTGGCGGGCAGTTTCACCACGGCCAAAGGTCCCGACACCCGAGTCGAAGCGGGCGCTATTTTGGTGGTGGTGGGTGAGCCTCAGAATCTTGAGTTGGTGGAACGCATGGCCATGCCGATCCACCGGGCTGGGCCAATCGTGCTGGCGGGGTTTGGAGCTGTCGGCCAAAAAGTGGTTGAGATGCTGAAAGACGCCGGTGAAACCTGCGTGGTCATTGACCGCGTGGCTGCGCCCGGCGTTGATTTTGTGGGCAGCGTGCTGGAGCGTGCCACGCTGGACAAAGCGGGCGTGCGGTCAGCCAGTGCGGTGGTTTTGGCACTGAGTGACGACAGCGAATCGGTGTTTGCTACCGCGGTGGTGCGTGAGTACGCGCCGGAAGTGCCTTTGATTGTGCGGGTTTTGCGCACCCGTAACACCGCGCGGCTGTACCGTGCGGGTGCCGACTTTGCCATTTCGGTGGGACAGGTGGCTGGGCAAATTCTTTCTTACCAACTGCTTGACGAGCAAGTGGTTCAGGTCGAAAACAAAATCAAGTTTGTCCGCATGACGGCCGGAGCCTTGATCGGAAGACACCCTTGGGGCAACGAAGACCTGGACAAAACCGGCGCCAAAATCATCGCGGTTGAGCGCCAACGCGAAGTGCTGGTCGCGTTTGACAATGCCTTTGCGCTGCAGGCCGATGACACGTTATTTGTTTGCGGCTCACTGAACAGCTTGGAGCGCTACCAGCGCAAGTTCGCCGCCACTGCCACATAGTGACAGCACACGCGGCGCCAGCCCCTGCGCAGGCCAGCACCGCTGGCTGGCAAAACTCAGAATTTGGGTAAGTTGAACTGAGGTGGCACACCCATGCGGGTGTTGATGATCCACTGCTGTGCAATGGACAGCACGTTGTTGGTGATCCAGTACAGCACCAAGCCCGCAGGGAAGAAGAAGAACATGATGCTGAAAGCCAGCGGCATGAACCACATCAGCTTGGCCTGCATGGGGTCAGGCGGGGCCGGATTCAAGGCGGTCTGCAGCACGGTGGTCAGAGTCATCACCACGGGCAAGATGTACCAGGGGTCGGGAGAAGACAAGTCAGTGATCCATCCCAGCCAAGGCGCGTTGCGCATTTCCACACTGGCCAAAAGTACCCAATACAGAGCGATGAACACCGGGATCTGAATCATGATCGGGAAACAGCCACCCATGGGATTGACTTTTTCCTCGCGGTAGATGCGCATCATCTCCTGCTGCATCTGCTGCGGGTTGTCTTTCAGGCGCTCGCGCATTTCCATGATTTTGGGGTTGATGGCCTTCATCTTGGCCATGCTGGCGTACGCCTTGGCGTTGAGCCAGTAGAACGCGGCCTTGAGCAACAACACCAGCGCCATGATGGACCAGCCCCAGTTGTGGATGAAGCCATGCAACTGATCCAGCAACCAATACAGCGGTTTGGCCAAAATGGTCAGCCAGCCGTAGTCTTTGACCAGCTCCAATCCGGGTGTGAGTGACTCAAGAATTTTTTCTTCCTGGGGGCCAGCAAACAAAGTGGCTTGCAGGGTCTGACTGGTACCCGGCGCAATGCTTGGCAGGGGCGCGATCATGCCCACCGAGTACAAATTGTTGTCGACTTTTCGCATGAACAGGTCGCGCTGCTGGCCATCGCCCAAGAGCCAAGCACTGGCAAAGTAATGCTGCACCATAGCCACATACCCATTGCTGGCGCTTTTCTCAATATCAACCTTGCCTTTTTCAATGTCAGTGAACTCCACCTTTTGGTACTTCTTGGCCTGGGTGTAGATGGCCGGGCCAGTGAAGGTGGAATAAAACGATGACTCGCCTGGCGGCTTGTTGCCGTCGCGCACCAGTTGCAAATACAACTGCGGTGCCACCGGGCTGGTGCCCACATTGAGGACCTCGTGCTTGACTGCCACGGCGTAACTGCCACGGGTCAGGGTGTAGGTTTTGATCAGCTTCACGCCGCCCACTTCGGCCGATTCAAAACGCAAGTCCAGGGTGTTGGCACCATCGGCCAGGCTGCGCGCACCCGGAGCCAATGTCATTGGCGTCTTGTGGGTGGGAAACGCAGCACCACCAGCGGCAGAAATCAACCCGGTTTGCGCCATGTAGAGGCGGCCAACGTTGTTGTCGAAAAGAACGAACTTGCGCGTTTTGTCGATCATGTCGACATGCTTGAGGAACTCGGCGCGCACCAGCGAACCGCCTTCGGTATCGAAGCTCAGCTTGTAGACATCGGTTTGCGCTTCAACAAGCTCACGTGGCGCGGCTTGGGTTTGGACATCCGATGCAGCGGCAGTGGCAATTGCGGCGGGGTTTGCTGCCGCGCTGCCTGCCGCCACCGGGACCCCGCTTGGCACACTGGCCGCGCCGACAGGGCGCTCAACCTGCGCCACCGTCGATGTGGCACTGGGAAAGAAGGTGGGCTTGCGTCCGTTATGAAGCTGCCATTGGTCCCACAACATGACCAGTGAAAAACCAAAGATCACCCAAAGGATGGTGCGACGAATATCGTTCATGAGGACTTTTTGCGATGAGACATTGAAATGTGCCGGGTGAACAAGCCCGCGCTGGTCGCGCCGGGCACAGGGTCAAGCCCGCCTTCACACCACGGGTGGCAGCGACCAATGCGGGCCAACATAAGGTAGCCCCCCTTGGCTGCGCCGAAGCGCTCAAGCGCTTCTAACCCATAGGCAGAACAGGTGGGCTCAAAACGGCAAGACGAACCCAACCAGGGGCTCAACAACAGGCGGTAGCCTTTGACAAGAATGATCAACGCGGCTTTGATCATGGAGAGACCGGCGCCTGGCCTTGCGTGGCCCGACCAAACAGCTGAAACAACTCCTGGCGAATCGCACTTTTCAGCGCCAGCGAGGTGGCACTGATGAAATGCCCGCGGTCAAACCCGCAGCGCAAGCGAACCACATGCGCTGCCTGAGGCAACAGTGGTTCAAATTCGCGGCTAACGGCAAAAATCTGGCGTTTGATGGTGTTGCGCGTCACGGCACGCTTGGCCCAACGCTTGGGTGCCATGGCACCCATCCAGATGGCCGATTGGCCAAACAAGGGGCGTGCTGATTCATCCATGATGGGCGGGTCAAGGGCCAGCACATGCAAAGCGAAGTGCGTCGTGCGCGCCATGGTGCCTGCGTTCAGAACAGCTTGAAACTGGGCACGATTTTTCAGGTGTACCAATCGAACAGCCTGTGCTGACCCGGTCGGCAAAAAGCCTTGCCAGCAGTTGTTTAGACGGCCAGACGCTTGCGGCCTTTGGCACGGCGTGCATTGATTACAGCGCGGCCACCACGGGTTTTCATGCGAACCAGAAAACCATGGGTGCGGGCGCGGCGAGTCTTGGAGGGTTGGTAAGTGCGTTTCATTTTTGAAAATCCTCGGAGGGCTAGTCAGCAGGTTGGCCCGAAACGGCTAGCGCATCAGGGTTCAAACAGCGGGTTGGATTTCGCCTGAGGCATTCAGGGAAACCGCGAATTATCGCAAACTTTCAATGACCCGGCAAACTTTTGACTTCGAACGATTAAGCACACCCTCAAAATTTTTAAGAAATTCAGGCAAAATCAGGTTTGAATTGGCGTTAACCCAGGGTGTGGATAAGATTTTGATAATTTAAACTTGGCTGACGCACCATCTCTATCTATCCACACCCCATTCCTTACCCAATGACCGCGGGCACCACCCCTTCACACGCACCTCCTGAGCCTGACAACGGCGCCGAACTTTGGCAAGCCTGCATCGACCAATTGGCGCAGGAAATGCCTGAGCAGCAGTTTCAGACCTGGATCAAACCGCTGTCAGCGCAAGTTTCTGACGACCTCACCAAAGTCACTATTTTTGTTGCCAACCGCTTCAAAATGGACTGGATTCGGGCGCAATACAGCAGTCGATTGGCACTGCAAATGGAACGCCTGACCGGCCAAGCCGTTCTCATTGAGTTAGCGCTTGCTCCGCGAGAAGCCATTATCCGAAGCCAGCCGAATGCCAATATTGCTCCGAATTCAGGTGTTGATTTAGCGGCGCCGTTGGCATCGTCCCAGACCCCTGAGCCACTGCGAAGCCGGCTCAACACCGCCCTGACCTTTGACACCTTGGTAGAAGGCAGCGCCAACCGCATGGCGCGGGCGGCGGCCATGCATGTGGCTGGCATGCCGGGGCACCTGTACAACCCGCTCTTTATCTATGGCGGCGTTGGTCTGGGCAAAACCCACCTGATGCATGCCGTAGGCAACCAGCTGATGGCCGATCGCCCCGGGTCCAAAGTTCTCTACATCCATGCGGAACAGTTTGTCACTGATGTGGTTAAGGCCTACCAGCGCAAAGCCTTTGATGAATTCAAGGAGCGATATCACTCGCTTGATCTTTTGTTGATTGATGACGTGCAGTTCTTTGCCAACAAGGAGCGCACCCAAGAAGAATTCTTCAACGCCTTCGAGGCGCTGCTGGCCCGAAAGTCGCACATTGTCATGACCAGTGATACCTATCCCAAGGGCTTGACCGACATCCACGAACGCCTGGTCTCGCGGTTTGACTCGGGGTTAACGGTCGCCATTGAGCCGCCCGAGCTGGAAATGCGCGTGGCGATTTTGATCAACAAAGCGCAAAGCGAAGGTGCGTCGATGCCGGAAGAGGTGGCCTTCTTTGTTGCTAAAAACGTGCGCTCCAACGTGCGTGAGCTCGAAGGCGCACTGCGCAAAATCCTGGCCTATTCGCGCTTTAATCAGAAAGACATCTCCATCTTGCTGGCCAGGGAAGCACTGCGCGACTTGTTGTCCATCCAGAATCGGCAAATTTCGGTGGAGAACATACAGAAAACAGTGGCGGACTATTACAAAATCAAGATCGCTGACATGTACTCTAAAAAGCGCCCGGCCAGCATTGCCCGGCCGCGCCAGATTGCGATGTACCTGGCCAAGGAACTGACCCAGAAAAGCCTGCCAGAAATTGGCGAGTTGTTCGGTGGCCGGGACCACACCACGGTGCTGCATGCGGTGCGCAAAATGAGTGCCGAACGCCAGCAAATGACCGAGCTTAACCAGCAGTTACATGTGCTGGAACAGACGCTTAAGGGCTGACACAAATGAATGGGAAAATGGCCCTGCCTGAAAGCGTGTTCCGCCGCTCACATCAACGTATTTCGATCAAAGACCAAAAGAGGATGACATGATTGTTCTGAAAGCCCCCCAGGATCAGGTGTTGTCAGTGTTGCAGTCCGTCTCGGGCATTGTGGAGCGTCGCCACACTTTGCCGATTCTGGCCAACGTGCTGATTCGCAAGACGGGCGCGTCGCTACAACTCACCACCAGTGACCTTGAGATTCAAATCCGAACCACTGCCGAACTGGGCGGTGACGGTGAAAATTTCACGACGACCGTGGGTGCGCGCAAGCTCATTGACATCCTGCGCAGCATGCCGGGTGACCAAGTGGTGTCGCTGGAGTCGAGTGCAGCCAAGTTGATCCTCAAAGGCGGCAAGAGCAAGTTCACCCTGCAAACCATGCCGGCTGAAGATTTCCCACTGGTCCAAGAGTCCGCCAACTTTGGCCCGGTGTTCTCGGTGCCGCAGAAAACCCTCAAGAGCCTGTTGGGTCGCGTGTCGTTCGCCATGGCGCTGCATGACATTCGCTACTACCTCAATGGCATCTTGTTCGTGGCTGAGGGCAATCAGCTCAGCCTGGTGGCCACCGATGGCCACCGCCTCGCTTTTGCCTCCGCCACACTGGATGTGGAAGTGCCCAAACAAGAAGTGATCCTGCCGCGCAAAACCGTGCTGGAGCTCCAGCGCCTGCTGTCAGATGCCGACGGTGCCATTGACATGCAGTTTGCCAACAACCAGGCGCGCTTCAGTTTTGGCGGCATGGAATTCGTCACCAAACTGGTCGAGGGCAAGTTCCCAGACTACAACCGGGTGATCCCCAAGAACCATAAAAACAGTGTCACGCTGGGCCGCGCCGCCTTGCTGGCCACCCTGCAGCGCACGGCCATCCTGACCAGCGACAAGTTCAAGGGCGTGCGCCTGAACCTTGATCCTGGCACGCTGCGCGTGGCCGCCAACAATGCCGAACAAGAAGAAGCCGTGGACGAGTTGGACATCGATTACGACGGCGACAGCATCGAAATCGGCTTTAACGTCACCTATCTAATCGACGCCCTGGCCAACATGAGCCAGGACATGGTCAAGCTCGAACTGTCTGACGGCAACAGTTCTGCTTTGCTCACCCTACCCGATGACACCCAATTCAAGTACGTCGTGATGCCCATGCGCATCTGATGCGCGCCCCTGAATTTCTGCTGCCCCAAACCTTGCAAAGCGCTCCATGACCGAAGACAACACGCCTACCCCTGCCAACGACAGTGCCGTTCATACCGGCGAGGGCTCGGCTGACAGTTCCAATTTCCAGCCCACCATTGACGCGCATCAGGCAGGGGCTTCCGAGGCCTACGGCGAGGGCTCGATCCAAATCCTGGAAGGTCTTGAGGCCGTGCGCAAGCGACCCGGCATGTACATCGGCGACACCTCCGATGGCACCGGCCTGCATCACCTGGTGTTTGAGGTGGTTGACAACTCCATCGATGAATCTTTGGCAGGCCATTGCGATGACATTCTGGTCACCATCCACACCGACAACTCGGTGAGTGTGGTGGACAACGGGCGTGGTATTCCCACCGGCGTCAAGATGGATGACAAGCACGAACCCAAGCGCTCTGCGGCAGAAATTGCGCTGACCGAGTTGCACGCGGGCGGCAAGTTCAACCAGAACAGCTACAAAGTCTCAGGTGGCCTGCACGGGGTGGGTGTGAGCTGCGTCAATGCGCTGTCCAAAATGCTGCGCCTGACCATCCGCCGCGATGGCAAAGTGCATGTGATGGAGTTCAGCAAAGGCTTCGTGCAAAACCGCATTGTCGAAACCGTGAACGGCATTGATGTGTCGCCCATGAAGGTGATTGGCGAAACCGAAAAACGCGGTACCGAAGTGCACTTTGCACCCGATCTGGAAATCTTCCAGACCAACACCGACTTTCATTACGAAATTTTGAGCAAGCGCCTGCGCGAACTCAGCTTCTTGAACAACGGCGTCAAGATTCGCCTGAAAGACGAACGCACTGGCAAAGAAGACGACTTCTCGGGCGCTGGCGGCGTCAAGGGGTTTGTGAACTTCATCAACAAGGGCAAAACCATCCTCAACCCAAACATCTTTCACGCCTTGGGCGACCGTCAGAGCGACCAGAACACCAATATCGGTGTGGAAGTGGCCATGCAGTGGAACAGNNTGTTTCACCAACAACATCCCGCAGCGCGACGGTGGGACCCACCTGACCGGCCTGCGCGCGGCCATGACCCGGGTCATCAACAAATACATTGACGACAGCGAAATTGCCAAAAAGGCCAAGGTCGAAGTCACCGGCGACGACATGCGTGAAGGTCTTTGCTGCGTCTTAAGCGTGAAGGTACCAGAACCAAAATTCAGCAGCCAAACCAAAGACAAGTTGGTCAGCTCGGAAGTGCGCGGCCCGGTGGAAGACATNNCCGACTGCCAGGAAAAAGACCCTGCCCTGTGTGAGATTTACATCGTCGAGGGCGACTCCGCCGGTGGCTCCGCCAAACAAGGCCGTGACCGCAAATTTCAGGCCATTTTGCCCCTGCGCGGCAAGATCCT
>DFWT01000260.1:0-7262 GCA_002381045.1 Rhodoferax sp. UBA4127
TCTGGTCGGCGTTGCGCAGGATCGGCACCACCAGACCCCGCGGCGATCCCACGGCAATGCCGATATCGAAGTAGCCGTGGTAGACGATGTCATTGCCGTCCACCGAGGCGTTGAGCACCGGGAACTTCTTGAGCGCATGCACAGCAGCTTTGACGAAGAAACTCATGAAGCCCAATTTGACGCCATGTTCTTTCTCGAACCGGTCTTGCATGCGCTTGCGCATGTCCATGACCGGGGCCATGTTGATCTCATTGAAGGTGGTCAAAATCGCGTTGGTCGACTGCGACTGCAGCAAACGCTCAGCCACCCGGGCACGCAAGCGGGTCATCGGCACACGCTGCTCAGGGCGACCTGCCAACTCGTTGGCGAGGCTGCTGGCAGGTGCTGCCACTTGTGGCAATAATGGTGCTGTAGCCCTTGCTGGCATTGTAGGAGCAGCTACCACTTTTGGAGCAGCAGCTGCTGCCAGCACATCACCCTTGGTGACACGGCCATCCTTGCCTGAGCCGACCACCGAGCCAGGTGCCATCTGGTTGTCAGCCATCAGCTTGGCCGCTGCGGGCATGGCCACACCTGCCATCGAACCACCGGTGGTGGCTGCAACAGGCGCAGTCGCCGCGGCTTTTACTGGCGCAGCGGCGGCGGCCGGAGCTGCTGCAGCTGCACCGGCAACCGCTTCGGTATCGATGCGGGCAATCAACTGGTCGGCAGCGACAGTGCTGCCATCGGCGACGATGATTTCGACAATCACGCCGGCTGATGGGGCTGGCACCTCCAGCACGACCTTATCCGTTTCAACATCGATCAGGATTTCATCCACAGCGACGGCGTCGCCGACCTTTTTCTTCCATTGCAACAAAGTGGCTTCGGCCACGGATTCCGAGAGTTGCGGGACTTTGACTTCTACGAGTGCCATAACAATTCTTTCAATAAATGTGCTTGAGTGTGTGAGGACGGGAACGATTCCCGTCGCCACGGATGGGTTCAGTGCTTGCCTTTACTTGGACAAAATGAAACCCTTGAGCTTGCCGAAAGCGCCTTCCACAAGCGCCCGTTGTTGCTCCTGGTGCAGGTGCGAGTACCCAACCGCTGGCGACGCAGACGCCGCCCGGCCGGAGTAACCCAGCTTTTGCCCCTCAAGCATGTTTTCGTGAATGTAGTGCTGCACAAAGAACCAGGCACCCTGGTTCTGAGGTTCGTCCTGAGTCCAAACCACCTCGGTGGCGTTCGGATACTTCTTCAACTCAGCCGCGAAGGCCTTGTGTGGAAACGGGTACAACTGCTCCAGGCGCAGGATCGCGACATCTGTGGCTTCTCTCTCCTCACGCTTCTTGGAGAGGTCGTAGTACACCTTGCCAGAGCACAATACCACCCGTTTGACTTTGTCACCCTTGGGTGATTTCGGGTCAGGAATGATGGTCTGAAAGCTGCCTTTGGTGAACTCGGCCAAAGGCGATGCCGCATCCTTGTGGCGCAGCAGCGACTTGGGCGTGAAGATCACCAGCGGCTTGCGCAGGTTGCGCACCATCTGGCGGCGCAGCACATGGAAGATCTGGCTGGCTGTGGTGGGCTGCACCAGCTGCATGTTGGTATCTGCAGCGAGCTGCATGAAACGCTCCACCCGAGCGGAGGAGTGTTCTGGACCTTGGCCTTCGTAGCCGTGGGGCAGCATCATGGTCAAGCCATTGACCCGACCCCACTTGACTTCACCGGAGGCAATGAACTGGTCAATCACCACCTGGGCGCCATTGGCAAAGTCACCAAACTGGGCTTCCCAAATCACCAAAGTGTTCGGATCATTGGAAGCGTAGCCGTATTCAAAACCCAGCACCGCTTCCTCAGACAAGATGGAGTCGATGACAACAAACGGGGCTTGGTTCTCAGCCACGTTATGCAACGGCACGTAGGTGCCCACGTCCCACTTTTCGCGGCTTTGGTCATGGATAACGGCATGACGGTGAGTGAAAGTACCACGACCGCAGTCTTCGCCTGACAAGCGAACCGCAAAGCCACTGGCCACCAGCGAGGCAAAGGCCATGTGCTCGCCCATACCCCAATCGACCGGGATATCACCACGACCCATGGCAGCCCGATCGTCATATACCTTCTTAACCAGAGGGTGTGGGTTGACGCTGGCAGGAATGGTGGTGATTTTTTCGGCCAGACGTTTCCATTCCGCCATCGGAATGGCGGTGTCGCCCGCATCGGTCCACTTTTTGCCCAGGAACGGTGACCAATCAACCGCATACTTGCTTTTGAAATTGGTCAATACCGGGTCCACCGTATGACGACCAGCATCCATGGCCGAGCGATAGGCCTTGAACATTTCGTCGCCCAAGTTTTCACCCAGACCTTGCGCAGCCAATTTATCAGCGTAGAGTTTGCGGGTGCCAGGATGTTGGCCGATTTTTTTGTACATCAACGGCTGGGTCAGCGCGGGAGTGTCCTGCTCGTTGTGGCCAAGTTTGCGGAAGCAAACGATGTCAAGCACCACGTCTTTGCGGAATGCCATGCGGTATTCCAACGCCAGCTTCATGGCCATCACCACGGTCTCAGGGTCATCGCCATTGACGTGCATCACCGGGGCTTCGACACCCTTGACGATGTCGGTGCAATACAGCGTAGAGCGGTAATCACGAGGGTCAGAGGTAGTGAAACCGATCTGGTTGTTGATGATGATGTGCACCGTGCCTGCAGTGGTGTAGCCTCGGGTTTGCGCCAGCGCCAGAGTTTCCTGATTCACACCTTGACCAGCAAACGCCGCATCACCGTGCACCAGCACTGGCAAAACCTGTCGGCCGGTAGGATCAGCACGACGGTCCATGCGGGCGCGCACCGAGCCTTCCACCACCGGATTCACAATTTCAAGGTGCGACGGATTGAAAGCCAGACTCAAGTGCACCGGGCCACCGGGCGTGGTCACGTCCGAGCTGAAACCTTGGTGGTACTTCACGTCCCCTGCTGGCAGGTCTTCAGGCGCAGTGTGGTCAAACTCGGCAAACAAATCGGCAGGCATTTTGCCCAGTGTGTTTACCAAAACATTCAGTCGGCCACGGTGTGCCATGCCGATCACAATTTCCTGCACACCCAAGCTGCCAGCCTGTTGGATCAACTGATCCATGGCGGCAATGAAGCTCTCGCCCCCTTCAAGCGAAAATCGCTTTTGACCGACGTACTTGGTGTGCAAGAAGCGCTCTAGGCCTTCGGCGGCGGTCAGGCGGTCCAAAATGTGCTTTTTCTGATCCGCGTTGAAATTTGGCTTGCTGCGAACGCTTTCCAGTTTTTCCTGCCACCAGCGCTTTTGCGTCTGATCGGTCAGGTATTGGTATTCCGCACCCAAGGTGCCACAGTACGTTTCCCGCAGGTCGTTAAGCAACTCCCTTAAAGGCATTTTGTCTTTGCCAAAGAACGTATTGCTCGTATCGAATACGGTCTCAAAGTCGGCATCCTTGAACCCGTAAAAGGCGGGGTCAAGTTCGGGAATGTTCGGGCGCTCGGTGCGCTTCAAGGGATCGAGATCAGCCCAATTGGAACCTACGTTACGGTACGCGGCAATGAGCTGTTGTGCTGCGGTTCGCTTTCGCCCCAATTCGGCGTCGACACTGGCCACCACCACTTTGGTACCACCGGCTTTGGCGCGCTGCGCAAAGGCATCGATGACTGGCTGATGTGGCACGTCACGAGCATTGCTGCCGTCCACGGCAGGAACGTTTTGCAGCGCATCAAAGTAGTCACGCCAGTTGTCTGGCACGCTGCCTGGATTGGCAAGGTAGTTTTCGTACATCTCTTCGACGTACGGGGCGTTCCCACCGAACAGGTAGGTGTTCGCCTGATAGGCTTGATAGACCGAGTTTGTCTCACTCATGTTTCGCTGACTTTCATTTCCCTTGGGGAAACTTTAGCTGGTTAAAGCTGTTGGTTTGTTAACCTCCCGCGTCACGGCTTGACCGTTTGGCGGATGCGACTGTGGCGTTGGAAGGGCCTTTTGCTGGGAGGATTGTGACACCCCGAAGGCGACACAATCCTTACAAAGGTTGAGCCTGTGCTCAGGAGTTGAGCAAATCTTTGATTTGCTGCAATGCGGCTGGATCGTCCATGGTGGTGAGGTCGCCAGGGTCACGGCCTTCGCACACCGCCGTGATGGCGCGGCGCAGGCACTTGCCACTGCGGGTCTTGGGCAGGACCGTGACAAACCGCACACGTGCCGGGCGTGCCACGGCACCCAGGTCACGGTCAACCAGCTTGAAGATTTCGGCTTCCAGCTTGGCTGCACCGGCTTCGTCGGCCACCAAAGTGGCGTCTTTGGCCACCGCGAATGCCATGGCGACTTGACCTTTGAGTTGATCGGCCACACCCACGACCGCAACCTCGGCCACATTCGGGTGGGCGGCTATGCTCTCTTCAATCTCACGGGTGCCCAAGCGGTGGCCAGCCACGTTGATCACATCATCAGTGCGTCCGAGAATAAAGTAATAGCCATCGGCGTCGCGCACACCCCAGTCAAAGGTGCTGTAGATCAGCTTGCCAGGCACGCTCTTCCAGTACGTGTTGACAAATCGCGCATCGTCACGCCACACGGTTTGCATGCAACCGGGCGGCAAGGGGCCTTCCACGGCGACCACGCCTTTTTGGTTTGCACCAGTTAGTTCTTCACCCGTTTGGTCGTCAAGCAGTTTGACGTTGTAGCCATACACCGCTTTGCCAGGTGAGCCGAACTTGGTGACCGCCTTTTCAACGCCATTGCAAAGGGCCAGAATCGGCCAACCCGTCTCTGTTTGCCAGTAGTTGTCAATGATCGGCTTGCCTAGACCGTCGCTGATCCACTGCGCAGTGGGCTCATCCAGTGGCTCGCCGGCCAGGAACAGGGCACGCAAGCTGGACAAATCGTATTTGGCGAGCAGTGCAGGGTCTTGCTTTTTGAGCACGCGAACGGCCGTCGGCGCGCTGAACATCACGGTCACCTTGTATTTCTCAACCAGACTCCACCAGATGCCGCCGTCCGGACGTGTGGGCAAACCTTCATACATGATGGTGGCCATACCGCCAATCAAGGGGCCATAAATGATGTAGCTGTGGCCCACCACCCAACCGATGTCACTGGTCGAAAAATAAGTTTCGCCAGGATTGCCAGCATAGATGTGCTTCATGCTGGCGGCCAGCGCCACGCAGTAGCCGCCAGTGTCGCGCTGCACGCCCTTTGGTTTGCCCGTCGTTCCGCTGGTGTACAGGGTATAGCTTGGATGGGTGGAATCGACCCATTCACATTCCACCACGGTGTTCAGATTCTTTTCGCGCAATGGTGCCCACAATTTGTCGCGCCCCGCCACCATTGCCATGGGTACAAGACCCCGGTCGACCAACAGGACCGATTCGGGTTTGTATTTGGACAGGCTGATGGCTTCGTCCAGCAACGGTTTGTACCCCACCGCTTTGCCGCCGCGCGAACCTGCATCGGCGCTGATGATGGCTTTGGGCTCAGCATCTTCAATTCGCGAGGCCAGTGAACCAGACGCAAAGCCACCAAACACCACTGAGTGAATCGCGCCAATGCGGGTACAGGCCAACATGGCAAATGCGGCTTCGGCAATCATCGGCATATAAATCAACACCCGATCACCCTTTTGGACCCCCAGTTCCTTCAGCACCGCGGCCATGCGCTGTACTTCGGCGTGCAGTTCGCGGAAGGAGTAGACCTTTTCCTGATTGGTTTCAGTCGAGACAAAAATCAGCGCGGCTTGGTCGGGGCGGTCTTTCAGGTGGCGGTCCACCGCGTTGTGGCACAGATTTGTGACACCACCCACAAACCATTTGGCAAACGGTGGATTGCTGTAGTCGCACACCTGTTTGGGCTGCACTTTCCAATCTACCATTTGGGCCTGCTCTCCCCAAAAGCCATCGCGGTCAGTGAGCGAACGTTGGTGAAACTCAGCGTAATTTGTCATGGTTTGTCTCCGATGTTTGTAGGTAAACTGAATTCATAATTATGTAGGATGAACTTGCTGCACCCTGACGGGTGCAGCCGAAGTATCTACCGAAAACGCTTGTCCACACCAGACAATCAGTCACTCCATCACGTACAGTGCCACCCGTGACCTTTGCGTCCGATCGACCATTTTTCGAGAGCTTGCCTTGCTGAACTACAAACCCATTGCATTGAACGGAAAGCCGGTTGCCAACGGCAAGTTTCCACTGATTTGCACACCCTTGGTAGGACGAACGCTTACCGATATTCTGGCTGAGCTTGATTTGGTCTTGCCAAAAAAACCGGACTTGCTGGAGTGGCGTGTTGACTACTTTGAAGGAATTGTTGACACAGCCCTTGTCATATCTGTGGCAAAAGCTATCAAAACAGCAGCAAACGGCATCCCCCTGTTGTTCACTCGCCGGTCCTTCATGGAAGGTGGCGAGCGCATCGCATTGAACGAAGACCAGATGGTTGCACTGTACAGCGCGGTGTGCGCCAGTAAATACATTGACCTGATTGACTATGAAATGGTCAATGACGCCGCCAACATCGCGCAGGTGCGGGACGCTGCCCACGCCAATGGCATCAGCCTGGTTCTTTCATTTCACAATTTCAAGTGCACCCCTGAACAGGAAACCTTGGTTGGCAAATTCATCACCGCAGAACGGCTGGGCGCAGATATCGCCAAAGTCGCAGTCATGCCAAACGACCCGGACGATGTGCTGACCCTGCTGTCCGCCACCCGGCAAGCCAGCGGACAAGTGCAGATACCTGTCATCAGCATGTCCATGGGGTCTTATGGCGCCCAGACTCGCCTGTTCGGCTGGGTTTATGGCTCTGCGCTGACATTTGCAGTAGGCGCCCGCGGCTCCGCACCGGGTCAGATCCCCATTGAAGACTTGAGCATGGTGCTGAACGTTTTACAAAATCCGCGACCCTGAATGCGGATGGTGCTTAAGGTGGGGCAAGTCAACCAGCCAATTGCTACGTACTTTATAGCTTATTACCGTTTAATCAAAAGGGCTAGGGGACTATTTTATCAATGATTGAACTGATTTGAATTGAGGGTGTTCAGCGCTGCCCAGCCACTCAAAAACCACCATCTCGGTGGTCACGAGTTCGGCGCCCGCACCTGCCAATCGATCAAAAGCGGCGTCGCGGTTGCGTTCGGTGCGCGAACTGCAAGCATCGGTCACCACCCAGACATCAAACTCGTCTTCAAGCAAATGCAGTGCTGTCTGCAACAGGCAAACATGCGCCTCACAGCCAGCGATCACGATGCTGGCGCGCTCGGTGG
>DFWT01000260.1:7285-7495 GCA_002381045.1 Rhodoferax sp. UBA4127
CCCCGCTGAACTGCATTTTGGCCAACGTACGCTGGCACAGACTGCGCAACTCCAGCGGGTTTTCCCCGAGTTTGGATGGATTCTGTTCGGTGCCCCAGCAGGGCACCTGCAGCAGCTTGGCCGCTTGAGCGAGTCGAATCGCATTGGCTATGACCAGGGCGCTGTCAAAAATGGCGGGCATCAAACGTGCCTGGTAGTCCACCAGCACCA
>DFWT01000269.1:0-4264 GCA_002381045.1 Rhodoferax sp. UBA4127
GCGCGGCTCGATGTTGCGCTTGCACAGCAGCACGCGGTCGTCCAGGTGCGGCACCGTGCCCACCACGTTCAGCGGGTTTTCATAGTGAACAGTCTGGCAGGCGGTGCAAATCGCCCGTTCCTTCGTGTCGCCGTCGTCGGGCAGGCGGTAGACGACGGACGTTCCGCAGTTGCGGCAGTGCTTGATGGGGCTGCGGTGCATGCGCGCAAGTTTAAGTTGAAAAACAAAAAGGGCCCCTTGCGGAGCCCCTTGATGCGCTGCCCGGCGGCGCGTTCAGGACTTGGTGGTCTTGGTGTTCTTCTCGATCAGGGCAGGTGCCGTGTCCAGCAGTTTGCGGCCGTCGAAGCCTCGCTTGTTCATGTCCTCGACCCATTCGGCTTCGATCGGGCGGGCCTTGCGGCGGAACTCCTGCGCTTCGGCCGGGCCAACCGTGAAAATGACGTTGCCATGGCCGACGGCGGCCTGGCGGCCCGCTGCATCACCGGCCTGCTGCACTTTGCCCAGCCAGGCGGAGGTGGCCAGGCCAGAGTTGTTGTCGATGACTTTCTTCAGGTCGGGCGGCAGCGAGTTGTATTTGGCCTTGTTCATGGCCATCACAAACGTGGTGGTGTAGAGCGCGCCGCCGGCCGGATCGAATTCGGCGTGGTACTTGGTCAGCTCCTGAACCTTGACGGACGGCACGACTTCCCAGGGGATGACACAGCCGTTGATGGTGCCCTTGCTCAGCGCATCGGGGATGCCGGGCAGCGGCATGCCGACCGGCGTTGCGCCCAGGATACCCATCAGCTTGGTGACCTGGCGCGTGGGTGCGCGCATCTTGAGGCCCTTCATGTCGCCCGTGGTCTTGACCGGCCTTTCGGTGGTGTGGATCACGCCGGGGCCATGCACATGCAGGGCAATGACCTGCACATCCTTGAACTCGTCCGGTGCCATCGTCTGCACGTACTCCCAGTACGCCTTGGAGGTGGCTTCCGCATTGCTCATCATGAACGGCAGCTCGAACACCTCGGACTTGATGAAGCGCCCGGCCTGATAGGTGGGCACGGTCCAGATGATGTCGGCCACACCGTCCTTGGCCTGGTCGAACAGCTGCGGCGGCGTGCCGCCGAGCTGCATCGACGGGTAAATCTGACACTTCATCCTGTTGTTCGATTCCTTGGCGATCTTGTCGCACCAGGGCTGAATGAACATCTTTTGTGCAGCCGATCCGGCCGGCAGAAAGTGGTGCACCTTGAGGGTGACCGTCTGGGCCGAAGCAACCATGGCGGCCGCGGCCAGCGCCGTGAAAGCCAAGATGGATTTGAGTGAAGAAGTCATGTGGTCTCCTGTTGTAAATTCAATGGGGAAGCGGTCGTATCGTAGCCAGAGATTCAGATGTTGTAGCCCGGCCAAACCCTTGCCGGCACCATCACCTCACCGCGCATGATGAGGCGCGCGGTGCGCAGCAGGGCGGCTTGGGTCACCCGTTGCGAATCCTTCGGATCCAGACCCAATGCCACGCTGAATTCGCCTGAGGGGTGCTCCACCGAAACGGTCGGGTTATTGCCTTGAGACATCACCGCCACACCGTCGCATACTGAACCTTTGAGCACACAGGCCGTGCCGACGGTGACAGCCGCCAGGACACCAATTGCGTCATGGCACACATGCGGGATGAAACTGCGGGTGCTTATGCTGCCACCGGCAGCGGGTGCGGCGATCATGGTCATCTTGGGGTAGTTCTTTTTAGCCACATCGCCCAGGCCCATTCGCAGGGAAATCTGCAATCGCAGGGCTTCGATGCGGCGCTTGAGATCGTCGTCGGCATTAAGCTGGTCCACACCCTCGTAGCCGGTGCGGCCCACGTCCGTGGCTTTGAAAATCACCAACGGCATGCCGTTGTCGATGCAGGTCACATCGAGTGTGAATGCATCAAAGCCCTCACCGGTGACTGTGATGTGGTCACGCACATGGCCGGTCGGCAACAAACTCGAGCATACGGAACCTGCGGTGTCGAGAAAGTTAATGGTTACCGGTGCGGCATGGCCTGGCACGCCGTCAATGCGGGCGTCCCCGGTGTAGTTGACCTGGCCACCGGCAGTTTGCACCGTCACATCACACTGCATGTCGGTGTTGAGCGTCAACACCCGCGCCGTGGTGGTCTCGCCCTGAACCGCAATCAACCCGCGCTCAATCGCGAACGGCACCACCGCTGCCAGCATGTTGCCGCAGTTCGGCGTGGTGTCCACCGTGTCCTTGTCGGGCTGCAGTTGGGCAAAGAGAAAGTTCACATCCACACCGGGCGTCTGGCTGGCGCTGACGATGCCGACCTTGCTGGTCAGCGGATTGGCACCACCCAAACCGTCAATTTGGCGCCGGTCAGGCGACCCCATCACCGACAGCAATACCGCGTCCCGGGTGGGGACGTCCGCCGGCAGGTCTAAGGCCAAAAAAAATGGCCCGCGGGAGGTGCCGCCGCGCATGAAGTAACAGGGAATCGCAATCTGCATGGACAGGATTCTGTCGCGCTGGCATGGGAATGAGAAGTGGCATCACCCACT
Source organism: Rhodoferax sp. UBA4127 (assembly GCA_002381045.1). Classification (GTDB taxonomy): domain Bacteria; phylum Pseudomonadota; class Gammaproteobacteria; order Burkholderiales; family Burkholderiaceae_C; genus Rhodoferax. The sequence continues at coordinate 2,541 of DFWT01000269.1, forward strand.
AACAGTTATATCAAACCGGCATAATAGACACTCAAATATAGGTAATAACCCTTATGGATCTCAAGCAACTGGAATACTTTGTGCGGGTGGCCGAGCTGGGCAGTTTCACCCGTGCAGCCATCGCGCTGAACATAGCCCAACCGGCATTGAGCCGGCAGATCCGTCTGCTGGAAGTGGAGTTGAAACAAAACCTGCTGACCCGCAATGGGCGCGGTGCCGTTCCTACCGAAGCCGGCAAGTTGCTTCTAGCGCATGGGCGTGGCATCCTGCATCAGGTGGACCGGGCGCGCGAAGAGTTGGGCCAGGTGCGTGGTTCACTGGCCGGTCGCGTGGCGTTGGGTTTGCCCACCAGCTTGGCACGCGCTTTGGCTGTGCCTCTGATTCGGGCCTTTCAAACCGAGTTGCCCCAGGCGTCCTTGTCCATCAGCGAAGGTTTGTCGGTGCCCATGCAGGAATCGCTGATCAATGGCCGCCTGGATCTGGCGGTGCTCTACAACGCCCAGCCTCTTCCTGAACTGGAGATCAGTCCGCTGCTGGAAGAAGATCTGCTGCTGGTGCAACGCCGGTCCGACTCCGTACCTACCGAAAAATCACCTGATTCCATCACGCTGCGGGAGCTAACCACCCTGCCGCTGGTGATTCCGACTCGCCCGAACGCCATACGCATGCAGGTCGAATCGGCATTGGCCAATGTGGGTTGCCGGCTGAACATTGCGCTCGAGATTGATGGTGTATCGGCCATCCTGGACCTGGTGGCCAATGGCTCGGGTGCTGCTGTGTTGTCACGCAACGCAGTAGTCAGCTCGGTGCGACCCAACGCCTTCATCACACGCACGATCATCGAGCCGGAATTGCGCACCCAAATCAGCATGGCCGTCAGCGCCTCAAGGCCTGCGACGCGCACACTTTTAGCCACCATGACGCTGATCGAGCGCACTTTGCGCCAGGTGATCAAGCACTGAGCTTATTCCACCCGGCTGATGCGGGTAGGTTTGAAGCCAAGGTCCGCGACCTTACCTTTGCGAGCGCGAGCCGCGCGGGCGTTGTTGAGGCTGCGGATTTCCAAGGTTTCCTCACGCGCCTTGCCACCCCGCCCCAAGCCTTCAATTCGCACGCTCCGGGTGTAGGCGGCCGCTCCGGCCAGGGTGTCTTTTACCTCCAGGTCAATCAGCATCAAGCCGCGCCCACCGTTAGCCATCGCTTTGAGGTCACTCAACTCAAAAGTCAGAATACGACCACCCGAAGATGCACAAGCCACGTGGGTGGCCGGTGGCACCGCTGTGGCGGCATTGACCACCAACGAAGGCTGGCACAGGGTTTCGCCCTCATTCACTGTCACAAAGGCCTTGCCGGCTTTTTGACGCGAAATCATGTTGGCCACGGTCGCGGTGAAGCCGTACCCGGCCGAACTCGACAACAACAGGTTGGCTTCCACCGGGCCTGCAAAGTAATATAAGNNCCAAACGCCAGCAGCGTGTCCACAGTGCGGCACTCAAAGGCGTCGTACAGCGCATCCCCCGCCTTGAAGCTGTACTCGGGCACGGCAGCACCACTGAGGCGATCTCGCACCCAACCCTTTTGCGCTCGCACCCAACCTTTTTGGCTAACCACCACGGTGACCGGTTCGTCGACCACCTTGACCTCGAGTGCTATCTTTTTCTCAGCCTGGATCAAGGTGCGACGGGGGTCAGCAAAGGTTTTGGCATCCTGTTCTATTTCTTTGA
>DFWT01000269.1:4278-4428 GCA_002381045.1 Rhodoferax sp. UBA4127
CATCAGTCGACGTAGCGCGGCCGGGCTGCCCAAAATTTCATCAAGCTTCTTTTGCTCATCACGCAAACTGGACAACTCCTGTTCGATCTTGATGGCCTCCAGTCGGGCCAATTGGCGCAGCCGAATTTCAAGGATGTCTTCGGCTTGCCG
>DFWT01000142.1 GCA_002381045.1 Rhodoferax sp. UBA4127
GTCGGCACGACCCTGGTGCGCAACCTGATGGACAACGCCATCAACTACACCCCATCCAGCGAAGACAAGCCGGGCGTGATTACCGCGCGGGTGCTGCTGGACCCGTTTAGCCACACCCTGGTGTTGCAGGTGGAAGATTCGGGCCCGGGCATTGCTTTGAGCGAACGCGAACTGGTGTTTCAGCCGTTTTACCGCGTGCTGGGCACCGAGGCCGATGGCTCCGGCCTAGGTCTGCCCATTGTGTTGGAGATTGCCCAGCAGCATGGCGGCAGCATCAGCCTGGAAGATGCCCGCCCCGGACAAAAGCCGCCTGGCGCTCGTTTCGCCGTGCGGTTCGCCGCACTGGAATCGGAAACGGTTTAGCCAGGCGCAGGTGCCGCCGTACAAGGCAACAGCGCCAGCGTTGGCAACACTGCCCGCACCGTTGGCAACTGCCCTTTCACCGTGTCGTCCACCGCTGGTAAACGCAGCCGGAAACCAGGCTGGGCTGGCGTGTCTTGCACCACACGCGCGGTATGTACCCCACGTTCAGCCATGGCCTTGAGCGCAGTCTCCGCCTGGGTTTGCAACTCAAACGCGCCCAAAGAAAGCCCGGGCGCCAAATTCGGATTGCGTGGTGCCTCCGGGTTGAGGCCCAACTTGACCAGTTCCAATCGTTTTTTGTCCAAATCGGCACTGGTTGGGTATTTGCCCATGTAAACAATCCAGCGCGCAGGAGAAATGAACTCGTCCAAGGACCAGGCTTGCGCCGGCAGTGCGCCTTGAAGCACAGGGCGCAGTTTGTCGACCTGCGCTGCACTCAACACCTCCGATTGCAAGCACTCGGCCTTGCTGGATTTGACCTCCGGCTCAGGCTGGGACAGGTCTTCGGACTTCAGGATCCGAATGGCCTCGGGGTGTATCTGCCGCGCCAGGCGCTGCGGTTCGCGCTGGGTTGCCGGGCCGAAACCGTAGGGCAACAACCAGCCTTGCCCCCAGGCCAAGTAGCCAACATTCAGCAGCATCAGCAACAAAACCAAGCCGCGCAGCATCGTTGAACCCATTAACCTGCGGTCACAACCGGCGCAGACTGGGGACGCACGCTGACTTCTGAACTGGTCACCCGCTGCACCCCTTGCGCCGTGTGCAACAACAAGGCGCCACTTGCGTCCACGCCTTGGGCCACCCCATTAACACCATCACTCAACCCCACAGGCACCCCAGCCAAGGCATCCCGGGTGTTGAAAGCAGTTTGAAACGGCGCAAAGCCATGGGCCTCAAAGGTCTGAATGGCATGCACCAATGGCGCAGCAATCAGCGCCAGCGCTGCTGGCGCATCCACTGCGTGCAGCATTTCATTCAAGCCCGCAGGAGGCGTAGACAAGCCGCCTGCATCTGGCGCAACGATGTTGATCCCAACACCAATCACCACATAGCGGCTGGCACTTGCCTCGCCCCAATTGCCGGTTTCAATCAGAATGCCAGCCAGCTTGCGATCGCGCCACCACAAATCATTGGGCCACTTCAGACGAATCTCCGGGTGCAGGCTTTGCGCGATGGCCAGACCCACCGCCAGCGACAACCCCGACCACTCTTGCGGTGCCAGCCGCAAGCCCAGCGAGAAAGTCAATGCCATCGTTTGGCTGGAGCCCAACCGAGACATGCTGTGCCATTGCCGCCCCAATCGGCCTCGCCCTTGGGTTTGCCGTTCAACAATCAACAAAACCGGATCAAGCACACCGGTACGTGCCCGGCGCATGAGTTCGGCATTGGTGGAATCCACCTCCGGCAGCACTTCCACGGTGAACCCCGGCAGGCTGGGCGCCACCGCCTCCCAAACCGATTCAAGGGGCCAGCGCAGCGCCGAATTCATGCTCAGCGGCGCTTGCGCTTGGGTGCCAGCAGGGTGCCTCGGCAGTTACTTGAGCCACACCAGCATGGGTATTCGGCCTTGAGCTTGGGGGTGTAGCGCTCGTCAATGATCAGACCGTAGTCGTAGTTCAGTTCTTCACCGGCAAAGATGTTGCGCAGGGCTTTGATGAAGATGCGGCCATCACATTCATCAGCCTCACAATTGGGCTCGCACGAATGGTTGATCCAGCGGGAAGAATTGCCATTCACGCCGCCGTCAATCACCCGGGTTTCGTCCATGTGAAAGAAGAAGGTGTGGTTCGGGTTGTCCGGGTCATGCGGGTGGCGCGCCTGGGCTTCGTCCCAGGTGATGACCTCGCCGACATACTCCAGAATCGTCTCGCCTTCAGCGATGTCTTGCAACGCATAAACACCCTTGCCGTGAATACCTGAGCGGCGCACCTGAATGCGCCGCCCCGGTCGGCTGTGGGTTTGCTCCTCGCCCATGCTGGCAAGGATGACTTTGGGGAATCGGGCGGGGACGTGATTTGCCACGGTGAAAATTTGGTATCGTGAACTCGTATGGGTGCGCGTGTGCGTACCCGCCTGTGTGTGCGCCCGTGTGCGGGCGCGAGGAAAAGGGATTGTAGTCAGATGAAAACATTGGTCATTGCCGAAAAACCTTCTGTGGCGCAGGACATCGTGCGCGCTTTGACGCCCGTATCGGGCAAGTTCGAAAAGCACGACGAACATTTTGAGAATGACACCCATGTGGTGACCAGCGCTGTGGGCCATCTGGTGGAAATCCAGGCACCGGAAAGCCATGACGTCAAGCGCGGCAAGTGGAGCTTTGCCCATTTGCCAGTGATACCGCCGCACTTTGACCTCAAGCCCGTAGACAAAACCAAGACCCGCCTCAACGCCGTAGTCAAGCTGGCCAAACGCAAGGATGTGGGACAGCTCATCAACGCCTGCGACGCCGGGCGCGAGGGTGAGTTGATCTTTCGCCTGATCGAGCAGTACGCCGGTGGCGCCAAACCATTGGGCAAGCCTGTGTCACGCCTGTGGTTGCAGTCCATGACGCCACAAGCCATTCGCGACGGCTTTCAACACCTGCGCACCGACGCTCAGATGAAACCGCTGGCCGATGCCGCTCGTTGCCGCAGTGAGGCCGACTGGCTGGTGGGTATCAACGGCACCCGCGCCATGACCGCGTTCAACTCACGCGATGGTGGCTTCTTTTTAACCACAGTCGGCCGGGTGCAAACCCCGACCCTGAGCATCGTGGTGGAACGTGAAGAAAAGATCCGCGCCTTTGTGTCGCGTGACTACTGGGAAATCCACGCGGTGTTTGCTGCGGCTGCCGGTGAGTACCCGGCAAAATGGTTCAACCCCGACTGGAAAAAAGACCCCGAAGATGCCGAGAAAAAAGCCGACCGCCTGTGGACGCAGCGTGAGGCCCTGGCCATCGCTGACGCAGTTCGTGGTCAAAGCGCCAGTGTCACCGAAGAAAGCAAACCCACCACGCAAGCCGCACCTGCTTTGTTTGACCTGACCAGTTTGCAGCGCGAGGCCAATGGCAAATTTGGTTTCTCGGCCAAGACCACGCTGTCGCTGGCGCAAAGCTTGTACGAGCGCCACAAAGCGCTGACCTACCCACGGACCGACTCACGCGCCCTGCCGGAGGACTATGTGCCGGTGGTCAAGGACACTTTCGAGATGCTGGCGCACAGCGGCATGAAGCACCTGGCACCGCACGCCCAGACTGCCTTGGCCAACAACTACGTCAAACCATCCAAGCGCATTTTTGACAACAGCAAGGTCAGCGATCACTTTGCCATCATCCCGACGCTCCAGGCTCCAAGCGGCTTGTCGGAAGCCGAACAAAAGCTGTATGACCTGGTGGTGCGCCGCTTTATGGCGGTGTTTTTCCCGAGTGCCGAGTACCAAGTCACCACTCGCATCAGCACGGTGACCGTAGCCACCCACGCGTATCCTTTCAAAACCGAAGGTAAGGTGCTGGTCAAACCGGGCTGGCTGGCCATNNCCGGTACAAGCTGGCGAACGGGTGCGCACCGAAACGGTTGAGACCAAAGGCCTTGCCACCCGCCCACCGGCACGTTACTCAGAAGCCACACTGCTGGGCGCCATGGAAGGTGCGGGCAAGTTGGTGGAAGACGACGAACTGCGCGAGGCCATGCAAGAGAAAGGCCTGGGCACGCCCGCGACACGCTCCAGCGTTATCGAAGGTCTGATCGCCGAAAAATACATGCTGCGCGAAGGTCGCGAATTGATTCCGACGGCCAAGGCGTTTCAGCTGATGACGCTGCTGCGCGGCCTGCAGGTGGAAGAGCTTTCCAAGGCCGAACTCACCGGCGAATGGGAATACAAGCTCAACCAGATGGAGCACGGCCGCCTGTCGCGCGACACCTTCATGGCTGAGATCGCTTCCATGACCGAGCGCATGGTGCGCAAAGCCAAAGAGTACGACCGCGACACCGTGCCTGGCAACTACATCACCTTACACACCCCCTGCCCAAACTGCGGCGGTGTGGTCAAGGAGAACTACCGACGCTATACCTGCGCCGGCGCAGATGGTGCCAACGACGGCTGCGGTTTCTCATTTGGCAAAACGCCCGCTGGACGCACCTTTGAGCAAACCGAAGTCGAGCAATTCCTGCGTGACCGCAAGATCGGCCCGCTGGACGGTTTTCGCTCCAAAGCGGGCTGGCCTTTCACCGCCGAGATGGTCATCAAGTTTGACGAGGAGACCAAAAACTACAAGCTGGAATTTGACTTTGGTGATGACAAGAAGGGCGAGGAAACCGGTGAGCTCGTCGACTTTTCAGCCCAGGAGTCCCTGGGCGACTGCCCCAAATGTGGCGCCACAACCGGTGGCAAAGTGTTCGAGCACGGCAAGAACTACGTCTGCGACAAGTCTGTTCCGACCCATGCGCAGGCCACGCCCAGTTGCGACTTCAAGACCGGCCAAGTCATCTTGCAGCAGCCGATTGAGCGTAGCCAGATGCAAAAACTGCTCGCTACCGGCAAGACCGACCTGCTGGACAAGTTTGTGTCCATGCGCACCCGCCGCGCGTTCAAAGCCATGCTGGCCTGGGATGCGTCTGCTGGCAAGGTAAATTTTGAGTTTGCACCGAGCAAGTTCCCGCCGCGCAAACCATCAGCCGGCGCTGCAGCAAAGGCGGTTGCTGCCAAATCAGTAGCTGGTGGCGCTTCAAAGACGGTGGCTACAGCCAAGAAATCTGCAAAGGCACCGGCCAAGAAGATTGCCAAAGCCGCCGTGCCAAAAGCCCCCCGCAAATCCCCAGCCGCCGGCAGCGGTGCCACACCGAGCGCCGATCTGGCCGCGGTAATTGGCGCCGAGCCAATCGCCCGCGCCCAGGTGATCAAAAAGCTGTGGGACTACATCAAAGCCAACGGCCTGCAGGATGCCACCAACAAACGTGCCATCAACGCCGACGCCAAGCTGCTACCGGTGTTCGGCAAATCCCAGGTCAGCATGTTTGAGCTGGCCGGGATTGTGGGCAAGCATTTGGGGTAGTTAAACGTCCAACCAGCGGCAAATCGGTTGCCATTGGGCCAGGTCGCGCGCCACCCGCTCGGGTGCTAGGTCAAACACGGTCAGGCCTCGGGCTGCGAGCTGGATGTAATTTTGCGTGTCACGCACATAGCCCAACACCGGCAGCCCGATGGACTCCACAAAGTGGTGCAACTGGTCAGCCGCGCGGGTGCGCTCATCCACCCGCATGCCCACAATGCCGATCTGAAGCTTGGCGGCGCGTGAACTTTCGGCCAATTCGTCCAGAAAGGCACGTGTGGCAAAAATATCAAAGACGCTGGGCTGCAGCGGCACCACAACCTTGTGGGCCTGCTTCAGGATTTCCTTGAGCCGCTTGCCATGCAAACCCGCTGGCGTATCCAGCACCACATGCGTCGTACCTTTGGGCGGTTTGGCGATCGGGTCGCTGCCCATGTCCCAGGTGGCAATGGGCCGTGCACCGGGTGGTCGCAAAGACAACCAAAGTCGGCTGGACTGCTGCCTATCCGCATCCCCAAGCATCACTCGATAGCTCTGGGACGCAAAGTAACCCGCGATCTGGGTAGACAGGGTGGATTTGCCCACACCCCCTTTGGGATTGGCGACGACAACGACTGGCATAGTGACTCCTGATTAAATAGCTGTGACCTCTTATAAATAAAGGGCTAGAGACCTAAAAAGCTTATGCATGGCGACCTACTCGTCCTCGCCGCCCATCAGCCCGCCGAGTAAGCCACCGCCAAGCAGCGTGCCGCCAATGGCCGCACCGCCCAACAACGAGCCTTGCTCTGACGAACGACCACCCGCTGCCGGCGCCGACAGGATGATCCGATTGGCCAAGCGGGACAGTGGCAGCGACTGCAGCCAGATCCGGCCCGGGCCAGTCAAGGTGGCAAAAAACAAACCCTCACCGCCAAACAACGCCGATTTGATCTTGCCCACGTATTGCACGTCAAAGTCCACTGAAGGCTGGTAGGCCACCACACAGCCGGTGTCCACGCGCAAGGTCTCGCCCGGCGCCAGATTGCGCTCCATCAAAGTGCCGCCCGCATGCACAAAGGCCATGCCGTCGCCATCGAGCTTTTGCATGATGAAGCCTTCACCACCAAACAGCCCCACACCAAGTTTCTTTTGGAAAGCAATACCCAGCGACACGCCTTTGGCCGCACACAAAAACGAATCCTTTTGGCACAGAAGGGTGCCACCCAAAGCCCGCAAATCCATCGGCACGATCTTGCCTGGGTAAGGAGCGGCGAACGCCACATGCTGTTTGCTGGGAGCGGTATTCAAAAACACGGTGGTAAACAGGCTCTCTCCGGTCAGCAACCGTTTTCCCGCCCCCATTAGCTTGCCAAACAGGTCGCCTTGCTGCGCGCCATCACCAAACACCGTGTCCATCTGGATGCCTGCTTGCATGTACATCATCACCCCGGCCTCACCCACTGCAGCCTCACCCGGGTCGAGTTCGACCTCAACATACTGCATTTCGTTGCCAAAAATCTGGTAGTCCACCACATCCATTGCCATGTTTCACTCCTTGACACGCCAACATTGGCATGTTTGGCCCAACGATAGCAAGAATTTCCGCCATTCAGAAAATTCGATCATCATGGGGCAAACCCGTGCGCATTGACACCAAAATGTCATTAAAGTGTCGTACTCTGCGCCGCTGTCCCCGGGCTAAGAGATTTCGGACTCGGACGACTGTTCATTCATCAACCCAAAGGACTCCCACATGAAAATCCGCTATTCATTGATCGCTGCTGGCATCCTGGCTCTTGGCGCTGTTGGCTTGGCCAACGCCCAAGAAAAGACTTTTCGCTTGTTGACCTGGGCCGATTACGCGCCCGCCGACATCGTGGCGCAGTTCGAAAAAGAAAGCGGCTACAAGGTTGAGTTGACTCTATCGAACAACGAAGAAATGATTTCCAAACTGCGCGCCACTGGCGGCGCAGGCTTCGACTTGGCCCAACCCTCACAAGACCGCATCACCGGACCTCAGGCCGAGTTTGCAATCTATAAACCGATGGACCTGAGCAAGCTCAAAGCCGAGCTGTTCATCCCCTCCATGCTGGATGCCACCAAGAAGAACACCACGCTGTCTGGCAAGGTTTACGGCGTGCCTCACATCTGGGGCACCGACGGCCTGGTGGTCAACACCAAGCTGGCAAAGATGGACAACTACCCCGACCTGTGCAAGGCAGAATTCAAAGGCAAGACGGCGGTGCGCCTGAAGCGCCCCACCCTGCTGGCCTTCGCCTTTGCCTCTGGCAAAGACCCGTTTGCGCTGTACAACGACCCCAAAGCCTACGGCGCTTTGATGGACGAAGTGGGCAAGACCATCACCGCGTGCAAAGGTAACCTGAAGTTCTTCTGGGACAACAAAGACCAATTGCTCAACGGCATGCGCGCGGGTGAAATCGTCGGCGCCATGATGTGGGACACGGGCGGCTGGAAGCTCAACAACGAAAAGGCTGAAATTCAGTTCATCGCACCCAAGGCGGGCGCGCTCGGCTGGATCGATACTTTTGCCATTCCAGCCAAGGGCAAGAACGATGCCGCCGCCTACGCCTGGATCAACTTCAACATGCGCCCAGAGATTGCTGCCAAGGTGGGCGCATCAGCCGGCAACTTCACCGCTTCCAAGGGTGCTGACCAGTTGGCTGATGCCAAACTCAAAGCACAGTTTGCAGCCAGCTTCCCTGAAGCCGCGCTGAAAAACGTGAAGTGGTACCCGGCAGTTCCTGCTGGCATTGAAGACATCGAAGGCCGCGTGTTGGATCGCATCAAGGCTGCGAACTAAGCCAAGCTGCTAAGAGCTCACTGCATTGAATTCTTCAATGCCCGCTGCGTCCGACCCGTCGGACTCAGCATTACCGGACCTGCGCGCCACCCGCGTCGCCAAGCACTACGGTGCTTTCCGTGCGGTGGACGACTTGTCGTTTGAGGTCGCGCGCGGCAGTTTTTTCTCGATTCTCGGCCCCTCGGGCTGCGGCANNCATGATTGCCGGCTTTCAGAGCCAGGACACGGGTGACATCCACATCGGCGGCAAGCCGATGAATGGCGTCCCACCCAACAAGCGCCCGGTGAACATGGTGTTTCAGCACCTGGCGCTGTTTCCCATGATGAATGTGGGCGACAACGTAGGTTACGGCCTGGCGCGCCGCGGCGTGGCCAAAGACGAAATCAAACGCCGTGTCGGCGAGATGCTGGAGCGCGTCAGCTTGGCCGGCGCCGAAAGCAAGCGTGTAGACCAACTCTCCGGTGGGCAAAAGCAACGCGTGGCCATTGCNNAGAAGCAGCGCGTGGCCATTGCCCGCAGCCTGGTGCTGGAGCCAACGCTGCTGCTGCTGGACGAACCGCTGGGCGCACTCGATCTGAAACTGCGCGAGCACATGAAGATCGAACTCAAGCAGTTGCAAGCCGCCTTTGGCACCACCTTCGTCTACATCACACACGACCAGTCTGAAGCGCTGGTGTTATCTGACCATGTGGCAGTGATGAACCAGGGCAAGTTCGAGCAAGTGGGCACGCCACAAGCGCTGTACTACGAGCCCCACACGCCTTTTGTGGCGGGTTTCGTGGGTGCCAACAACCGACTCGCTGGGCGCGCCACCGAGGTCAATGGCAACACCATCACGGTGACCAGCGCGCAGGGGATGGTGATTCCGGCGCGCGCCATCGGCCACATCGCCCGAGGTGACGCGGTTGAAGCCTTTGTACGACCCGAAGTGGCCCGCCTGGCGCGCAGCAGCAGCGTGCTTGCAGACGCGGGCTTGCCCCATTACAGCGCCAGGGTGGACAGTCTGCTGTTTGACGGCGCCAACTCAGCCGTGCTGCTGACCGAGGTGCAGTCCCACACCGAGTTCCGGATTGCACTGCCGCAAACCGGGGAGTTTGCTGACCTGACAGTGGGCGAAACCGTGGCCTTTGGGTTTGACCCGCAACGGGCGGTGTGTTTTACGGCCGGTGGCACGGGCCATGTCGACTGACACCCATACAGGCATGCGCACACAAGCGCGGCTGATGCTCATGCTGCTGTTGGCGCCTGCCTTGTTGTGGTTGCTGGGCCTGATCGTGTTGCCGCATATTGAATTGGGCATCTTGTCGCTGCGAGCGCGTGTGTCACCGCGTGTGTACGAACTCAGCCTCTCGCAATATCTCACCTTTGTGGATGAGCCGCTGTACTGGCACACCTTTGTGCGCACCGCAGTGATGTCGATTTTGGCGACCGCGATAACGCTCTTGATGGCCTTTCCGATCGCCTGGACCATTGCCAAACTGGTGCGAGGCAAATCCATGCTGTTTGTCATGTGCCTGATCCCGTTTTGGGTCTCAGAGACTGTGCGCACTTTGGGGTGGATGATTTTGCTGCGTGAATCGGGCGTGTTGCCGGCTTTTTTGGTCTGGTTAGGTGTGACGCCTGCGCCGGTCGAAATGCTTTATCACGATGCGACCATTCTGATCGGGCTGGTCTACACCTCGATGTTGTTCATGGTGATTCCGCTAATCAGCGCGCTCGAAAGCTTGGATGACTCACTGATTGAAGCGGCTTACGATTTGGGCGGCAATGGCTGGTCGATTCTGCGGCAGATCGTCATCCCTCATGCCGCACCTGGCATCGTGGCAGGTTGCATCGTGGTGTTCATGCTCACGCTGGGCAACTACCTCACGCCCACGCTCCTGGGAGGCAAGAATTCTCAGTGGTTCACCGAGCAGATCTACACCCAGTTCATAACCCGGTTCAACTGGGAACAAGGCGCGGCGTTTGGCTTTTTGCTGTTGGGTTTAAGCACCGCCATCGTCTGGGCTGGCTTGAAGCTGTCTGGGCAAAGATTTGGCGAAGTGATGCAGCGCTCATGATCGCGTCTCTGCCCCGCCCCGCCTGGTTGCGCGTCAGCACCGTGATTTACGGTGTGGCGTTTTTTGCATTTTTGTTTTTGCCGCTGGTCATCGTGGCGGTGTTTGCGTTTAACGACGCCCCCTACCCCGCGCCCCCTTGGCGCGGCTTCANNTGGTTTCTGGGCAGCGCCACATCTACCCGGCGCGGGCTGTTCGCTGATAGCGCCATGTTGGGCAGCTTGTGGACCAGCGTGTTGGTGGCCTGTTGGGTCACGGTGTTGTCGGTGCTGGTGGGCACAGCCAACGCGTTTCTGATTGAGCGCACGCAGTTTCGCGGTAAACAGGCGCTCAGCCTATTGATGCTGGCCCCGTTGGTGATCCCGGGGGTGATTTTGGGTATCTCGATCCTGGCCTTTGCCAGCCGCATCGCCAACTTGGCCGATGACCTTTACGGCCTGGAACTCGAATTTCTTCGCCCCGGTTTGCCGCTGGTGGTGCTTGGCCAGTTCTCGTACATCGTGTCAATTGCCACACTGACCATTACCGCGCGTCTGAAGCGTTTTGATGTCACGCTGGAAGAAGCCGCCTACAACCTTGGCGCCACCCGCGCTGCGGTGCTGTGGACCATCGCCCTGCCGTACCTGAAACCCGCGCTGATTGGNNTGATTGGCTCGGCCGCCATCTCGTTCTTGATGAGCTTTGAGAACTTCAACACCACACTGATGCTGGTGGGTTCGGACGCACCGCTGACCGTGATGATGTACGGCCGCATGCGCGAAGGCGCCACCCCGGTGCTCAACGCGGTGAGTCTGTTGCTGATGGTGGCATCAGCCATGCTGGCGCTAACCATGATGCGGGGGTCTAAATCAAGCGAGTCCAACTCAACATCTTGAACTAGCTACATGGTTTAAAACCTGCAATCTGAAGAAATGATTTTCAAATTGCAGGTTTTTGTCATACCATGGCACCATGATTCAACGTCACATTTCTCCCTTGCTTCAGCAATTAGCTGCGCAATTCCCGGTGATCACTTTGACGGGTCCCAGGCAAAGTGGCAAGACCACGCTGGCTAAAAGTTTGTTTGCCGACAAGCCTTATGTCACACTGGAAGATCCTGACGTGCGTCGCTTTGCCACTGACGACCCAAGGGGCTTTTTGACAGCCTACCGGCTAGGGGCCATCTTTGACGAGATCCAACGAGCGCCCGAGCTGACTTCGTACCTGCAGGGCATGGTGGATACCGACCCGCAACCCGGTCGGTATATTCTGACGGGCAGTCACCAGTTTGAGTTGATGACGCAGGTATCGCAGTCTTTGGCTGGCCGAACTGCCGTATTGCGACTGCTGCCGTTCACTTTGGCAGAAGTACAAGTCCTGCGTGGGAAAGATGCCGTTGCGCCTGACTTGCCCCAAACCCTGCTAACTGGGTTTTACCCACGCATCCATGACAAAAAACTAAGTCCGTCACAAGCCTTGGCGGACTACTTTGCCACCTATGTGGAGCGCGACTTGCGGCAACTGGCTGCGGTGCAGGACCAGCAACGCTTTGAGAGGTTCGTGCGCCTATGCGCAGGTCGCACAGGGCAGTTGCTCAATCTAAACAGCCTGGGCAACGATGCGGGTATATCGCATGTGACGGCGCGCGCCTGGATTGACTTGCTGCAGACCAGCTACATCGTGCATTTGCTGCCGCCCTGGTTTACCAACACCGGCAAGCGTTTAATCAAAGCACCAAAACTATACTTTTACGACGTGGGCTTGGCCTGCTGGCTGCTTGGACTGCGAACCGCAGAGCAAGTGGCCCATGACCCCTTGTGGGGAAGTTTGTTTGAAAACTTTGTCATCATGGAGGCCATGAAAGACCGCCTCAACGCCGGTGAAAACGCCGAGATGTATTTCTACCGCGATTCGGAGGGTAACGAGATTGATCTGCTGCTACCCACAGGTGGCAAGATGCACGCGATCGAGATCAAGGCGGGTGCCACAGTCAATCCAGACTATTTCAAAGGGCTCAAAACGTTCGCGACGCATCACCCAGCTTCTGTCGCTGGTGGTGGGGTGATATTCGGAGGAACGCAGAGCCAATTTCGCAGCGACTGGCCAGTGCATTCGTGGCTGCAGTTGCAAACCAAGCCATGCCTTACGCCCACACCATAAACGCTCACGACTATCACTTTGAGACCCTGCGTACGCTCCTGGCCAAAGCCAGTCCGCAGCGCTCGGGCGATCAACTGGCGGGCGTGGCTGCAGCGAATGCGCAGGAACGGGTGGCAGCGCAAATGGCGCTGGCTGAAGTCCCGCTCCGTCAATTTTTAAGTGAGGCGGTCGTACCGTATGAAGACGATGAAGTCACCCGGCTGATTCTGGACAGCCACGACGCGCAGGCGTTCGCCCCAGTCAGCCACCTCACAGTGGGCGACTTTCGCAACTGGCTGCTGAGCGACAACGCCAACGCCCAAAGCTTGGCTGACCTCGCGCCTGGTCTAACGCCAGAAATGGTGGCCGCTGCCAGCAAGCTGTGTCGGCTGCAAGACCTGGTGCTGATCGCCCGCAAATGCCGGGTGGTGACCCGCTTTCGCAGCACCATTGGCTTGGCCGGTCGCATGGCCACGCGACTTCAGCCCAATCACCCCACGGATGACATGCAAGGTATTGCCGCCAGCTTGCTCGACGGCCTGCTGCTGGGCAGCGGTGACGCGGTGATTGGCATCAACCCGGCCAGTGACAACGTGCCTCAGGTGGTGCGCCTGCTGCACATGTTGGGCGACGTGATTGCCCATTACGGTATTCCGACCCAGTCCTGTGTGCTTACCCATGTGACCAACACCCTTCAGGCCATTGGGCGAGGCGCGCCGGTGGATCTGGTGTTTCAATCGATTGGTGGCACCGAGGCCACCAACAGCAGCTTTGGCCTGAACCTGGCCTTGTTGCAAGAAGCACGCGACGCCGCACTTTCCTTGCATCGCGCCACGCTGCTCGACGAGCATGGCCAGCCCAGCGGTAACGTGATGTATTTCGAGACCGGCCAGGGCAGCGCGCTGTCGGCCAACGCCCACCATGGTTGTGACCAGCAGACCATCGAAGCGCGTGCCTATGCGGTGGCGCGGCACTTCAAGCCACTGCTGGTCAACACCGTCGTTGGCTTCATTGGGCCTGAGTATTTGTTCAATGGCAAACAAATCACCCGCGCTGGTCTGGAAGACCATTTTTGCGGCAAGTTGCTGGGCGTGCCCATGGGCTGCGACGTCTGCTACACCAACCACGCCGAAGCCGATTCGGATGACATGGACGCCCTGTTGACCCTTCTGGGGGCGGCGGGCTGCAACTTCATCATGGGCGTGCCGGGCTCTGACGACATCATGCTGAACTACCAGAGCACCTCGTTCCACGATGCCCAGGTCATGCGTCAAATACTGGGCCTGCGCGCAGCGCCTGAGTTTGAAGCGTGGCTGGAAAAAATGGGCATTTGCGCCGCCAACGATTTGCCTGATGCTCCACAGAGATTGACGAACCAACTGGCAGCACCTTTTGCATCAGCCATTGCACGATTGGGAACTGCCTGATGACGCTGCCCGCCCTGATAACTGCGACGCCGTCGGAGGGGCTAAGGAGTTTCACCGACGCTCGCATTGCGCTGGGTCGCGCGGGTGTCAGCCAGCCCACCGTAGCACATCTGGCATTTCAACTGGCCCATGCGCAAGCGCGCGATGCGGTGCATCTGCCACTGGATGCGCACGGCCTTGCGGCCAGCTTGGAGAGTCAGGGTTTGCCAACCCTGATGTTGCAAAGCCAGGCTGCCGATCGGACGACTTACCTGCAACGTCCGGACCTGGGGCGGCGCCTGGATGCGGCTTCACTTGAAACCCTGACGCTCTGGCAAAGCGGCAGGACTGCCCAAAATTTTGACGTGGCTTTTGTTGTCGTAGACGGGCTCTCACCCTTGGCGATTCACCAAAACGCGCTGCCCTTTGTGTCGGTCATGTTGCAGCGCTTGGCCCATGACGCAGCTAACACCTGGACCGTAGCACCATTCACTGTGGTGTCACAGGGGCGCGTGGCTGTGGGTGACGAAGTGGGTGAACAGTTGCGCGCCAAGCTTGTGGTGGTACTGATTGGAGAACGCCCGGGTTTGAGTTCGCCCGACAGCATGGGGCTGTATATCACCTGGCAGCCCAAAGTGGGCACCACGGATGCGGCGCGCAATTGCATCTCCAATGTGCGCCCTGCCGGTTTGTCGGTGGATGCGGCAACGTTGACACTGCACCAATTGATGACCCAAGCCCGGGCCAAACGCCTGACTGGCGTTGGACTGAAGGACGATGTGGATCACCAGATTGCATGCAACGCGGAGGCGGCTTCGGTGCCAGACAGTTCTGCACTCTGGCCCAGGGTCACCCGTTGACGCTGGGCTTGTGCACTCGGTTCGCAGTACAGTGCGGCCATGTCAATTTTTACTCTCTCTGACGCCCAACAACACGCCTTGTTGCAAGCCGCCCGCAGCGCCCAGTTGAAAGCCTACGCGCCGTATTCAAAGTACAAAGTCGGTGCGGCCGTGCTGGACGAGCATGGTCAAATTCACGCAGGTTGCAATGTGGAAAACGCAGCGTATCCCGAAGGTTTGTGCGCAGAAGCGGCTGCCTTGAGCGCAATGGTGCTGGCCGGTGGCACGCGGGCACATGCCGTGCTGGTGGTCGGCAACGGTGGCGCTGGCAACTGGATCACACCCTGCGGTGGTTGCCGCCAAAAGCTGCGTGAATTTGGCCCTGCGGAAATGCCCATTCTGAGCGCCAATGCCACTGAACTAGGGCCTCGCCACACACTCAGCGCCCTGCTGCCTGAGAGCTTTGGGCCAGACCACTTGAATGCCGATTAGGTTCCCATGGCCATCTCCGCTTCTGCCGCTCTCGGCGCGATAAAACAAGCTGCACATCAGCTCCAGCCGCGCATTGCCGTGGTGTTGGGGTCGGGCTGGGGCGGTCTGACGGACCACATCGCCGATGCGATCCAAATCCAATACACCGACCTGCCTGGCTTTCCGCAACCCACGGTGACCGGCCACAGCGCTACCTTGTGGCTGGGGCACATTGGCAAACAACCAGTGGCGGTGATGAGCGGGCGCAAACACGGTTACGAATCCGGCGCGGTCGATGGCATGGCATTGCCCCTGCAGGTGATGAAGCAGCTGGGTTGCCACACCTTGGTGCAAACCAATGCAGCGGGCAGTCTGCGCCTGGACATGCCGCCTCAGAGCCTGATGCTAATCACCGACCACCTCAACCTGCCGCAGCGTTCGCCCTTGGTGGGATCAAGTGGCTCGGAGCGTTTTGTCAATATGGTGGATGCATATGACCATAAGCTCAATCGACTTGCAGCCCTTACCGCACTTGCGCAAGGCGCTACGCTTTTTGAAGGTGTCTATGCCTGGTTTCTGGGACCGCAGTTTGAAACCCCAGCTGAAATACGCATGGCCCGGCTGCTGGGCGCCGATGCGGTAGGCATGAGCACCGTGCCCGAGACTATTCTGGCGCGGCATTTAGGCATGCGGGTGCTGGCCTTGTCATTCATCACCAACTTGGGTGCGGGCATGTCGACCGAGCACCTGAGCCACGCCCATACTTTGCAACAAGCACAAGAGGGAAGTGCCCATGCCAGCCGTTTGTTGGCGGACATCATTGCCAAACTACCTGAACCATGAATCCATCCACGCTTTCCTTGGCCGCCGGTGCCCGCATCGCCCTGACCTGCCTGGACCTCACCAGCCTGAACGACCTGGACACAGAAGCAGACATTGCCAAGCTGTGCCAACGTGCCCAGAGCCCGCTGGGTCACGTAGCTGCCGTGTGTGTCTGGCCACGCCTGGCGGCGTTTGCGCGCTCGCAACTGCCGGCACACATTGCAGTGGCGGCAGTGGCCAATTTCCCGCATGGCAACGCGGATGTGAATGCCGCCGTGCGTGACACTCAGCAGATCGTGCAGACCGGCGCGCACGAGGTGGACGTGGTGCTGCCGTACAAGACACTCATCGCAGGTGACGACATGGCGGTGTCCAACTTGCTAAACGCTGTGCGCCAGGCCTGCCCGGGCCTAGTGCTCAAAGTCATCCTGGAAACCGGCGAACTTAAAACACCTTTGCTGATTCAGCGCGCCAGTCAATTGGCCCTGGATGCGGGCGCGGACTTTCTAAAAACCAGCACCGGCAAAACCCCGGTGCATGCCACGGTGGAAGCTGCACGCGCCATGCTCAGCGCCATTGCCGCCAGTTCGTCTGCCAGAGATCATGTGGGTTTTAAGGCCTCAGGCGGCATAAAGACAGTGCAGGAAGCTATTCATTATGAAGCTTTGACTCAGCAGCTTTTAGGCTTGGCCACACTCACACCCAAACGCTTTCGTATTGGTGCCAGCAGCCTGTTGGGCGACATCGAAGCCGTGTTGAACCCGGAATCTGCAACCCACGCCCAACTAGGCGGCAGCTACTGAACACACTCCCTGCAACGGGTACTTTCCAACCTGCCAGCCAGTTACATGGCATCGGCAGCAAATGCAGCGTTGGTCAATAATCCGCCTCTGATTCCACCCACGAATCAATTACTCAAAAACCAATAGGAGATCACCCCATGAACGCACCCACACGCCTCGCCACTACGCTCGCTTTGTCTGCTGCTGCCTTGGGCCTGAGCCTGGCCAGTTTGCCTGCCGTGGCGCAGAGCGGCACGTTCACCCTGTCCAGTCCGGATCTGGCCAATGGCACCTTTGCCGATAAGTTCATTCTGAACGGTTTTGGCTGCAAGGGGGGCAATGTGTCACCGGCGCTGGTTTGGAGCAACGTGCCGGCTGGCACCAAGTCTTTGGCCCTGCAAATCCATGATCCGGACGCCCCCACGGGTGCCGGCTTCTGGCACTGGACGGTGTACAACATTCCGCCCACAACCACCGCACTGCCGCAAGGCGCGGGCAATTCACCAAGCACCCTGCCGGTGCCAGCCTGGGGTGGTGCCACCGACTTTTTGGACACCGGTGCCACGGGTGTGAACGGTAACTACGGCGGCCCCTGCCCGCCGGTGGGCGACAAACCGCACCGCTACAACTTCACCCTGTACGCCCTGGCGGTGGATGATGTGCAACAAGCCGGCGGCATCCCCAAAACCGGCACGGCCTCGCTCTTTTCCTTTGTGCTGAACAAGGGCCTGGGTGCCAACATGCTGGGCAAGGCCAGCTTCACTGCCACCTATGGGCGCTGATTGAACGGCAGAGACAAGTCGCCACCCAGCAGCCCAAACTGATGCTGGCGCAAGAAATCATCCGCATCAAGCGCGATGGCGGGGACTTGACGCGCGCTCACATCGACAGCTTTGTCGGTGGGCTGGTCAATGACTCATGGAGCGAAGGCCAAGGCGCCGCACTTGCCATGGCCATGTTCCTCAATGGCATGAGCGAATCGGAGACGGTGAACCTGACCCAGGCCATGACGCATTCTGGCCAGATCATGGACTGGGCAGCAGCCAAGCTGCACGGCCCGATTCTGGACAAACATTCCACTGGCGGCGTGGGTGACAAAGTCAGCCTGATGCTGGCACCCATCGTGGCCGCCTGCGGTGGCATCGTGCCCATGATCTCGGGCCGTGGCCTGGGCCACACGGGTGGCACGCTGGACAAACTGGCCAGCATCCCCGGCTACCAATGTGCGCCCGATCTGCCCACGTTGCACCGGGCGTTACAAACCGCAGGCTGCGCCGTCATTGGCCAAACGGATGACCTGGCACCCGCCGACCGCAGGCTGTATGCCATCCGCGACGTGACCGCCACGGTGGAGTCAGTGCCGCTGATCACCGCCAGCATCCTGTCCAAAAAACTCGCAGCTGGCCTGCAGGGGCTGGTGATGGATGTGAAGGTGGGCAACGGCGCATTTGCAGATTCCATGCCCATGGCCACCACCCTGGCTGAGTCGCTGGTGCGTGTGGCCAATTCGGCCGGTTTGCCGACTCGCGCCTGGCTGACCGACATGAACCAGGTGCTGGGCCGCACCTGCGGCAATGCGCTGGAGGTATTGGAAGCGGTGCAGTTCTTGCGCGGCGAATCGGTGGACCAACGCCTGCTGGAAGTCACGCGAACTTTGAGTGCCGAACTGCTGGTGATGGGTGGTCTGGCGCCAGACGATAACGCCGCGCTGCAGCAGGTTGACGCCGCATTGCGCGGCGGCCGGGCGCTGGAGCAATTTGCTCGCATGGTGACTGCACTCGGTGGCCCGGCAGATTTTGCAGAACGACCAGCGCACTACTTGCCTGTGGCACCGGTTAAGTTGTCGGTGGCTGCACCACGCAGTGGTTTTGTGACCCGCATGGCCACGCGCGACATTGGCTTGGCGGTGGTGGAACTTGGCGGAGGGCGCCGTAAAGCGACCGACACGGTGGATGCACGCGTGGGCTTCACGCAGTTTGTTCAGGTCGGCCAAGCGGTTCAGGCCTGCGAGCCACTCGCCGTGGTGCATGCGGCGGACCAAGCAAGTGCCGAACGCGCAAAGCAAGCGCTGTTGACTTTCATTGACATTGGCGATGCGCCGGTTGTGCCTTCACCCGTCTTGGTGAGTCGCATCACTAATTTATAAAAAATTTGCCTGTAGCCATTGTATTTATTGCGCTGCAAGCTACTTAATAAGTAGCAGTTCAGTACGATGCCGGTCTTGCCGCGTGGCCAGTGGGCGCGTCGTCTGGGGTAGTGATGGCGCTTGCCTGGGCAGCAAGCCACGCAGTGCTTCGGGGTTGGCGCGTGCACCGCTGGCGATGTAGTCGGCCAATAGAGCGGTGCGCACGTCATCGGCTGACAAGTGCTGGCTGAGGTAATCCAACAAGGAGTCCACCAGCACCTCAGGCGTGAGCTGATGGGTGCTGCCCAGATGCCGCCATAAGCCATCGGCCAGCGCCATGAAGCGCCAAAACGGCGAGGCCTCTGGCAATCGGTGCAGCACCATGGCCAGTGTTTGCACAAAGCGCCCGGAGTTGGCCAGCACATCCCAGTAACGGGCAAACCGGGTGAAGCGCATCATGGTGTCGGCGTCGACCACATCGGTTTGCTGCACCGTGTAGGGTGGTTGCGTGTCATACACCATGCCATGCGTTTGGGTGTGCCGCGTGATGGGTGTGCCGCGCAAACGCTTCAAGATGCCGAGCTGAATTTCATGTGGACCAATAGCCAGCAAGCGATCAAACCCGTCAGCAAAACTTTGCAGCGTTTCGCCCGGCAGACCAAAGATCAAATCGGCGTGCAGGTGTGCGTGGCTGTGGACCAGCAACCAGCGCAGGTTGGCCTCGGTGGCAGCGTTGTCTTGGCGGCGGGAAATGGTGTGTTGCACATCAGGGTTAAAGCTTTGCACGCCGACTTCAAGCTGCAACACACCTGGCGGGAACTGCGCCAGCATGACGCGCAAACGTTCCGGCAAGTGGTCGGGAATCACTTCGAAGTGCAGAAACAGTTGTTCACTTTTTGGCGCATCACGCGCAGGCAAGCGGTCCAGAAAAAATTGCAGGATGCGCACCGAGTGGTCGACCTTCAAATTGAAGGTGCGGTCCACAAACTTGAAGTTACGCGCGCCACGTTGGTACAAGGTATCCAGCGCCAACAGCACGCGGTCCAACTCAAAGCCCCAAGCGGTTTTGTCCAGAGAACTCAAACAAAATTCGCACTTAAAAGGGCAGCCACGGGAAGTTTCCACATAGAGCAGGCGGTGCGCCAGATCGCCATCGTTGTACTCGGCGTAGGGCAAGTCAATCTCAGCCAAGCCGGGTTGCTCGCCGGGGATGACTTTGTTCAAGGGCTTGGGACCATCAAGTAACGATCGGCACAGCTTGGCAAAGCTCACATCGCCCCAGCCGGTGATCACATGGTCGGCCAGTTGGACGATGGGCTGCTGGTCCACTTCATGGCTGACCTCCGGCCCGCCCAACACCACTTTGACGTTGGGGCGCGCGGCTTTCAGCAAACGCAGCACCTCATGAGTTTGCGTCACGTTCCAGATGTACACGCCAAAACCAATGATTTGCGTCGCCTTAGAGGCTGGCCCCAGCGTGACCAGCAGGTCGTCCACCACCGCTTGCGCTGGCCTTGAGATGGTGTACTCGCGCATCACAGTTTGTGCCCGCAAACCCGCGCCACCATGCCGATCCAGATTGGCCAGCAGGTAGCGCAAGCCTAGCGAAGCATGGATATACCTGGCGTTCAGGGTCGCCAGGATGATGCGAAGTGGGTTCACGACTGGCACTGTCAATCAGTCATCCTTCACTGCGCGTAGGCCTCCAGCCCCACCACACCCATCTTCTGCAGTCCCAGCCGCTGGGCGGCGGTCAGCACCGCTGCCACGGTGTCGTACTTGGCCTTGCTCTGTGCCCGCACATGAATCTCGGGTTGCTCGGTCAAGACCGATGCGGCCTGCAGGTGTTCCAGCAAAGCTTGCCGGTTGGGCAGCAGCGTGTCATTCCATAACAACTGGTTGTCGGCGGTGATTTCAATACGCACCACCAGTGGCACACTGGCCTGAGGTGGCGGCGCACCGGCGGGCAACTCCATGTTGACCGAGTGCAACTGAATCGGAATGGTGATGATCAACATCACCAACAACACCAGCAGCACGTCAATCAAAGGTGTGATGTTCATGCCTGCGGCCAGATCCAGGCTGTCGGCCTGCGCAGTGTCGTCAAAATCGATGGCCATCTCAGGGTGCCTTGGGCGGTTCGGTGACAAAACCAACGCGGGTAATACCTGCCGCCTGGGCCGCCTGCAGTACCCGCGCCACGGCATCAAAGTCGGCCCGCGCGTCGCCACGGATGTGCACCTCGGGCTGGGGCAACTGGGCTGCGGCCAGACGCATCCGCTCATGCAGGGCCTGCAGGTTGCTCAGACGGCTGTCCAACCAATAGATGCTGCCTACGGCGTCCACCGAAATCAGCAGCGTGTTGGCCTGGGTCTGCTGCAACTGGTTGGCTTGTTTGGGCAATCGCACCACCACCGAGGTGTTGATGACTGGCACAGTGATCAGAAAGATGATCAGCAGCACCAGCATCACGTCCACCAATGGCGTGGTGTTGATCTCTGACAGCATGGCGTCCGAATCGCCATCGTTGTCGATCGTGCTGTTGTCGTAGCTGATGGCCATGGTTCAGTCGGACAACAGTGGCTGAGCTGGCGCCGGGACAGACGCCGAAGGTGCGGCACGCTGCAGTTTGTCAATGTCCACCAGCAACTGGGTATGCAGCTCTGAGCCAAACCCGCGCACCGCGTGCAACGCGACCCGGTTGCGGCGCACCAGCCAGTTGTAGCCCAGCACGGCAGGCACGGCCACGGCCAGACCCAGTGCAGTCATGATCAGCGCCTCACCCACCGGGCCCGCCATTTTGTCAATAGAGGCCTGGCCCGACACACCAATGGTGACCAGCGCGTTGTAAATACCCCAGACGGTGCCAAACAAACCCACAAATGGTGCTGTGGAACCCACGGTGGCCAGCACCGACAAGCCAGATTGGGTGCGCATCTGCAGGCTGGTGACCGAACGCACGATGTTCTGGCTCAACCAGGTAGCCATGTCCACCTGCCCCGCGAGGCTGCCATGGCGTTTGGTCGCTGCCAACGCAGACTCGACCAGATAACGAAACGGGCTGGTTTTGGGCAGGGCCTGAACACGTTTGGACAAGGGCTCAGTGCCAGCCAGCATCTGCCGCGCCTCGCCGGACTGCGCATCCAGGCGTCTTTGTTCCAGCAGTTTGGCAATGATCAGGTACCAGCTCAGCAAGGACATGATGGCCAGCAACCCGATGGTGGTGCGCGCCACGCCGTCGCCTTGCTCCCACACCGCCTGCATGCCATAAGGGTTGCCCACGCCGGTGCTGTCGGCGGCGGGCGCAATGATGCTGGCCGAAGGCAACGGGTTTGATGCCATCTGCGGCATGGCCGGGGCCGTAATTGCCCCTGGCGCGGACACCACACCTGCGGGCGGCACCGATTGCGCCTGCACCGCACTGGCACAGGTCACGCCAATCACCAGCGCTCTGGCAGGCCAAGACTTCAGCAAACGCCAGGAAGTGGCAAGGGGTTTGTCCAGACAGTTTTTCATGGCGTATGAGGTATCAGGTGGATCGATGGACATATTACTTGGGCAGCCTGCACTTGCCAGTGGCAGCGGCAATGGGGATAGTGACCAAACCAAACAAGCCTGTGCCCTGACCATTGGGCGTGATGCATTCAGGCACCACAGCCCCTTGCACCCCATCGGCCAGTGTGTCGCGTGGAACTCGCCCGCCGTTGATCTGTTCATTGGCCATTTCTGCCAAGCTACGTTGACGCGGCTGCGGCCCCATCATGTAGGGGTAGTTGCCAGTCGGTGGTCGGGCAACCGATGCTGGCGTTGACACACCGCCGCCAGACGACGAGGCAGCCACCCCGGCCGGTGGCGCCTCTGTCGGCGTGATGGCACTTGGCCGCACCGCGGCGGGCGTGGGCGCTGGAGCCTGCGTTGGCACATTGACAGGTGGCGCGGTCACCACCGGAGCAGGGCTTAGCACCGGTGTTAGCGTCGGCAAGAGTGGTGCGGGTTCTGGCACCGGTTCAACTTTGGGCACGNNCCGGTGGTGGCAATACCGGCGGAGCTTCGGGTACGGGTTCAGGCATGGGGGCGGGAATCGGAACCGGTGGTGGCAGGGGCACGGGTTTTGGTTCAGGAGCCACGACGAGTAGCGGTTTGGGCACTGGCTCGGTGATGGACGCTGGCGGTACCTCCACCACTTTGGGCGGGGTGATGACCAACTTGGGCGGTGGGGTGATCTCGCGCACCGGCGCGGGCTCTGGTGGCAGCACCACGATTGCCTTGGTTTCGGGTTTTGGCTTGGGTTTTGACGGTGGCTCCAGAACCGGTGTGATGGGTTTGAGGTACTGCACCACTTGAAGCGTCACCTGTGCCACAGGGGCGGACTGCAGCACCAGCCATAGCAGACCCAGGTGCAACAGGCCGGTGATCAACAACGCGGGCCGGGACACCGTTTGCGCCGGAAACACAGAGAAATTGCCCATAGTCATGCTTGGGTCCTTGCCATCAAGCAGCGAGCAGGGCCGGGCGTCATGCAGCGGTCCGTGGTTCAGCGAGCAGCATCCGCTATGCCCGAATCCTGCTGATCACCATCAATGTACAGCCACTTTCCTTCTTCGCGCACGAAGCGGCTGATCTCATGCAGGCGGCCGCCACGGCCGTTGTCCCGGTAGCGCGCCACAAACTCCACCACGCCGGCGTCCCCGGTGGCCTGCGCATGGCGCACCTCCAGGCCCAGCCACTTCAGCGGCGGTAGTTCCAAGTCGCCCGGCGCAGTGGATGGGTGCCAGGTGACCAACAAGTAGTCGAGCAGCCCCAACACATAGGCGCTGTAACGCGAGCGCATCAGCGCCTCGGGAGAGGGCGCGGGCCGTCCGTCGTGCAGCGGCTCGCAGCAGCGCTTGTAAGTTCGACCGCTCCCGCAGCGACAGCGTGACATGGGCGAGGGATAACCCGCCATGTGCCGTCGCGCGCTGGTTAAAGGTTCCAATCCTTCCTCACGAACCCGCCCAGGAGCGCGAATGTCCACCCTGCTGCTGCTCACCCTGCTGGCCGCCGGCCCCCAGATCGCCGCCTCTCCCGGCGCGCCCTACCGCGTGAGCGGCGTGGAGCGCTGGGACACGCTGATTGTGCGGTCCAAACCATCGGTCAAAGGCACGATTCGCGGCGCCCTGCCGCCCGACGCCGAGGACGTGAGCGTGCTCAAGCTCGGTCCCGACGGGCGCTGGGCCTACGTGCGTTACCACGACCTCACCGGCTGGGTCTCGGCCAGCTACCTGAAGCCCGTGGCGGAGGTGAGCGCGCCGACCAAAGGCCTGGTCTGCGCGGGCACCGAGCCGTTCTGGAGCTTCACCCTCGCGGGAACCGAGACGCGCTGGCAGAGCCCCGAGGGAGATCTGGCGGCGCCGCTCACCGGCCCGGTCGCCGCGAGCAACCGCACCAGCGGCTGGCTGCTCACCGGAGACGGCGAGGTGCGGGTCGCGGTGATCACCGAGGACCCGAGCTGCTCCGACGGAATGTCCGAGAAGTCCTGGGATTTTGGCGCTTGGGTGGTGGTGAGCGACGGACGCCTCGTGACGGGCTGCTGCCGCGCGCGCTGATCTCTCTTGACTGAGATGAGATGATAGTGATAGGTATCACTCATGTCGTCTCAGTCCCCATCCCCGCTCATGCACGCCGCGCGTCGCCTGCTCGAAGACGGCGGTCCCGACGCGCTCACCATGGACGCGCTGGCCGAGGCCGTCGGCCTGTCGCGCGCCACCGTGTACCGCCGCGTCGGCAGCCGCGAGCTGATCATCGAGGCCCTGGCCGCCGAGGGCGTGGACGTGACGCCGCGCCCGCCTCCGCGTGAGGCGATCCTGCTGGCCTGCCGCGCGGTGTTCAGCCGGCTCGGCTTCGAGCGCGCCACCCTCGAAGATGTAGCGGCTGAGGCCGGCGTCGGCGTCGCGACCCTCTACCGTCACTTCGGTGATCGCGACGGCCTGATCACCGCCTTCGCCGACTCGATCGGCGGGCGTNNTGGTGTTAATGAGCGGGCTCACGGCCGCGATGATGCGAGACCAGGACCTCGTGCGGCTCGGCCTGATTGAGCTGCTGAGCGGCTCGGAGCGCCTCAAGAACACGCGGGCCAGCACCGAGAGCGTGCATCAGCGGGTCGCCGCGCTGCTCAACCACTACATGGAGCAGGGCGAGCTGCGACGGGTAGATCCGCAGCAGCTCACGATGGTGCTGATCGGGCCGGTGCTCGCGGTGACGCAGATGATGCCGCTCTCGCACCCGGAGATGATCGTAGATGTAGAGCAGTTCGCGCCATTCTTGGTGGATCAGTTCTTGTACGGCGCGCGCGGCGCGTCCTCGAAGGAGTAAGCCATGGCCACGGCCGCGATCTCTGGTGACATCCTGCCCTTTTCCGAGATCGGCGCCGCGGACCTNNACGCGCTCGACGCGCTCGACGGGATGGACGTGGCGGCCGCGCGGACCGAGGCGACGGCGACCCGCGCGCTCTTGGAGGTCTGTCCGGTCCCTGAGGACATCGAGATCTCCCTGGTGAAGGCCTGGCGCGACGCGGGCGCCGAGCACGCCTACGCGGTGAGATCGTCGGCGACCGCCGAGGATCTTCCGGGC
>DFWT01000125.1 GCA_002381045.1 Rhodoferax sp. UBA4127
CGCCGGAGAACTCGTGCGGGTAGCGGTCGATGGCTTCGCTTGCCAGACCGACCTGCTGGAGCAGTGCAGCGACCGCAGCGGCCCGCGCCGCGGAATCCGTCTCGACGCCGAGCGCACCCATGCCTTCGGCGATGATTTCGCCGACGCGCAGGCGCGGGTTGAGCGAGGCAAACGGGTCCTGAAACACGATCTGCACCGATCGGCGGGCGGTTCGCAATGCCTCGCCGTCTAACTCATCCAGAGATTGCCCATGCAACAACGCTGAACCCGAAATTTTTGCCTGACTGCGCAGCAATTGCAGCAATGCCTTCCCAACGGTCGTCTTGCCGCTGCCAGATTCGCCAACAAGGGCCAGGGTGCGACCGGCGGCAATCTTGAAAGAAACCCCATCAACCGCTTTGACAAAGTCAACCGTGCGCTGCAGCACGCCCTTGCGAATGGGGAACCAGACTTTGTAGTCAACCAACTCAATGACAGTGTCGCCCGGTGGTCGATCAGTCTGCAGCATACGGTCTTGACCATTGCCCAAGGTTGGCGTCTTCTTTGTTTTGGCGTCCTGATACAAGAAGCACCGTACAACATGCTCACCGCCCATATCCTGTAGCTGAGGCAGTTGCGAGCGACACACAGGCATCACATCCACACACCGGTCAGCAAAGCGGCAGCCCACAAATTCCTGATTGAGCGCTGGCACCGATCCGGCAATTGACGCCAACTTTAATCCGCGTTTGCTGGAGTCGGGCAAAGCTGCAAACAAATTGGCCGCATAGGGGTGCAATGGATGTGCAAAAAAATCTGCTGCCTCGGCCACCTCAACCACCTGCCCTGCGTACATCATGGCCACGCGGTGGGCCATTTGCGAAACAATGGCCAGATCGTGGGTGATCAGCAGCATTGCCATTTTTTGGGAGCTTTGCAACTCTTTGAGCAGGTCCAGTATTTGCGCCTGAATCGTCACATCCAGCGCGGTAGTTGGTTCATCCGCTATAACCACATCAGGTTCTGCGGCCAGCGCAATCGCGATCATCACCCGTTGCTTTTGCCCACCTGACATCTGAAACGGGTAGTCATTCACCCGCCGCTCAGGCTCTGGAATGCCCACTCGTTTGAGCCAATCAATGGCCAGGTCAATGGCTGCTTGACCTCTGGTTTGGGTATGCCGTTCAATCACTTCTGTGATTTGCTGGCCCACAGTCATTACCGGATTCAAGCTGGTTGAGGGCTCCTGAAAAATGATGCTGATCCTGCGGCCGCGGAAATCACGCATGCGCGACTCGGGCAACTGAACCAGATCCGTGCCCTCCATGTCCACCTCACCACCCGCGACTCGCCCACTATCGGGTAGCAAACGCAATATCGACAATGCGGTCATTGACTTTCCACAGCCAGATTCACCAACCAGCGCAAACGTCTCACCCCGCGCCAAGGTCAAAGAAAGTGCATCCACGGCCCGAATCAGCCCACTCTCCGATTCAATCTCAGTCGTCAAATTTGTGATGCCAAGCATGTCAGGTCCTAAGATTCGGCTTTGACCGCTGTCGACTGACCGAGCGGCGCAGATTTCACCGGTTTGGTGCGAGTAACTCGATAGGCCCGAGCCCGTGGGTCAAATGCCTCACGCACCGCGCTGGCGAAAATCGTCATGGACAGCACCAGCGCGACCATAAAGCCAAACGCGGTGAGCAGGTTCCACCACACTACCGGGTCACGCGACATCTCATTGCGCGCACCATTGATCATGGTGCCAAAACTGTTGGTGCTGGGATCCACACCTACACCCACATAAGACAGCACCGCTTCGTAGAGAACCAGGCCAGAGAAATCAAGCACAGCCACAATCACCACAATGTGGGTCAGGTTTGGCATGATGTGGCGGCGCATGATGCGCCCGTCAGACACTCCAAAAGCGCGAGCAGCCTGCACATAATCCAATTCACCCAGTTTCAAGGTCTCTGCACGCAGCAGTCTGGCCAATTGCGCCCAACCAGTGACGCCCAGAATGCCGGCCAGTAAAAAGAGCCGCACATCCGCGCGCTCAAGACCGGTCTCAAACATGGTCGGATTCTTGTCAATAAACACCTGAATCATCAAAACAAAGGCCGATATCAACAACACCGAAGGTATAGAAGACAACACCGTATAAAGATATTGAATGCTGTCGTCGATGCGACCTTTGTAATAGCCAGCCAGGATGCCAAACAAAATGGCCAACGGCAGCGTCGCAAGCGTTGAAAGCGACCCAATCACCACAGCTGTGCGAATCGACTTAATGGCTTGGTACAACACATCGTTACCGGTTTGATCGGTGCCGAGCACGTGGTAGTAAGGCCAAAGCGCAGCCACCCAACCTACAAAAAGCGCGACGATCGACGCGGTTAGCAATATGGCTTTCCAGGGCAGTTCCGTCTGGCCCCTCCACATTTCACCGATGTTTTGAATAACCACACCAAAACTTCGTGCACCACGCACCCAGGCCACTGCTAGCCAGATCACCATCGCAACAAATGCCCCGTACATCAAACCGAGCATGGAGCGCTGAATGATGTCACCCATCCACTCCCCCTCTGGATCCTTTAAGTGCTTCCCACCGTACTGCAGACGCGGAAAATCCCGCACTGATTTGCCGTCAATCAAGATCGATTCTTTAGAAAATTGGTGAGTAGCCAGCGGCACAGAATACGTCTTTTCAACCGACTCACGTGGCCCGGACAGCCATGCATCCAGCAACGACAAAGTTCTTGTGGAATAGGCTGGTGGAGTGTTCGCCGCTGCACCCACAGCTGGTGGCAACAGTGGCCTGAAGTGAATTGAATCAACGATCGCCAGGCAGAAAAACAACACCAAAACCACACCCGCGGACATGGCAGAAGCGTCGCGAAACACATACGCCCAGGTGCGCCGCAAAGTAAGCGAATTGAAGGCATGACGAGCGTAAAACGCAATGCCAAGCAGCATCAACAGCAACGCAAGGTCAGTCAAAAGGAAAACAAATTTGGGCATCTTGACTCCTGACGTGCGCTAGCTCAGACGGATTCGCGGGTCGGCGATCGTGTAGGAAATGTCGGTCAGAATCAACCCAACGATGTACAGCGCTGATCCCACAAAAACCATCGAACGGACAACCGCAAAGTCTTGACCGTTGATAGCATCAATAGTGAAACTTCCCAGACCAGGTATTCCAAAAAAAGATTCCATAATCAGCGCACCCAAAAAGAGCAGTGGCAGCACCGCCACCGTGCTGGTCAAAATGGGCAGCAAAGCGTTTCGCAACACATGTCTGAACAACACCACGGTTTCTGACAACCCTTTTGAACGTGCAGTACGAACATAGTCTTTGCCAATTTCTTCCAGGAACATCGTGCGGTAAAACAAGGCTTCGCCGCCCAATCTGGACACGATGCCAATGACAACTGGGAGTGCAAGAAACACAAACATATCCACACCGCCGGCAAATCCCGAAATGGGCACCAGCTTCAACAGCTTGCTAAAGAAAAACTGCCCGACGATGATGTAAAAAAGCCCGGAGATCGAAAGTAAAAAAACCGCGAAGGCAACCCCCCAAAACTCCAGGTAGGTGCTGCGAAAAAATACCAGCGTCAAAGAAAAAACCACCACCACAAAAATTCCAAGTAAAAAAGTAGGTATGGCCAGAGCCACCGATGGTCCCACACGCTTTTTCAGTTCGTAGCCAATGTCCCGGCCGGTGTCGGAAGAGCCAAACTCAAAAACAAACAGCGGCATGGATCGCTCGAAGAAAATCGTCTTGGTTAGTTTTTGAACCCCCTCTTGTTTTGCATCCCACAAAAGCGGTTTGTCGTAACCCCGCTCAAACTTCCATTTGTCAATCGCGTCTTGAGTGACACGCTTGCCTCCAATGTTCATACGCGCCATGTCGTCAGGCGTGTTAACGGCAAAGAACAGGACAAACGTCAAAATATTCACGCCGATCAAAATCAGCAAGCCGTAGCCAATACGGCGAATGATGTAGTTGATCATGTCATCAAATCCTTGCGAGCCAATGTTCTAGCTGCGGTTTCCTGCTCTCGCCTGCGCCATGCCAGCCAGGCAGGCACGATGGCCAGAATCAAAAACAAAACAATCAAAGGCATGGGCCACCACACTGGCCGGTTCCACTCGGCAATTTTCTTGGCGCGCAATTGCGGGTCAAGACGCAAATAGCCAATGTGATTGCGCACAATTTGAGTCGGCTTTCCATTGTTGATCCATTGGTGGTATGCCGCTGCCGACGTGGGAAAGTAGCCAAAGCTCCAAATGGCATCTTTCTGTGTGATCTCAATCATCTGATCAATCAGCACTTGCTTCTCAGGGCCGTCTTCTAGGAACTTCATGCGCTCAAACGCTTTGTCAAATTCGGGGCTGCTGTAATTGGTGCCATTCTCTCCATTGCCATTGGTCAGCGCCTTGGAATTAGGACCATACAGCATGAAAAGAAAATTTTCTGCATCCGGGTAGTCGGCCAACCAACCCCAGAAGAATATCTGGATGGTGCCCTTGTTCATCTTGTCCTGGAAACGGTTGTAGTCGGTGGCGCGCACTTCTAACTGCACCCCTATCTTGGCAAACTGCTTGGTGTACCAGTCAAGCAAGGCTTTGGCACCTGCCGCCGAATTCTGGTAGTCAAAGTTCAACACCAGGGGTTGCCCCGTCTTTGCATCCCGTCCATCCGGATAACCAGCTTCAGCCAACAACTTCTTGGCGTCGTCGATGGGCCGGCGCACAAGCTTGCCATCTGGTCCCTTGCGGTAAACCACCGGATTGAATGCCGAAGGACCGTCTTCACGATAACCAAACATTGAAGGCGGCAGTGGCCCATGCGCAGCCATGCCCTGACCCCGCTCAAAAATGGCAATGTGCTCTTCCCAGTCAATGGCAATGGCCAAAGCTTGTCTCAGCTTACGGTTGCGCTCACCCTCTTCTGGGGTCTTACCCTTGCCAACCACCGGGTCAAGCCAGTTAAACCCCAGATACCAGTTGTTCGCTTCCACTGTGGTTGGCAACTTCACGCCTTTTTCTTTGAATTCCTTTTCTTTGGCTTTGTCATCCCCCATGGCCACGATATAGCCGGTTCCATAGTCCAAGCGCTCAATGGCAGGAGAGTCGTAGTAGCCCTGCATAAACTTGGCTTGCAGCGGCACAGCCTCCTTCTCTATGTCAAACACCACCTTGTCAACAAACGGAATCATCTTGCCGCAATCGGCCAGATAACCCTTTTCCTTATCTCCCGGCTCGCCTTCGCATGGGTAAGGCTCACCTCGGAAATTCGGGTTGCGCTGCAGAACGTGGCGCTTGTTTTCTGTGAACTCGGTCAGCATGAATGGCCCCGTGCCCACCGGCCAATAATTCAGGGTTAAATTCTTTTCAACCATGCCGGGCTGTGAATAGAACTTTTCAGCTTCCCAGGGAATAGGCGAGAAGAAGGTCATGGCCAGCCAGTACTTGAACTGCGGGTACTTGCCCTTGACCCGAACTCTTAACGTGTGTTTGTCCAGCGCAATAGCGCCCTCTAGAGGATAAGCTCGGAAGTCCAGAAAAGGCAAATCCCGGTCGGTGGGAGCCAGCTTGCTTCGAATCTGCTTGTCTACCAAAACGATCTGTTCGCCATATTCCTTAAGGCCAACGATGTAGTCGGCCATGGTCGAAAAAGAAGGCGACTTGACACGCGTGGTTGCAAGGCGACGAATGGAATAGACATAGTCATCCGCAATCAACTCACGGGTGCCTGTCTCTTTGAAATCAGTGATCTGGTACTTGCCTACCAGGTCTTCACGCTTCAACTGGTGGTACACGTAATCGCCACTTGCATTTTTAGCAAGCGACGGGTGCGGCGCAAACATAATGCCCGGCTTGATCTTGATGTCAAACTGTGTTTCGGCAATTTGCTCACCCGGTGCATCGTCAGGCAATGTTTTGCCAGCCTTGTCTAAATAGTGCGGTGCCACAACTTCTTGCGCCGAGCGCCCCACCAGTTCATAAGGCCGCTTCAGGTAATGGTAGCCATAGGGAGGCTCGTAGACTTGGTAGGTGTACGGCGTTTCGTCGTTGGAGTACGAACTGGTTGGGTCCAGGTACTTGGGTGAGCGCTTGCTGAACGGCACATACAGCGTGTTGGTCAACTCCGACCCGTGCGGGTGGGGGTTGTTGGAAACCTCGGTGCACCCGCTGGCCAACAATGCAGCCACCAACAAAGTTGGAAACCACAGGTCAGCACGGATCAAGTGACACATACGCGAGAGAAAGCCGTTGAAAAGCATAGTGGTCTCAGATAGAGGATCGGGACATTCTAGAGAGGGTGTACTTAGGTCTTTGGCAGCTTAGCCGGTAAACCCGCTCATTGCTCTACGCAGGTAGTCCATGCCAAGGTCAAAGTCCGCCGCCACAACCGGATTTCAAGTAATCACTGATGATGGTCAGTTGCTGGGTCATGGTTTGACGCGTCCAGGCGGGTCCATGCGCATAGTCCTTCAGAACGTGGTACTCAACCGGTTTGCCAGAGGATTTGGCGCGGTCTACAAACAAGTCTGACTGGATCAAGGGAACCGTTTGATCCCGATCACCATGGTAGACCATGATTGGGATTTTGATTTTGTCGGCTTGCTGCAGTGGACTGAGCCCTCGCACAGTCGACTCTTGACGTTCTTTGAAAAACGGATTTGTGTAAAACTTCGACCAAATTCTTTCAATATCTGACACCCCAGCACCCGCAATGGCACACTTATACAGGTCGTTTGGCCTCACCGCCGCGGTAAAGGCCGCATAACCACCATACGAAAATCCAAACATGGCCGTCCGGCGCGGGTCTGCCAGTTTCTCACTAACCAACCAGCGAGCACCATCGTCCTTGTCGTCCTGCATTTTTTGACCCCATTCGCGGTCACCTGCAAACCACAGTGTTCGTCCCCAACCGGCAGAACCGCGGTACTGCGGTTGCAACACCACTCGGCACTGCGTAACCATGAGAGGCACCCAGCCTGACGAATCGAAGTTCATCGTATCCCGTGCCCATGGCCCCCCATGCGGGTGAACCACAGCCGAATAAGGCCCCGGTCCGCAAAGCTTTTCATTTGGTATCGTGAGGAAAGCGGGAATGTTCAGCCCGTCACGGGCAGGGTAATAGACAAAGCGCGCTGTTCCAAGTGCGGCCCGGTCAATGGCAGGATACTCTTTGGCCAGCAGTTGCAGTTTTTGTTTGTGCAGCAGGTAATGCTCGGTAGGATAGGTGAGGCCAGTGACCCGGAACAAGTAGGTCGGTGTTTCACCAGGAATACGCTGCACCAGCCGCACGGAAACACCATCAAAAGTACGCACTTCGGCCTGGCTTGACCCAGACACGGACATCAGCTTCTGATTGGTTTGCTTGATGCCAACCGCTTGCGCTACACCCAGTATCAGTGAATCAATTTCTGGGTTTTCCCAGTGAACATCTAGCCCGTAGAGCCCCTCGTATGTGTAACCGTCAAATCCATCTACCCCTGGCGAATCATCGACTGCCAAACTGCGCACACCAATGGCATCAAAAAACTTGTGCTCAAAGAGTTTGGAATTCGTTTTTTTCGCCGCGATGTCGTACTCGTAAATGCTAGAGAATTCTTGACCTACATTACTTTGAATGATTGCCGTATTGGGCTTGCCACCGGGTGCTATCACATCCACGACGTCACGGTCTTTGACATAGCTGCGAAAGTGTTCTTCCCAATCGCCATTCGCCGCACGAAAATCAATGGCAATGAATGCACCGCGCCCATCAGTACCAGCCCGCGCCTTCGCCCAAGGAACGCCGGCCGCATTGACCCACACATTGCTATCAAACTCGCCCAGCCGCATCAAGCGTGTCGCAGCGCCTGTTCGCACGTTGTAACGAAACACATCCCTGGTGTCGCCTCGGGAGTCGCTTTCCAGCACAATGTTGTCTGGATCAGCCGGCATCCGGCTCAGCACCGATGGATTGGAAAGTGCCTCCTGAATTTTGGCACCCCCCGACCGTGCTATTTCGGCAGAAGCCATCGGCTCAATCCACTTCTTACCTTCCAGGTCGGTAAAGAGAAGCTTGGTAATAAACGTTTTAATGAAATCATCGCCCCGGAGGTCATAGGGCTGGGTGAAGACCACCTGCAGTAAGTCGTTTTTTATAAACGACGCGCTGCGGATCTGCATGTTGTTAGCCCCAATCACGGTGGGCTTTGCCGCAAGATCAGCCAACTTCCAGACCAAGATGTTGCGCGAGTCGCCAGCGCTTTCGATGGCAATCATGTGCTTACCATCGGGCGACAATTGAAAACCAGTCATGGCGGGAAACTGCGCAAGTTGGGTCAGTGTTGGAACCCGAATGACAGCAGCAGGAGAGGCAGTTTGCGCTAGGACCTGACCTGCAAACAGGCACAAAAGTGCCGCCCATGCTCGAGCACATTTAGATGATGACGATACTTTTCTCACGATCAATCCTTAAACAAAAAAGCCCTGCCAAATGACTTGGCAGGGCTTCAGGCAACGTCAATTAGAACGTTTTTGACACGTTCACATAGAAGCGGCGACCTGTGTAGTCGTAACCACTGTACAGTGGTGCATTTCCGACACGATTGTAGAAACCAGAGGAAATTACTGGCGGCTTCACGTCCGCCAAGTTGCGAATACCAAAGGTAGCACTCCACTTGCCAACTGTATCCTTGTATTGGATCGATGCCGATTGCAGGAAATAGCTAGGGGTGTCAAACTTGTAAATGCTCGTCGCTGCATCCTCTTCCAAGTATTCGTAGCTGGACGTCTTACCAACATACTCCAGCCCATAATAGTAGTTCCAGCCCTTAACCGTGTAATTCACGTCCACAGCGCCAGACCAACGGGGTTGTCCAATCGTGCCATTGGTATCCACAAGTGGGTCATCGGCAAACAATTTGTTGGATTGCTCCTTGTACTCCGTGGCCGACATGTTCACGCGCAGACGTCCAAGACCCACATCAGTCGTGTAACGGCCGGTAAAGTCAAGCCCTCGAACAACGTCAGTAGCCAAATTGATAAACCCGTTGGTGACCGTGAGTGCATTGGTTCCTGCTGCACGTGGGGAAACAAGACGGCAGAAACTACCACCAGCCCGGAAAGCTGGGTCGTCGTAGCAGCGACTCAGAAGTGCAGCGCCACCAATGCTAGCGACACCGTTATCAACTTGGATGTCAAAACGGTCAACAGCCAGCGACAGATCACCCCAACCAGAAGGCAAACCAGGCTGGAAGATGATGCCTAAGGACTTGTTCGTCGAAGTTTCAGCCTTAAGTCCAGCTTCGCGCCCACCCACACCGATAACGGCAATGCCCTGCGTAGCGGTAAAGCCTGGAGGCAGTCCTTCGCTTTGGCAATTGACACTACGCGCTGTACCCACATTCGATGACGAGTCCCAGTTGTTACAGGGGTCGTTTTGCTGGCTCAAGAAGCCTGACGTGGCACCCAAGAACTGTTCATACAACGCAGGAGCGCGATAGGACGTGCCATTGGTTCCGCGCAGCGTCAACCAATTCACTGGTGTCCACAACAAACCAGCTTTGTGTGTGGATCCGCGACCGTAGGATTCGTAATTGGACGACCGCGCCGAACCGTTAAACGTGAGTTCCTGGATGGCCGGAAGATTCTTCAGCAACGGTACTTCAATCTCACCAAAAACATCATTGGCCTGATCGCTACCGCGCGTCGGCGTAGAAGTTGTAAAGTTAAACAGATTGCCTGCGACGGACTCGGCAGCAGGCGAGTCATCAATACTGGACTTGCGAGATTCAACCCCAAAAGCCGCCTTCACTTTACCGTAAGGTAAGGTAAACAAAGGCCCTGTAACTGAAGCGGTCAGAACGTCTTCTTTATATGTGGTCGAACCAGTCACTGGTTGCCAAACGTAGTTCACCCAATTCGCCGGCAATTGGCCGCCGATTACAGCAGGAGTCAAGGCAGGTGCTGCCACGCAGCCATTGGCCGGGTTGACGCAGTTGAAGCCACCACTTCCATTGGCAACCACGTTGGAGCTTTGCGCCAAACGGTCCGTCAAAAAGGCATAAAAGGTGTACGAACCACTGCTACGACTGCTGGTCACCGTGGCGTCGTAATCCCAACCCGTGTTTGCCACAGCACCGCGCAAGCCCACGGCAAGGCGACTAAAGTCAACCGTCTGGCTAGATTCGTCATTGCCGAAGCCTATAAAGGCCCTCACCCCAACATTGACGCCGTTGGTGGTGGCCTGTGGCGCCAAAAATCGTGTACTAAATTGGAGATTGGTTGGAATCAGCGGGCTACCCTGCATGTAGTCAAGCGAAAGTTGCCGGTACCCTGTTTGTTGGGATTCACGACGGTTCAACAACAATTCGTAATACAGCTCAGCGTCGCCCAGCGCGTGCAAATCAACGCCGCCTTGGGCATAAAAGTTTTGGTTGCGCGCTGGAGAGAGCAACGAACGATTCAAACTGCGAGGATCAAACGTGTCACGAACATTGAGGCTATTTGCACCACCGCCCACACCTTCAAAACCAATCAAGCCACTGGTGATGGCTGCATTTGGGCGCCAGCGATTGAACGAGGTGCCGACCGAGCCTGGAGCACCAACACCTGCGAGCAGCGGTGTGCCAAGGGTATTGATGGTCACGCCGTTCGAGCCCGTGCCAGTGATCGGGTAACACTTGGGCTTGCCGGTGGTCGGGTCAATAAAGTCTAAGCTGCCCCAGTCACCCACTACGCCGTTTACGTCGCTAGTGCGGCGGTAATCGGTATTGCACTGGGTCCAGTCACGCTGGCCTAGCGTCAAACTCTCTTGCTGGTTGATTTGAAACGAAGCCAAGAAGCGCATGTTGTCGGTGACTTTGCCGCCGGAAATTGAAAACCTATTCGCGTTACCACCGCCGTCCTGAGTGATGGACGTTCCGCCATCAACCGTGATCGAGTTCAGATTTTTTTTGGTGATGATGTTCACCACGCCAGCAACAGCGTCTGATCCATAAATAGATGACGCGCCATCTTTCAAGACTTCAATTCGGTCAATGATGGAGTCAGGCAGGGTGTTTAAGTCAGCCGCGCCAACTGAGCCCCGCGTGCCCGACGGAGACAGCCGACGGCCGTTCAGCAGAACCAAAGAGCGCGTTGGTGCAAAGCCACGAAGGCCAATCGTGTTTGCGCCTGGTCCACCATCAGTCACATACCCCCCATAGGCATTGTTGATTTGCCCCTGCCCTCCAGTTACGGACGTGCTTTGCAACACTTGTGCGGTGGAGGTGAAGCCTGCCAATGTTGCATCGTCGTTGCGGATGATAGTTACCGGCGCAGCTGTACTGAAGTTGTCACGTTTGATCCGTGAGCCTGACACAACAACCGTATCAAGCTTTTGCGGCTCAACGGCCTTCTGGGTCTGGGGAGCTTCAACCGCGGGCTTAGTGCTAGGCGCATCTTTTTCAGCTGGGGTTGTCTGTGCCCCAGCTGTCTGCAAAAAGATCATTGCCAAGGCCGCTAAAGCAATGGGTTTTCGTATTGGTTTGGAAATATGTGCCATGTTTTGGTACTTCAGATTCCTAGTTAAGATTAAATCCACAGGTTACATTTGCATCGCCAACCTATGGAACGGAGTGAAACAAGAAGCAAAAAATGTACCGCAATTTTCATAGGTGTCTTGGCCGGGAAAACCCGAGGCGTTGACTTATAACAACAACACAGACAGAGGCTCATGTTCCGCGTCCACACACAATCAACGCATTTCAACCTGAGCGGTATGCCGTAGGTTGGCTATGCCCTGCGTTCCAAAGTAAGAGTCCAACAGCCGCCGGATCTGTAGCTGGCATTAGGTCGGATGCTTTTGCGCCTTTGACTTGAAAAAGTCCACGCTGCTTCTGATTCACACTAAACCATGACTTTCATAGCTCAGACCAAGATGTGAAACCTAGTCGGAATGGGCGCCAGGGAGAACCTGGCGATGAAGCAAAGTATGCAAAAATGCCAGGCGGTTTTGGACTAACACTTAAGGCCGTGCCAATTGATGAAAACGCTTACTTCTGACAGCCAGATCTTGGACAAAGCCCGGCTAATTGGCTCCTGTGTGCTCTTGCCTGTTGAATTCGACACAGGAGCACTGCTTGATGAATTCTTTGCCATTTCTAAAAACCAATGGGGCACCAAAGGTGGGCGTGTTGGCGTGCACTTGCAGGCGGAAGCCATATTCTTGAGAGGATTCGCACCAGCAGAAGGTGACTTACCTATCGAAGATCGACCGCTATTGGCGACTTTGCCCGCATTTCGAAGCGTCATTTACAACCTTTTTGATGCGCAACCTCTCAGGTGTTTACTGGCGAAACTTCAACCCTCTGGTGTCATTCCGAAGCATATTGATAAGGGCGGATATTTTGACAGAACGCTTAGGATTCACATTCCGATCGTGACAAATGAACAATCGACAATGACTGTGAATGAACGAGAGTTTCATATGCGTGTGGGTGAAGTCTGGGTAATAAATAACTGCGCTGTCCATGGGGTGGAGAACGGCCACCCAACAGAGGCAAGAACTCACTTGATCTGCGACTATCTACCCAGCGAACATTTGCTTGGTTTGTTAGAAGGTGGAAGAAGAAAACAACTGCAGATCAGTTAGTTTGTATGTTTGTAACTGATTACTTTGTTTTTTTGCATTTGCATAAGACAGCAGGTACATCATTTAATATTTTTATAGAAAAATTCTTTCCAAGAAGCCATCGGCTGGGCTACCACCTTCCGTTACGTGTACTTCCAGCAGAGTGGTCACATTTGCCAACACTTGGCTTGGTGAGAAATCCTTGGGACTTCTATGTGTCTTGGTACAGCTTCCAAATGCAAAAGGCACGCTCGAATCCAGTCTTCAATGTAGTGAGTGACAATCGTACCCTTGATTTCAATAGCACCATACGTAGACTTCTTTCTCTCTGCGACGACAGATCTTTGCTTTCGGATGTAGTGGCACAACTCCCAAAAACATTTGGCGGCAGTGGGATGAATGTTCCAGCGTATGCAATGGAGAGTCTTTTTGGGACCGGACTCGGTCTATACAGTTTTCTTTACCAGTGGATGTATTCAGGAACGGACCACTTCCCGACCATTATTCGTACAGACAACCTCATCACTGGATTAGAGACCTTTTTTGAAAAAATTCAGGTGATCTTCACGAGTGAAATGCGTACCAAGTTTTTAATTAATGAGGCACAGAATACATCAAACCATCAGCACTACTCGAAATATTATGATATGGATGTTATGGAACTAGTAAAAGTTCGAGATAAAATGGTAATCTATTCACATGACTATAAATATGAACAAACTTCATATTAATCCCGAAGGCTATTTTTGCAATTTCTTCCAAGTATTTTCAAAAATATTTTGAACTGAGGAAATTTCGTCTTTGTGTCGTTTCCATTTTAAATCATTAGGTGGAGTCTTTGTATAACGGGACAGCGGTAAACTCTCACTAACTCTTTCCCTTAGATATCTGTCATACTTGAGATTTGCGAACGCACATATCTGCTCAATAACAGATGAAGGGGTATTACACAAAGCATCGTAGCTAATCCGCAACTGTCTATCTGGTTCCACATCCTCTAAATCGCTCAGAATATAGTTGTTCGCTGCCGTCCATTGATGTGCGCAAATTGCCTCAAGTGGCGCATCCAACATGGCGGGCCATCCCGGTGGAAGCAGCAAAGACCACCTCTTTTGCCCGGCCGAGATATTGGGGTATGTCACCCACTGTCCAGACTCCCAAGCCTCAATCATACTGCTGATGCTTTGTCTGGGATCGCGGAAAAGAAATACAAATAGTGCATCAGGAAACACACGTTTCAGAAAAGGAATTCGCAAGGAATTCTTGGGCAACTTATCAAGCATCCGAATGCGATCGACATCACCAATCTGCAGCGCAATGCTCTCCCTGTCTTTCAACGCCGCAGCAAACCCAGCCCGAATCGACTGAATGGTTTCTGGGGTCGCCTCCCGAGCAGTCAACCTGTTGCTTTCGCTGCCACCGGGCGCAACTGGACGGAGATTGGGCAGCGACTCAAAAATAGCATGACTCTCCCCTCCAATCGTAAACAACTGTGAAGAACAGGCCAGAGTTTCAAATAAAAGTGTGCTCCCTGAACGCGGTGCGGCAACGATGAAAATAGGTCGGTCAAAAAAATCGCGCACCTTACCTTTGACAATCAGTGGGTCGGTCGTTTTGGTGACAGCAAACTTTTCTGCGACCGCCACTCGCAGGACATGAAGCTCAAAGATTCGCTTAGCACTTTGCCCATTGGAAGACAAAACCAATTGGTCCGGCAACGCCGACAGGTATTGCGCAGCGTGAGCCACTAACGATCGAAAGCGCGGTGCACCGATGCCTTCTTCACCATAGATGCCCCACAAAGCCTCCCAATCCCTGACAAACCCAATTACCAGTTGGCAGAACGCTTGCCTAACGGTCGACAGTTCGGGTTCTAGGCTTTTTTCATCCAGATCCGCAAGGATATTTTGACTGAGCCATGAAACCTCTGACTTGGACATCAATTTAGGGGTACCAAATCGCTCGGTCACGATCGAGCTGCTTGCCCCCGGGACGTATGGCACAAATGTCGATGGCGAAATCTGGTCGAAATTTGTCGACTGACCTTTGGATACTAAATCCCAAAAATACGTCGAGCCTGAGGTATCAAGGACCAAATGCACCCGCGTGTAGGGCGAGTTATTTACGACGGAATGCCTTCTCCAGTTGTCAAAAATCCAGGCCTCTCCTTCTGCCATGTGCACATTGTTGTCATCACAATTGAAATTCACGTCAGGATGAGTCACTATCGGAATGTGGATGCGCGTCTTACTGATCCAGTGGTAATTGATATCACAATGTGCCGGGACAACCTCACCTGGCGCAAGCCGCATCAAACGCGAACGAGTTAAGACACTGCCAAATGACGAAAAAATTTGCTGTATATACTCGCAGCGCTTCAAGTGACGCGTCGCCATCATCTCGCCCACGACGTCATCGTTTTCCTCGCCGTTGGCGGAAATGAGACGAATAGCGGAATTGCCCTTGTAGTTCAATGGGTGCTTAGCCCAATCTTCTTCTGTGAATTGAGATAACTCAAGCTTAAGCCTCACCACATTAAATCGCAGCGGCAGTCGAATAAACGGATTAGACAGCTTCATCAGTTTACAGACAGTGGATCACTGCCCCTGCCATAGATTCATTGCGCCGCACCGCGCAAGGACATAGGGTGAAAGCACGGCAGATGGTTTACTTGACACACGGCCTAGTTTTTTCCTTACCTCATGCATATCTTTTAATCCGTAGGTTTCAAAATCATTTTCACGGTATTTATTTTCAATATTTTCAAAATTATGCTCAAAACTTGGTTCGCCAAGAAAATCATAAATTTTCACAAGATTCTGCCTCGTGTTCTCCATAAGATCTTTGTAGTCCACGAATAACAGTCGATCCCCAAAGCCTTTTGCGATGGCATCCTGAATGGCTCGAATGGATTGCCCAAGAATTCCAAGTGGACTTGCGAGAAAATCACAACGATTGTCATCTGTCAGTGGAATATTATTCTTGACCAATTGTTCGTCGATGATACTCAATCGCCCGTTTCCCTCTTTGTATGGATTTCGATGGTTTAGGCTTATGAATTAGGCTAAAATTTCACTGATATCGCGTACAGGGCAGATAATCTTAGCAGGAATCTTCATATATCCTTCGATAAAACGAATGTATTCTGGCCATGCGCGGTTTTTGTCGATCACTATTGACTGTGAAATATCACTATAGAACTGATCAATTACGCTCGAAATAATTAGATTGCCTTCTTTGATCTTTGGAAAACCAATGAACAAAGGATCAATGCGGAACACACTTTCTATGGCGTTCATTGTTGCAAGAACCGGGCTTGCTGGACCTGAGTAAAAGACCGGGTTTTGATTGAGAATTGCCGAAAGCAAGGTGCTTCCTGAGCGTGGCAAACCAGCCATAAAGTAAAACTTTTTCGTCATAATGAGCCTTATATCAGGTGCATTTGCTCAACTGCATAGCCCTGCTCGCGCGATTGGATTGTAGAGTCGCTGTGACGCAGTCACAGTCACAGAAACTTGGACGAGAAAGTTGCTATGTCACGACGGCCTCTCCAGCGAGAGAGGGCCGGAACAAACCGACGCTTTTCTGCAACATAGGGCGCATTCCAAGGGAATGACCTGATACAAATGCTGCGACATATCAGTAAAGTTTGATGTTGGTCAAAGCCATTTTTGTTGCAAACATAAAGTTTTGTCACATGCTGGCCTTGGTCCGAATGTTGCTTGCAGCAATGCGGGTCAAAATCAACTTTATGGAGAGTCTATGAGTCACAAAGTGCCAAACTTCCGACGCAGCGTCCTTGCTCGTTCAATCCTCATTGCCTGCGGTGCAACTGCCACCGTTTTCGCGTCGCAACCGTTGTTTGCACAAGATGCAGAGACCAAATTGCAACGCGTAGAGGTGACAGGATCCTCTATCAAGCGCATCGATGCCGAGTCGGCTGTTCCGGTCACCATCGTCAAGATGGATGAACTGAAAAAGCAAGGCATTTCGACTGTTGAACAGGTCCTTTCAACGCTCACTATTTCCATGTCCACTCAGAGCACGAGCCAAGTGGTTGGTAGCGGTACCGGTGGCGCATCGTTCGCTGACATTCGCGGTTTGGGATCCAACAAAACCCTTGTCTTGCTGAATGGTCGCCGCATCGCTGCCAATTCAATTGACGGCTCCTCTGCAGACCTGAACATGATTCCTTTCGCTGCGATCGATCGTGTCGAAGTACTCCGAGACGGCGCATCATCACTGTATGGAACCGATGCTATCGGTGGCGTAATCAACTTTATTACCAAGAACAATTTTACTGGCGGGACGGTGACCATCGGCCTTGATGAGCCGGAGACACCTGGTGGTCGCTCAACAGGTTTCAACATTGGTGGGGGTGTCGGCGACCTCGAAAAGGATGGCTTCAACATCTTCGGTTTCATTGACGTGCAAAAGTCCGATCGCATTCGGGGTGACCAGCGTGACTTCAACACCCGTTACAAGGGTGGGGTTTCGGTAAACACCTATCCAGGAACCTAT
The DNA here is from genome assembly GCA_002381045.1 of Rhodoferax sp. UBA4127. Taxonomy (GTDB): domain Bacteria; phylum Pseudomonadota; class Gammaproteobacteria; order Burkholderiales; family Burkholderiaceae_C; genus Rhodoferax. The sequence continues at coordinate 17,123 of DFWT01000125.1, forward strand.
TCGCAATCGCAGCCCAGTTTGGCTGATCCCACACTGCCGGGTAACTATGGCAATCCCTCGGCTCCTGCCTGCAATAGCAACCAGGGAATTTTCCCTCGTGATGGAACCACATTCGGTTGCTACCAGACGACAAGTTACTTTGTTGACTATGCGCCAAAGAGCGAGCGAACCTCCGGTTTTTTGAAAGGCACCAAAGACCTCGGTGGTGGTCATCAAATGGGTCTGGAGTATTTCTACACCCAGAGCAAAGTTTCCAGCCTGATTGCACCTGTGCCCTATTACGGTCTGATCATGAATCCAAGCAGTCCGTATTTTCCGGGCAAACCAGGTCAGCCCACTTTTAACACAGGACTCCCATACGACGCGGCTTTCACCGGGCTTTATGGTGAAGCTGGGTCTGCTGTACCAGGTGGCTCAACTTTGGTCGAACCTGGCTTCATTTATGTGAACTGGCGTAATATCGATGGAGGTCCGCGCACCGACTACAACACCAACACTCAGCAACGTGTCGTTGCATCCTTGGAAGGCACCTTGGCCGATTGGGATTACAAAACAGCCCTCACATGGAACGAAAACAAGGTCCAAGTCGCGTTGGCCAATTACCAGACCGGTTCGATCATTCGAGATGGTATGACTTCCGGCATCATCAACCCATGGGCAGCGAATGACGCAACGGGTCTGGCATATATTAAGAGCGCAAACCTCAGCGGCACACAACAGAATGCAATTGCCAAGTCGGTAGGTGTTGATGCACATGCCAGCCGTGAATTGGGTGACTGGATGGGCGCGGGCAGAAAGGTTGGCCTTGCGATCGGTGGATCTTACTCTCGCGACACGATGTCTCAAGTTGGCGCAGATATGGTTTTCAATATTGCTGTAAAAGCCAGCACAGGCTTTGATCCTGACACGTCCAACATTGGCGAGCGTAAAGTAACAGCTTTGTACAGCGAGTTGAACGTGCCTGTTTCGAAGACTTTGGAAGTCACAGTTGCAGGGCGAAACGATAATTACAGTGACATTGGCAATAGCTTCAATCCAAAGTTTGGGTTTCGATTCCAACCAAGTCCAACTGTTTTGGTGCGTGGTTCTGCATCCACTGGTTTCCGTGCACCGTCGCTTTACGATACGAATTCGTCGCCAACTTACACAAATACGACTAACGTGACCGATCCGGTGACAGGTGTCAAATCTCAGTTCCAAGCGCTAACCGGTGGCAATCCTGCTTTGAAGCCGGAAACATCGAAGACTGTCAATCTGGGAATTGTCATCGAGCCTGCCAAGGATTTGACACTTGGTGCAGACCTCTGGGCCATCCAACTGGAACAGGTCATTGGTACCGTTCCAGACACCACAGTATTTGGTCCTAATTCAGCATTGTTCACAAGTTTTTTCAAACGCAACGCGAATGGCACCCTCTCACAGAACTCTTTGGCGTGCCCCGGTCCGACATGTGGCTATGTTGACCTTCGAACCCAAAACTTGGGTGGCACGAACACAAATGGTTTGGATCTGAGTGCAAATTATCGTTTGCGAACTGCTGATATGGGAGCATTCACATTCGGGATGCAAAGTACCTATGTCAACAAGTACGAATACCAGGACTATGAGAATGGCCCCTGGAATCAAAACGTGAACCGGTTCGTAGGCGCGGGTGTCATTTTTAAATGGACCCATAACGCCACAGTGAATTGGAACAAGGGTGCGTTTTCCGCAGGATTGGCGGGCCATTACAAGTCAGGGTACGTGGATCAGAACACAACCTCTGAGTTTCCTGGCAATGTAGTCGGGTCCTACGCGACATATGATGCTTTTGTGGGATGGTCTATCACAAAGAAGATCTCTATCACTTACGGCATACGTAATTTGTTCGACAAGGCACCTCCCTTGTCTAACCAGGTCTATACCTTCCAGGCTGGTTACGATCCACGATACACAGACACCGTCGGACGCACACATTACCTTCGCGGAAATATGACCTTCTAAACCTGAACTAAGTGAGATTGACCAGGGTCTGGTCAAGGTAAGAGCGGTGCAATGACACCGCTCTTTTTTTGTCCAGACTAGATCGAGCTTAAGGTGTCGAAAGCAGCATTTGAAGCGCCAGCACAGCGTCTTTAACCGAAAGTGCGCTGGTATCAATCGATAAGTCTGGATTCGGTGGCACCTCGTAGGGTGAAGTAACGCCAGTGAAATGGGGCAAAGCACCGGAACGCGCTTTTGCGTACATACCCTTTGGGTCCCGGGATTCACACACCGCAAGCGATGTGCTGACATATACCTCTCGAAAAAATGTTGCACCAATAATTCTTCTTGCAATCGCCCGATCTGATGAAAGTGGACATATGAATGCAGCAATGATGATCAGGCCGGCGTCATTCATCAAGCGAGCGACCTCCGCGATACGCCGAATATTCTCGGCCCTATCCTTCGCGGAGAACCCTAAATCACGATTAAGACCCAAGCGCACGTTGTCGCCATCTAGCACATAGCAAGCGTGCCCCTTATCAAAAAGAACTCGTTCCAGCGCAAATGCAAGTGTGGACTTTCCCGCACCGCTCAAACCGGTAAGCCATAGGGTTCTTGGCAATTGAGAGAACTGTTGATATCGTTCCTCATGGCGCACCTGCCCCTTATGCTCTATGAGCAAGTTTGACACTGAATTCTCCACGCGCTGTCTCCTTACTTCATTTTCAAGCCGGCATTTGGAATGCAGAGATCGGAGAGCATCGGCGGTTTGATTCACCTAACCAATTCATTTACTGCAAGGGTGAAATGCGCTCACTAAACCAGCAACCTTCTAATCCGCCCACATGCCGCGCCGCTCGCCGGGTTCAGGGGTCGACGTTTCTGTCCACACCATACTGGTGCGGGCGGACAACATGGTTGCGCGAGACGCCGCCGTTGGGCACGCGCTGTTTTGCAAGTAACTGGTTGCCACAGTCGTCAATGCCTCGGTAGCGTCGCCAAGCTGTCCATTGAAGTCGTCGGTGCCCGGGCAGGTGGCCGCAATGCCGTTGTAATAGCGCCCCTGCCCGCTGGCGTTAAGAGACTCAAAGTTGACCGCGCTGAAAGTGGTGCTGCAATTGGTTTGCGGAACAAAGCCAAACGGTTTTCCACAGGTCTGTCCACCTACGGTAACCACTTGCAATTGGGGCGAGAGGCCATTGAGACCGTTCACAACCAGTTCACTGGCCGAGCAAGTTCGCGCGCCGGTAATAACCACCACGCGGTCAAACCCAGTGGCTTGACTGGAAAGCCTGTAGCTTGTGTTTTGAACAGCATTTTTGGCGTTGAAGACAAGGTTGGTAAACACGCTCTGGTTGTACCTGCTGCCGGCTACAAGTGATGCCAACACGGTGGCTGTTGAAATGCGGCCACCCCCGTTGTAGCGCAAGTCCAGAATGACGTCGCTGGCGCCTGCCAACCGGAAGCTATCAAACGCTGCTGCCATGGGTGCTTCGGCCTGGGTGATGAAGTCTTTCAGGACAAGGTAACCCACTTTTCTTGCATTGGGAAGCGTCAGGACCTTCGAAACTTGAACAGGATTTAGGTTGTAGACAGCGGCGGTCAAAGTGACGGTTCGCGGGCCGCCGCTATTGCTGATTTCCAGCACCACCGTGTCGCCTGCCTTGGTGGGGCTAAGCGCACTGAAGTCGTTAGTGGTAATCAGATCGGCAGCGGTCCGGCCGTTTACGGTCAAGATTTGATCACCACGCATAAGCCCTTGAGTGGCTGCCGGCGACAGGGCCTCGATGTACCTCGCCTTCAAGGGCAATTGCTGTTCAAGTCCATTTACAAACAAACCATAGCCCAAAGTTTGCCCATCGGTAAAGAACTGGGTGAAACTTGCGGCGTCAGAGATATAGCTCCACTTGTCGGCTGGAACCACACCACCAGCGTTTAAGTTGCCGCGGTAAAGCAAAGCGGCAAAGTAGCTTGGCAAAGTGGAAAAGCCTGCGGGTTCGGCGTTGGGAGATGCACCAGACCAAAGGTACTGATCCAGCATGTAGCTGCGCAACCAGTCCTTTTGTGCCTCTGTACTGCATGTTGCACTGGGCGGAGTTAATGGTGTGCCGCCGCTGCCACCCCCACCACCGCAACTGCTGAGAGCAACGAAGCCAATCAGACAGGTCAGACCCCAGACTGCTTTGCGCACGCCGCAAAAGGCAATTGCAGATGATGCTAATGAAACCTGCCAGTTGTACATCGGCTTCCTCCGGCAAGGGAACTCACAGTACGCCAGCCACTCACTCTACCTTGAAACTGAACTCTTGGGTAGCGATCATTTCGCCTTCATCGCTCACGCACTTGTACTGCATCATGGCTGCTTTGACTGCGGCGTGAAACACGCGTGGGCCAGACAAAATGGTGACATCCACTATATTGCCGCCTTTGATTTGAATTTGTGCTTTCACAACACCACCAATGCCGTCCTGCAGTGCCTTGCGCGGCATCTCTGGGGGCACTTGTGTGGGGCAGGCCAAACCGATGCTGGTGCGCTTGGGGCCAACGCTCACCGGGGGCGCTGGTGGTGGTGGCGGTGCGATTACAGCGGGTGCCGGGGGCGGCGTCGACACGGACTGAATCACCGGCGCAGTGCTGGTGACCGGTGGCGCCACATCGGGCGGCGGCACATAGGGTGGTGGAGGTGCATCGACCTTGGGAGCCTCGGGCAGCTTCTCAACCTTTTTTGGTGGCGGTGGTGGTGGTGGCGGAATAATCACCTCTTGGATAACAACTGCTTCCAGCGGTTTCTTCAGCATATTTAAACCGGTTCGTGCCATGCCCGAAACCAGTGCGTAGCCAATCAAGGCGTGCACCAGAATCACTATCACAATGCCCTTGACGCGGCGTGACGGGTCCTGATGCTCGTAGGTGTAAATTGTTGCTGCTGCACTCATTGGACAAACTGCTCCGCACCAATCACAGCAATCTTGTTCAAGCCGATGCGCCGGCTACTGGAGAGCACGTTGGCAAACACCGCATAGCTGGATGTTTTGTTGGGGCGCACATGCACCTCAGGCTGCGGGTTCAACACGGCCACCGTTTTCATTTTTTCATCGAGCTCCGCGGCGCTCACTGGCAGGCCTTGCCAATAGACGGTGCTTTTTTCGTCGATATCAATCTGGATTTTTTCAGGCTTGATCAAATTGGTGGGCGGTGCACCCACCGGCATTTCAAGCGTGACCGAATGCAATTGGATGGGGATGGTGATGATCAGCATCACCAGCAGCACCAGCATCACGTCNNGGCGTGGTGTTGATGTCCATCATGACTTCTGGCTCGGCGTCAGCGCCCGAGCTTCCTATGTTCATTCCCATAAGCTTTACTTTCGAGAGTTAGCCACCCAGGGGCGGTGGTTCGGTAATGAACGCCACTTTGACTATGCCGGCACGCTGGCAGGCCAGCAAGACTTTGCCTACGCCTTCGTACTGTGCCGCCAAATCGCCACGCACCTGAACCTCGGGTTGGGGTTTGAGTTGCGACACTTTTTTGAGCTTGTCAACCAGCGCGTCTACCGAACGCACCCGGGCGTCGTAGTAAAAAATACCGCCCACCTTGTCAACCGAGATGATGATGTTTTCTGGCTTGCTTTCGCGCACCTCAACACGCTCTTTTGGCAAAGTAACCGGAATTGAGGTGGTCACCACCGGAATGGTGATTAAGAAGATGATCAACAGCACCAACATCACATCCACCAGGGGTGTGGTGTTGATGGTTGACATCACAGCGTCTTCGCCCTCGTCGCTGGAACCAACGTTCATGGACATGTCAATTTCCCAATAGATTTGCTGCGTGGCCTTGGGTCATGTGACCAGGCCAACAACACCGAACGAACATTCAATGGCAATTTAGCGCTTGGCAACTGTACCCAGCACCACAGCGTGCAGGTCTTGGCCAAAGGCGCGTACATCGTCCATGACGCCTTTGTTGCGACGCACCAGCCAGTTGTAGGCAAGCACGGCGGGTACGGCCACAGCCAGGCCAATGGCGGTCATGATCAGCGCTTCGCCCACTGGGCCCGCTACCTTGTCAATCGAAGCTTGGCCAGAGATTCCGATAGCGGTCAGGGCGTGGTAGATGCCCCAGACGGTACCAAACAATCCAACGAATGGAGAAATAGAGCCCACGGTAGCCAGCACGGCCAAACCGTTTTGGGTGTTGCTTTGAATGCGTCCCACTGCGCGGTCAATGCTCATGGAAACCCAGTCGCTCAAGGGAATGTGCCCCATGAGACCATTGTGCTTTTTGAGGGCATTGGTGCCGGCATCGGCGATAAACCGATAGGGACTGGCTGCGTCAAGTGCCTGTGCCCCCTGCTCAATCGTGCCAGCGGGCCAGAAGTCTTTGGCAGCGGCCCGGGCCTGCTTGGTCATTTTGGCTTGTTCAAGCAACTTGACGACGGTGACGTACCAACTGCTGATGCTCATGATCAAAAGCAAGAGCAGCACCGACTTGGCCACAGCGTCTGAAGTTTTCCAGAGCGCTTCTATGCCATAGGGGTTTTCTGTAGCCTCTGCTTTGGCCGGCGCTGCAGCAACACCCACCGCAGCTGCTGCGGCTGCCGCGGCCGCTGGCTCAGATGCTGCCGGGGCGGCGGTTTGGGCTTGCGCCACACCAGACGATAAAGGCAGCAACAAAGCCGCGCTACAGACAAAAACACCCATCAAACGGTAAAAATCAAGTCGCACAAGAAATCCTTTCGTTGTTACCCACTAAACGGTGCAATTTTCATACCACTGGCCAAGCCCAAGGCTCCATAGTTACCCTCGGTAGGCTACGGCCGCGCAGCAGAAAACGCATGCGACAATTCTCAATCATTTTTCGTTGCAACTTGAGCCTGCTGATAAAAAGCTTTAGATGCAGTGTTCTACCGAAGTTAAAAAGTTTTAGAGGTCGCTATGGGATTCCTGACAGGCAAAAAGTTACTCATTACCGGTGTGTTATCCAACCGCTCCATCGCCTATGGCATTGCCAAATCGTGCCACGATCAGGGCGCTGAGCTGGCCTTTAGTTATATGGGCGAGCGCTTCAAGGAGCGCATCACCGAGTTTGCGGCAGACTTCAACTCCAAGCTTATTTTCGACTGTGATGTGGGTGACGACGCGCAGATCGAAGCGCTGTTCAAAGACCTGTCGGTACATTGGCCAAAGTTCGATGGCTTCGTGCACAGCATCGGCTTTGCCCCGCGTGAAGCCATTGCCGGTAATTTCTTGGATGGACTTACTCGCGAAAACTTTCGCATTGCGCATGACATCAGCGCTTACAGCTTCCCGGCTATGGCCAAGGCGGCCCTGCCCTACTTGAACAACACCGCATCGCTCTTGACACTGACCTATTTGGGTGGTGTTCGGGTGGTACCCAGCTACAACACAATGGGCCTCGCTAAGGCTTCGTTGGAGTCGTCAGTTCGCTACTTGGCAGATGCGGTAGGCAGCAAGGGAATTCGCGTTAATGGTCTGAGCGCCGGTGCCATCAAAACGCTGGCGGCCAGCGGCATCAAGGACTTTGGCAAGCTGCTGGGCATATCTGCGGCCGCATCCCCTTTGAAGCGCAATGTGACCATCGATGAAGTGGGCAACGTGGCCGCGTTCTTGCTAAGCGATCTGGCCTCAGGTATGACCGGCCAGATCTCGTATGTGGACTGTGGTGTGAGCCAGACTGCAGTTGCCGTGGTTGAGACCTGACCAAAAAAAAGACTCTAGCCCTTTTAATATAAGGGCTAGAAGCTCTATTTAATGTAGCAGCTAGACTAACACGCAATCTGCGAAGTAACGCACCCGGCCATCTGCACCAATCTCTTCTACCAGGCCGTGGATGTCGGTCTCAAAGCCCGGGCACTGGGTATTAAATTCGCGTGAGAACTTGAGGTAGTCAACAATTTTTTTGTTGAACACCTCGCCCGGAATCAGAAGTGGGATGCCCGGTGGATAGGGCGTAACCAAGCCTACCGTGACCCGCCCTTCAAGGTCGTCGATTTCAACGCGTTCAGTGCGGCGCTGCGCAATGTGGGCATAGGCGTCGCTGGGCTTCATGGCCGGGGTCAGGTCGCTGAGGTACATGTCGGTGGTGAGTCGGGCAATGTCGTACTTGGCATACAACTGGTGCAGGTGCTGACACAAATCGGTCAGGCCCATGTTTTCGTACTTCGGGTGCTTCTGGCAAAACTCGGGCAGGATGCGCCACATCGGCTGATTTTTGTCGTAGTCGTCTTTGAACTGCTGCAAGGCAGTCAGCATGCTGTTCCAGCGGCCCTTGGTGATGCCAATGGTGAACATGATGAAAAAGCTGTAGAGCCCGGTTTTCTCGACCACCACGCCATGCTCGGCCAAAAACTTGGTCACGATGCTGGCCGGAATGCCGGTCTTGGCAAATCGGCCGTTGAGGTCCATGCCTGGTGTGACGATGGTGGATTTGATCGGGTCCAGCATGTTGAAGCCAGTCGCCATCTTGCCGAAGCCATGCCAGTTCACACCGGCCTTGGCCTTGGCGGATTCGCCTTTGATGATCCAGTCGTCGGCGCGGCCAATGCCCTCCTCGGCCAGTTTGTCTGGCCCCCAGACCTTGAACCACCAGTCGGCGCCGTATTCTTCGTCCACCTTGCGCATGGCGCGGCGGAAGTCCAATGCCTCGGCGATGCTTTCTTCCACCAATGCGGTGCCGCCGGGTGGCTCCATCATGGCGGCCGCCACGTCGCAACTGGCGATGATGCTGTACTGCGGGCTGGTACTGGTGTGCATCAGGTAGGCTTCGTTGAACAAATGCTTGTCCAGCTTGACGGTTTGTGAATCTTGCACCAGCACATGGCTGGCCTGGCTGATACCCGCCAGCAGCTTGTGAATGGACTGAGTGGCATACACCATGGCATGTTTGGGGCGCGGTCGGCGCTTACCCATGGCGTGGTAAGTGCCGTAGAACGGATGAAAGGCCGCATGGGGCAACCAGGCTTCGTCAAAGTGAATGTTGTCCACATAACCGTCCAGCATGGTCTTGACCGTCTGGGTGTTGTAAAGCACGCCGTCGTAGGTGGATTGCGTCAGCGTCAGCACCCGTGGGTGAAGCTTGTTGACATCAGCGCCGGGTAAGTGCTCTTTGACCAAAGGATTGGCCTTGATCTTTGCCTTGATTGCCGCGGGTTCAAACTCGCTGCGCGGGATCGGGCCAATGATGCCGAAGTGGTTGCGTGTCGGTTTCAAGAACACCGGAATCGCGCCGGTCATGATGATGGCGTGCAAGATGGATTTGTGGCAGTTGCGGTCCACCACCACCACGTCATTCGGTGCCACGGTGTGGTGCCACACCATCTTGTTGCTGGTGGATGTGCCATTGGTGACAAAAAAGCAGTGGTCGGCATTAAAAATGCGCGCCGCATTGCGCTCGCTCTTGCCAATGGCGCCATCATGGTCCAGCAGCTGGCCCAATTCTTCTACCGCGTTGCACACGTCGGCACGCAGCATGTTTTCGCCATAAAACTGGTGGTACATCTGCCCTACCGGGCTTTTCAAAAAAGCCACGCCGCCCGAGTGCCCTGGGCAATGCCAGGAATAGGATCCGTCTTCGGCGTAGTCCAATAGCGCCTTGAAAAATGGCGGTTGAACGCCCTCGAGGTAACTTTTGGCCTCACGGATGATGTGGCGCGACACAAATTCTGGCGTGTCCTCAAACATGTGGATGAAGCCATGCAACTCTCGCAGAATGTCATTGGGCAAGTGGCGCGAGGTCTTGGTTTCGCCGTAGATGTAGATGGGTACATCCAGATTCTTGCGGCGCACTTCTTCAATGAAGTGGCGCAGGTTCACCACCGCCGGGTCCAAGTCGGGCCCAGGTGTAAATTCTTCATCGTCAATTGACAAAATGAAAGTGCTGGCACGGCTCTGCTGCTGGGCAAACTGGCTGAGGTCGCCATAGCTGGTGACCCCAAGCACTTCAAAACCTTCCGATTCAATCGCCTGCGCCAAGGCCCGAATCCCCAGCCCCGAGGTATTTTCGGAACGGTAGTCTTCGTCAATGATGACAATGGGAAAGCGAAATTTCATGGGGGGCTCCAACAGCGCACAATGATTGAGAGAAATCAGGCGCGAAGTGTAAGGACTAAACCTAAAACTTCCGCTGACTGCAAGGGCTTTGGGCTGAAAATGGCAGACATCACATTCGGGAGCAACATTCATGGCTGAATCAACACTGTGGTGGTTGGCAACCGGCAGCCTGGTCGCTGTGGAACTGCTCACCGGCACCTTTTACCTGCTGATGATGGCGCTGGGCTTGGCAGCGGCTGCCCTGTCTGCCCACGCCGGCTTGCCGGTGACAGGGCAATGGGTGATTGCTTCCCTGGTCGGTGGTGGGTCGGTGTTGGTCTGGCACCGCTACAGGCGCGGTCAGCCAACAGGTTCGCCAGCCCAATCAAATCCGGATGTCAATCTTGACGTGGGTGCTGTTGTACACGTCGATACTTGGCAGCCCGATGGCACAGCAGCCGTGCAGTATCGCGGTGCGCATTGGGACGCTGCCCTGCTGGTGGGCGAATCCGCGGAGACAGGTGCCTATGTGGTCGCGGAGGTCATCGGTAGTCGGTTGATACTGAAGAAATCACAAACGGTTTGAGCCAATTTTTAAGTTCTGGAGTGCCCCATGGAAATCGCAATCGTCCTTTTTGTCATCGCTGCCATCTTTGTTTCCAGGTCAATCAAAGTCGTTCCGCAACAACATGCCTGGGTGGTTGAACGGCTAGGAAAGTACAACGGCACCTTAACGCCTGGTCTGAATTTCTTGATGCCCTTCATCGACAAAGTGGCCTACAAGCATGTGCTGAAAGAGATCCCTCTGGATATTCCAAGCCAAGTCTGCATTACGCGTGACAACACCCAGTTGCAGGTCGACGGCATTTTGTACTTTCAGGTCACCGATGCGATGCGCGCCAGCTATGGCTCAAGCAACTACATCACTGCCATTTCACAGTTGGCCCAAACCACTTTGCGCTCAGTGATTGGCAAATTGGAACTGGACAAAACGTTCGAAGAGCGCGCCATCATTAACGCCCAAGTGGTGCAAGCCATTGACGAGGCAGCACTGAACTGGGGCGTGAAAGTATTGCGCTACGAAATCAAGGACCTCACGCCACCGAAAGAAATCTTGCACGCTATGCAACAACAAATCACAGCTGAACGTGAAAAACGTGCGCTGATTGCAGCGTCAGAGGGTCGGCGCCAAGAACAAATCAACATCGCCACGGGCGAGCGCGAGGCGTTTATTGCGCGCTCTGAAGGTGAAAAACAGGCAGTGATCAACAATGCGCAAGGCCAGGCTGCATCCATATTGGCGGTAGCCGAGGCCAATGCCCAAGCCATTGAACGCGTGGCCGCCGCGATTCGCTTGCCGGGAGGCGAGCAGGCTGTACAACTCAAGGTCGCAGAAAAAGCAATGGAGGCCTACGGCAAAGTGGCAGCAGACGCCACCACCACATTGATCGTGCCCAGCAACATGACTGAAGTGTCCGCGTTGCTCAGTTCGGCCATGAAGATGATTCAGGCTCAGAAATAGGCAAAATCACAAAAACGAAACCCCGTGCCACGACTGACACGGGGTTGTTTTTTTGGCGGAGCAGGGGGGATTCGAACCCCCGGGGGATTTAACTCCCCGCACGCTTTCCAGGCGTGTTAATTAAGAATTTTTATCCTTATAAATCAATTAGTTAGAGTACTTTTTATAAATATTTGCGTATTTCGGGGACAATTCGGGGACACTTACAGGAGGTTCCCATGGCCAGTTTCGACAAACGCGAGTCCGGATGGTGGCAGGCAAAAGTTCGACGGCGTGGTTACCCAACGCAATCAAAAACATTTGCAACTCATTTAGAAGCTGAAATATGGGCGCGAAAAATTGAGTCCGATCTGGATCGCGGCATCTTTCAAAGTGCATCGGATGCTGAAAAGACCACCCTCTCCGACCTGATCGATCGCTTCAAAAAAGAGTACGCACCGTTTCACTATCGCAAACGCGAAGACGAAAAAGAAGCCTGGCGCTTTCAGCTAGCCAGGCTTGACTCCTTGATTGGCAAATACTCCCTCGCTGCCATTGACCAAAAAGTTGTTGGTGCGTACCGCGATCTGCGATTGGCTGGCAACAGCCAGATGCCAGCGGTCGGTGACTCTACCGTCCGCAAAGAAATTTTCATGCTGTCCAAACTCATGAAGTTCGCACAGATCGAATGCGGAATTTTGTTGCCTCGGGGCAATCCGGTCGACAACGTGCGTAAACCGTCAGAAGGGAAAGGTCGTGAAAGGCGACTCACTAAAAAAGAGTTCACCCTCCTTGAGACCGAAATCACGAAGTCGCGAAACAAGATGCTCTATCCAGTTTTTCAGTTCGCCATCGAAACCGCTGCGCGACAAAATGAAATTTTGTCGCTGACTTGGCAACACGTGAACCTTGATCGCAAGTTTGCACTTTTGAAAGAAACCAAAAACGGCGAAGAACGGGCAGCGCCACTGTCTTCAAAAGCGGTTGACGTGCTGAATGCTCTCCCCAAACCCAAGCTGCCAGGCAAGCGCAACCCAACGGATCGGCCCTTCCCTATCGACCGGACTTGCCTTTTGAGCGCCTTCCGCTATGCCTGCCAGCGCGCCAAAATTCAAGACTTCACCTGGCACGATTTGCGTCATGAGGCCATGAGTCGCCTGAGCGAAAAGAATGATTTTTCCATACTTGAGCTCGCCTCCATCTCAGGCCACAAAACGCTTCAAATGCTGAAGAAGTACACCCACCTGCAGGCTGAGAAATTGGCCGCAAAGATGGGATAACGATCAGATTGGCATAGCTTGGCTGCCTGATAAACCCAGGCAGCTGGTAGCTCGGTGCCAAACTGATGGGATGTGCCGCCTGAAAGGAATCCCAGCATGGTGCTTTTAGACACGATGTAAGCAAGCGTGAATCCGCAACAACGTACCGGCGAAAAAAAGCCCACAGCAAAGTGGGCGTAATGCCATCACTGGCACCCGCTCAGGGAGGTAAAGCGGGGGATACAAATTGCACCCGGCCGAATTTTATTCCTTGTTCGCAGATCGCTCAGAATAGTGCAGCCCAACACCAGCCAAGCCACTGAATTTTTGAATCTCACTGGAAACTTAACATGACCGCCTTGACAGTACGCTTGCCAAACTCTGTTCATCAAAAGATCAAACAGTTGGCTTTGCGGGAAGGAATCTCTGTGAATCAGTTCATCGCCTGTGCCGTGTCTGAAAAGATGGCATCCGTTTTGACGCTGGATTTTCTCAAATCGGAAGCTGCCAAGGGAAATCGCAGTGACTTTATTGACTACCTGAGCAAGGTGCAGGATGCGACTACACAAGTGACAGACAAGCGTGATTAACAACTTTTATAAGCATCATGTAGATTGATGCAATAAATATCTTGACTTTGAAATTTCATGGAGTAAACTTTGCGTCATTGTGATTGATGCAAATATTTACACCATAAAAGACTTGACTGAACTTCAGTCTGGCTTTCCATTTCGAGGCTCCATCGACGAAGTCCCAGGCGGATTGATCATGGCAGTCCAGATGAAAGACGTTGATCCAGACACTGGTATCAAGTGGAGCGGCGTCATTCGTACCGAGCTTCCTGGCCGAAAATCTCCTGATTGGCTTCAGCAGGGTGATGTTCTATTTGTATCGCGAGGCACGCGTTTTTATTCAATTTGCCTTGATGTACCCCCAGGCCAAGCTGTGTGCAGCCCCCATTTTTTTCACCTCCGAATCAGGCAGGGTGTGCAGGCTATCCCTGCGTTTGTCTCATGGCAAATCAACCAGCCTCCATTTCAACAGCAGTTGAAGCAGGCGGCAGAAGGCTCCAGTCAGCTCAGTATTCGCCGTCCAGTCATGGAATCACTGACGATCATGCTGCCCTCTATGGCCGACCAACGCCGCATCGTGTCCGTCGTCGAACTGGCTCAACGAGAGCGTCAAGTCCTACTGCAACTCATTCAAAACCGCGATCTTCAGTTGGAAGCCTTGTCAGAAAAACTGTTCAAAGCGTCTGCCTCACCTACCTAACACGTTATCAAAATGACCGATACACCCATTACCCAAGACGCTATCAACTCCGCTGTTTGGAGTGCTTGCGACACATTTCGCGGCACGGTGGACCCCAGCATTTACAAGGACTTTGTCCTGACCATGCTATTCCTGAAGTACGTGTCCGATGTCTGGCAAGACCATTACGACAACTACAAAAAGCAATATGGTGACCACCCTGAGCTAATTGAAGAAATGCTCAAGAACGAGCGTTTTGTATTGCCTGCCAGCGCCAGTTTCTACGCCTTGCATACGCTGCGGCACAGCCCTGGCAATGGCGAACGCATCGACAAGGCTCTGCACGCCATTGAAGAAGCCAACATCACCAAGTTGCGTGATGTTTTTCAGGACATCAGCTTTAACCAAAACAAGCTGGGCGATGAGCAGCAGAAGAACGACATCCTGCGCCACTTGTTGGAAGATTTTGCAAAACCCGCGCTGGACTTGCGCCCCAGCCGAGTCGGCACGCTAGACGTCATTGGCAACGCCTACGAATTTCTCATCAAAAACTTTGCCTCCACCAGTGGCAAAAAGGCGGGTGAGTTTTACACGCCACCAGAAGTGTCGTCATTGATGGCGCGCCTTATGACACCGCAAGAGGGTGATGAAATTTGCGACCCCACGTGCGGCTCAGGCTCTTTGCTTATGAAATGCGGCCGCCTGATCCGGGAGAGCACCGGGTCGCGCAAATACGCGTTGTACGGTCAAGAAGCCATTGGCAGCACCTGGGCGCTGGCCAAAATGAACATGTTTCTGCATGGGGAAGATAACCATCGAATCGAGTGGGGTGACACCATTCGCAACCCAAAATTGCTGGACAGTGCCGCTAGCCTTAAACACTTTGACATTGTGGTCGCCAATCCGCCGTTTAGCCTGGAAAAGTGGGGCCATGAAGGCGCAGATGCTGACAAGTTCAGCCGCTTCCGCCGTGGAGTACCACCGCGCACGAAGGGTGACTATGCCTTCATCCTGCACATGGTCGAAACCATGAAGCCCGGCACTGGCCGCATGGCGGTTGTCGTGCCGCATGGCGTGTTGTTCCGTGGCGCGGCAGAGGGCCGCATCCGTCAAAAGCTGATTGAGGAAAACCTGCTGGACGTTGTGATTGGTCTGCCAGAAAAGCTGTTTTACGGAACGGGCATCCCCGCTGCTGTCTTGGTGCTGCGCAAGAATAAGAGCGATAACAAGGTACTGTTCATTGATGCGAGCCGTGACTTTGAAGCGGGCAAGAATCAGAACTTCCTGCGTGAAACCGACTTGCAACGCATTCTGACCACCGCGTTCACCCGGCAGGGGTCGGACAAATACGCCCATCTGGCCACGCCAGCCGAGATAGCTGACAACGACTTCAACCTCAATATCCCTCGCTATGTGGACACCTTTGAGGAAGAGGCGGAGATTGACCTGATGGCCGTGCGCAAAGAGCGCGAGCAGCTCAAGGCCGAACTGGCTGGGTTGGAAGCACAGATGTCTGTGTACTTGAAGGAGTTGGGCTATGAGTGATACCACCGAGCCCACAGGGCAAACCACGGGTCAAGGTGAACTGGTGCTGTACGCGTCTGAAGACGGCAGCGCTACCTTCTTCCTTCGGGCGCAAGACGGAACGGTATGGCTGACTCAGATGGAACTGGCTGAACTGTTCCAAACTTCGATACCCAACGTCAACATTCACATCAAAAACGTGCTGGATGAGGGCGAACTGCAGCCTGAGGCAACTATTAAAGAAGACTTAATAGTTCGATTGGAGGGTAAGCGGCAGGTCAAACGCCCTGTCAAGCTCTACAACCTGGGCATGATTCTGGCCGTCGGATACCGGGTCAAATCTCCCCGAGGCACGCAGTTCCGCCAGTGGGCAACGACTCACTTGCGTGAATACCTGGTCAAAGGCTTCGTCATGGACGACGAACGCATGAAAGACCCGGTTGGTTGGGACTACTTTGACGAACTGCTCCAGCGCATCCGTGAGATACGGACATCAGAGAAGCGGTTCTACCAAAAAGTGCGCGACCTGTTTGCTTTGTCGGTGGACTACAAGGACAGCGCCGACACGGTGGGGCACTTTTTTGCGGAGGTGCAAAACAAGATGCTGTTCGCTGTCACCCAGCAAACCGCAGCAGAAATTATCGTCAAGCGCGCTGACTCTACGCAACCCAATATGGCTCTCACGGCCTGGAAGGCTGGCCGCGTACGCAAGACGGATGTCATCGTTGCCAAGAATTACCTCAACGCAGATGAGATCGACCACCTGAACCGCATGGTCACTGCATTTCTGGAGTTTGCGGAGCTGCGCACCCGCCAGCGCAAACAGCTGGTGATGGCCGACTGGCGGCAATACGTGGATAGCTTCATCCAGTTCAATGAAAGTCCCCTGCTCAAGGGCGTGGGACGCATGAGCCATGACACCATGCTCAAGATCGTGCACGGACGCTATGAAGAGTTTGACGAGCAGCGGCGCAAGGCTGAAGCCATAGAAGCGGACAGCGTGGATATGAAAGAGCTTGAGCAGGCTGAAAAGCAGTTGACCAAGAAAGGTGGGCGAGATGCTTCCTAGTGGCTGGAAAACAGCGCCTCTAGGTTCATTAGCTAGTGTTGAGCGCGGAAAATTCTCTGTGCGACCACGCAACGATCCGCGGTACTTCGGCGGCGACGTGCCATTCGTCCAAACAGGTGACGTTACCAATGCGGGAATGTTTCTTCGGTCGTACAGCCAAACGCTCAATGAAAAAGGCGTATCGGTTAGTAAGGTTTTTGACAAAGACACAATCTTGCTGACCATCGCTGCAAATATCGGCGCAACGGCAATCACAGTCTTCCCTGTTGCGTGTCCAGATAGTGTTGTTGGAATCAAACCCCATCAGGACCAAGCCGATGTACTTTGGTTGAAATATGCTTTGGTTAGCCAACAAAAAAACCTTGATGCTCAGGCCAGTCAAAACGCTCAAAAGAACATAAATTTAGAGGTGCTTAAGCCTTTGAGACTTAGTGCCCCACCACTGCCAGAGCAGCGCCGCATAGGCAAGATACTTGTTTGTTGGGATCAAGCCATCGCCACCACAGAGCGTCTGCTCGTCAACAGTCGCACCCAGTGGCAGGCATTAATTGGCATCACCCTGCACCTGCCATCTGCCAACCCCGATGCTACGGCACCCTCCGATAACGGCGGCTTCCCCGCTTCAGTGCAACCCGGCATACCCACGTTGCCGACCGCTCCTGAAGGCTGGCGGCGTATCCGGCTGGGCGATCACCTGATCGAAGTGCGGCGACCGGTAGTGTTGGTGGACGACCATACATACACACTGGTAACGGTCAAGCGCTCACGCGGAGGTGTGCAACTGCGTGAAGTCCTGCGCGGCTTGGAAGTCAAGACTCCCTCGCAGTTTTATGTTCACGCGGACGACTTTCTGATTTCCAAACGTCAAATCGTGCACGGGGCATGCGGTATTGTTCCTGAAGAGCTAAACGGGGCGGTGGTTTCGAATGAGTACGTGGTGCTGAATTCCGATGGTGAAATTGACCTTCGATTTTTGCGTTATTTGTCTGAGTCACGTTACTTTCAACAGACCTGCTTCCACTCCAGCATTGGGGTACACGTTGAAAAGATGATTTTCAAAACGGAGCGCTGGCTCGCGTGGCCTTTCAACATTCCGTCACTCACACAGCAGCAACGCATTGTTGAAATATTGGATGCCGCTGGTCTGGAAGTTGCGTCAATTGCCCGCCAATTAGACGCACTTAAACGGGAAAAATCTGCGCTGATGGCACAGCTCCTTACAGGTAAACGTCGCGTGCATTTGACAAACGCCAAATTGGAGACGCTGGCATGAACACCACGCCCAATTCCAAAGAGCAATACAGCGCCCACATCCCTGCGCTTCACCTCCTGTGCAATCTCAACTGGAACTTCATTACCGTAGTGCAGGCCCTTGCGTTGCGTGGCAGCACACGTGAAGTTCTGCTCAAGGGCCGCTTGATCGAAGTGTTGCAGACACGGCGCTNNGTTGTCGGCATTGAGCCTAGCTGAAGGTCTGATGCCTACCAACGAACGGCTGTATGGCAAGCTGGCTTTGGGCATCACCGTCACCGAATTCATGCCCGATGGCAAAAAGCACCAGCCCACGATTCATGTGATCGACTGGACAGATGCCACGGCCAATCGCTGGGATGTGACCGAAGAACTGGAGGTGCTGGCAGCCCAAGGTACACATAACCGCATACCGGATGTAGTTTGCTACGTGAACGGCATTCCGCTGGTGGTGATTGAGGCCAAACGTCCTGAGTCATCCGGTGGCAGTAACCCGGCCAAGGCGATGGTGGCCGAAGGCATTAGTCAGCACCTGCGCAACCAGCGTCCAGACGAAATTCCCATCCTTTTCGCCTATTCTCAGTTGCTGCTGTCCATCAGCCAGACCGAGGGGCGCTATGGCACAACACATACGGCATCGAAGTTTTGGGCCAAGTGGCGTGAAGAAGAGTTTGATGATGCGCAGATCAGTACATTGAAGAACGCAGCGTTGAAACCGGGCACGCGTGAGGCATTGTTAGAGGGCAAGCCTGCCACATTGGCCGCTTACTTTGATGCACTGTGGGCACAAACCATGCAGCCCACCGACCAGGACCGCATGCTGGTCAGCCTATTGAGTCCGCAGCGGCTGTTGGAGTTTTTGCGCGGCTATGTGCTGTTTGACCGCAAGGTGGGCAAGATCGTTGCTCGCTACCAGCAGTTCTTCGGTATCCGTGCGCTGCTGACTCGCATCAGCCAGATACGTCCCGATGGTGGACGCGAAGGTGGCGTGGTGTGGCACACCA
>DFWT01000074.1 GCA_002381045.1 Rhodoferax sp. UBA4127
TTTGCCGAGTACTTTGATGCCAACACTTATCTGCTGATCACCCGGGCGCTGGACTACTTTGACCCAGCACGCGCCTACGGTGGCAACTTGACCTTGGCTTTGGCACGCGCCACCGCCAAGTTCCTGTTGGTCAGCTTCACCACAGACTGGCGCTTTTCCCCCAAGCGCAGCCGCGAGATGGTCAAAGCCCTGCTGGACAACAAACGTGCGGTGAGTTACGCCGAAATCAACGCTTTGCACGGGCATGATGCTTTTTTGCTTGATGACCCTCGTTATGCAAGCGTCGTGCGCTCTTATTTCGAGACCATTGAGGTGGCCACATGAGCGACCTACAAATCATGCAGGCGCTGGCTGAACTGGTGCCACATGGTGCCCGTGTGCTGGACTTGGGCTGCGGTGACGGCGCCATGCTGGCGCACTTGCAAAAGACCCGTGGCTGCACCGGCTACGGCATCGAGATCGATGACGCCAATGTGCTGGCCTGCGTGAAGCGCGGTGTCAACGTGATCCAGCTCAATCTGGACGAAGGGCTGTCAATGTTTGAAGACGCCTCGTTTGACGTGGTCTTGCAAATTGACACCTTGCAACACCTGCGCAATGCCGAGGTGATGCTGCTTGAAACCGTGCGGGTGGGCCGTTTTGGTGTCGTTGCCTTCCCCAACTTCGCCCATTGGCCCAACCGCCTGAGCGTGCTTAAAGGCCGCATGCCGGTCACCAAGCGCCTGCCCTACCAATGGTTTGATACACCCAATATCCGTGTCGGAACCCATGCGGACCTGGCTATGCTGGCGGAGAAGAACGCCCTGCACGTGCTGGACAGTTTTGGCCTGCAGGATGGCGAGGTGGTGCGTTGGTTACCCAACCTGCTGGCGGCCACCTCGGTACACAAATTGTCCCGCTGGGCTTCGCGCTGATCCGTTCGACTATTTCTTTGGGCTTGGATTTGACCAAGGCCCCCCCACCTGACCCATTCATACTCCACAACGATTGACCCCTATGCCGCACCGCACCGCTACCCTGTTTGACCCCATCCATGTGGGTGATTTAGCCTTGGCCAACCGAATTGTCATGGCCCCACTCACCCGCAACCGTGCCCCTGACGCTGTGCCCACCAAGCTGATGGCCCAGTACTACACCCAGCGCGCCAGTGCTGGCCTGACCATCACCGAGGCCACTGCCATCAGCCAACAAGGCCAAGGCTATGCCGATGTGCCGGGCCTGTATGCCGAAGAGCAGGTGGAAGCCTGGAAAGACGTCACCCGCAGCGTGCATGCCGCTGGCGGCAAGATCGTGTGTCAGTTGTGGCACGTGGGCCGCATATCGCACACCAGCCTGCAACCCAATGGGGCGCAACCGGTGGCACCGTCTGCCATCACGGCCAACACCAAAACCGTGTTGCTTAAGAACGGTGTACCTGAATTTGTGCCGGTGTCCGAGCCGCGGGCCCTGCAGGCCTATGAGCTGCCCGATATCGTCCACACCTACGTGGCCGCCGCCCGCAACGCGGTTCATACCGCCGGCTTTGACGGGGTCGAAATCCATGCGGCCAACGGCTACCTGTTGGACCAGTTCCTCAAGAGTGGCTCCAACCAGCGTCGGGATGATTTTGGCGGCAGCATAGAGAACCGTGCCCGCTTCCTTCTGGAAGTGATGCAGGCCGTGACTAGTGCGGTGGGTGCTGGCAAGGTGGGCATTCGCCTGTCGCCAGTGACGACCGCCAACGACGCTTTTGACCCCGACCCGCAGCCGCTGTTTGACTATGTGGTGCGCGAGCTGGCCACCTTCAACCTGGCCTATGTGCATGTGATTGAAGGCGCAACGGGTGGCCCACGCGAACTGCCAGATCGGCCGTTTGATTACACCGGGCTGCGCCGTGCCTACCGGGCTGCCGCAGGCAAAGGCGCCTGGATGGTTAACAACGGTCTGGACAAACCCATGGCGCAAAGTGCCTTGTTGGCAGGTGCTGATCTGGTGGCCTTTGGCCGACCTTTCATTGGCAACCCGGACCTGGTGGACCGGTTGCGCAAAGGCAAGGCGCTGGTAGAGAGCGACCATGCCACCTGGTACGGCGGTGGCGCCAAAGGTTACACCGACTACCCCACGTTGAAGGGCTGACAAGCACAGGCGAGGATTGACCAGCGCAAGCGATAGGCCTGTGCTACATTGCGTTCGTCGGGGTATCAGCTCCCCGGCCTCAGGCCTGCAAGGGCCTCAAGACGGTGTCCCGTCCAACAGCTGCAACCTTCAATGGACTTCGCATGGACACCAACCAACCCTCGCTATTTTTGTTGTCAGACGAGCCGGCTCACGCCTGCTCAGCCACTGAGCTGGCTGCACTCAGCCGCGCCGATGATGCGCCGCTGTTGATCGATGCGCGCAAACACGGGGCGTTCATCGACGCCAACAGCACCTTGCCAGGTGCTCTGCGGCGCGACCCGCTGCAGTTGGATGCGTGGATAAACACGTTGCCTGCCGCACGTGCGGTGTGTGTGTTTTGCGTGCATGGCCATGAGGTGAGCCAGGGTGTGGCGCGTGCCCTGCGTGCCCAGGGTCGCGCGGCGCGTTTTCTGGTGGGGGGCATCGAAGGCTGGCGCGCTCTGGGCCTGCCCTTGGTTGCCAAACCTGTTGGCAGTGCCACATGCTGGGTGACACGCGAGCGACCCAAAATTGACCGCATTGCTTGCCCCTGGCTGATTCGCCGTTTTGTTGATGCGCAGGCGCAGTTTTTGTATGTGCCCACGTTCGAGGTACAAGCCGTGGCCACTGCGCAAAACGCCACGCCCTATGACGTGAACGCCAGCGTGGCAGATACGCCCTTTACCCACGACGGTACGCTGTGCAGCTTTGACGCGTTTGTGCGCATTTACCACTTGCATGCTGATACCGCCCTGGCCAAGCTGGCCGACATCGTGCGGGCGGCGGATACCGATCGGCTCGACCTGGCACCGCAGGCGGCGGGCCTGCTGGCGATTTCTCTGGGAATGTCGCGCAACATCCCGGATGACCACGCCATGCTGGAGGCCATGATGCCGGTGTATGACGCGTTGTACGCTTGGTGCCAGGATGCCGTAGCAGGCACGGATGAGGCGCACAACTGGAAGCCCGCATGAGCGCCGTGCCAGCAGCACCCTCGGTGTCATTTTTTGATGCCTTCAAATTCTGGCTGCGCCTGGGCTTCATCAGTTTTGGTGGCCCAGCCGGGCAGATTGCGATCATGCACCGCGAGCTGGTCGATGAAAAGCGCTGGATCTCCGAAGGCCGCTTTCTGCATGCCCTGAACTACTGCATGCTCCTGCCTGGCCCAGAGGCGCAGCAGCTGGCCACCTACATTGGCTGGTTGATGCACCGCACGCTGGGTGGTGTGGCGGCAGGCCTGCTGTTTGTGCTGCCGTCCTTGTTCATTTTGATTGGCTTGAGTTGGGTGTACGTGGCCTTTGGCAACGTACCCTGGGTCGCGGGGCTGCTGTATGGCATCAAGCCGGCGGTGGCGGCAATTGTGCTGCAGGCGGTGCACCGGGTGGGCTCAAAGACATTGAAAAAACCAACGCAAGCCACCGTACTATGGGCGATAGCAGGTATGAGTTTCATAGCCATTGCCTTTTTGAATGTGCCGTTTCCCTGGGTCGTGGCGGCAGCGGCGCTGACGGGCTGGCTCTGCCAGCGCGTGGGGCTGAAGCAGTTTGCAGGCGGTGGCGGGCATGGTGCGGCCAAGACCACCGCGGTTCAGGCCAGCGCCCTCATCGACGACACCACCCCCACACCAGAGCACGCCCGCTACAAGCCAATTCGCTTGGCGCGGGTGGCGCTGATGGGAGCTGCCTTGTGGCTGTTGCCCATGGGCGCTCTGGTGGCGTGGCAGGGCTGGGAGGGCGCGGTCACGCAAATGGCTTGGTTCTTCACCAAGGCGGCCTTGCTGACATTTGGTGGGGCCTATGCCGTGCTGCCCTACGTTTATCAGGGTGGTGTTGAACACTTCGCCTGGCTCACTGGCCCACAGATGATGGACGGCCTGGCGTTGGGTGAAGCCACACCCGGCCCGCTGATCATGGTGGTGGCCTTTGTTGGTTTTCTGGGTGGCTGGGGCAAGCAGGTGCTGGGGCCAGATGCGCTGTTCATGGGTGCGGCGTTGACCGCCACTGTGGTCACCTGGTTCACCTTTTTGCCATCCTTCATTTTCATTCTGGCCGGTGGCCCGCTTGTGGAATCAACCCACGGCAAGTTGCAGTTCACCGCACCGCTAACCGCCATCACCGCCGCAGTGGTCGGTGTGATTGCCAGTCTTGCACTTTTTTTTATAGTGCATGTCGCTTATTTAACGAGGGCTAGTGGCCTATTTGGCCTAAAGATTGATGTGCTGGCACTGGCGCTGGCTGCCTTGGCGGCGCTGGCCTTGCTGCGCTACAAGGTCGGGGTGGTCAAGGTGATTGCGGCCTGTGCCCTGGCCGGGTTCGCCTTGAAGCTGGTGGGCTGCTGCTGATAAGCCGCGAGCGCACAACTCACTTGCGCGCCAGCCACACCCCGAACACGGAGAGGCACATGCCGACCAAGGCCAGGCCGGTCAGGGTTTCGCCAAAGAGTGCCCAGGCAATGACCGCGGTGGTGGGTGGTGTCAGATAAAACAGGCTGGCCACGTTAACCGCACTGCCCCGGCGGATCAGCACGTTGAGCAAACTCACTGCGCCAAGCGACAGCACCAACACCAGCCACCCGAGTGCAAACATGAAGTTGCCGCTCCAATTGATCTGCATGGTCTCGGTTTGGCTGGCAACCAGCGCAGTGACTGCCAAGCAGGGCAGGAACTGGATCACCGAGCCGGTGCGCAAATCAAACGCGTGGCAAAAGCGCTTTTGGTAAAGCGTGCCAGCCGTGATGCCTAGCAGCGCAATGAGGGCCGGCAGCAGCATGGCAAAGAGTGCACCACCGCTGGCGCTGGCCGCCACCTTGTGTGCTACCACCAGCCCTACGCCAGCAAAGCCCAACGCCAGACCGGCCCATTGGGTGGGGCGCACACGCTCATTCAAAAACACGCCTGCGCCCAAGGCCGTCAGCACGGGCTGTATCCCCACCACCAATGCAGCGATGCCGGCGGGCAAGCCGTGGCTGATGGCGGTGAACACGCCACCCAGGTACACCGCATGCACAAGCAAGCCAGAGACGCCAATGTGCAGCCACTCGACGGGCGTGCGCGGCCAGGGTGCACCGGTCAACCATGCAACGACACCCATCAGCAACAACACAGCGATGTAGCGCAGCGTCAGAAACGTCAGCGGCTCGGCATCTGGCAGACCAAACTTGGCGCCAATGAAGCCGGTGCTCCACAGCAGCACAAACAGCATTGGGTAGAGCCGCGTCAGGGCGCTTGATGGGTGGGATGGCGAGTGTGAAGGCATGCCCTGAGTTTATGGGGCGTTGCTATAGCCTGAGCTGGCCCGCCCAACTCGAAGGCAATGGCTAGTCTGAACCCGGATACAAACCACCTAACCACGGCAACTCCCCCCACGCCGCATCGGGCTGCCAGGTGGCTGCCCAGGCGGGCATTTGCTCTGGCGGCATGGGCCGGGAAATGCAGTAACCTTGCGCCAGTTCGCAGCCCAGGTGCAGCAGCGCGGTGCCGTGCGCCACGGTCTCCACGCCTTCGGCAATCACCTCGCGCTTGAAGGCGGCAGCCAGGCTGATCACACCTTGCAAAATGGCCAGATCATCCGGGTCTTCAAGCATGTCACGCACAAAGCTCTGGTCAATCTTGAGCTGCGCCACGTGCAGGCGCTTGAGGTAGGTGAGCGACGAGTAGCCGGTGCCAAAGTCGTCCAACGCAAAGCGCACGCCTATCTTTGCGCAGTCTTCTATGACTTGCGACACCTGTGCCATATCCGCCAGTGCACTGGTTTCCAGTATTTCAAGCTCAATGCAGCCTGGTTGCACCTGCGGGTGCCGGGCCAGAATGGCGTGTAGCTGCTGCATAAAATTAGCTTGTTGCAACTGGCGTGCACTGATGTTGACACTCACCGGCAGGTCCAGCCCGACGGCGTGCCATATCTCCATTTGGTGCATGGCGGTATCCATGACCCACTCGCCTACGTCGACGGCCAGCGGATGGTTTTCTATCACCGGCAGGAAGGTCATGGGGGCCATCAACCCCTTTTCGGGATGCTGCCAGCGGATCAAGGCCTCGGCACCGATGACCTTGCCTGTGCGCATATTCACTTTGGGCTGGTAGTGCAAGACAAACTCATGCTGTACCAGCGCCTGGCGGATGCGCTCTTGGCTCTCAAAGTGACTGCGCAGGCTGCTGTCATGCACCGCATCAAAAACGCAGAAGCAGTTTTTACCTGCCAGCTTGGCCTGGTACATCGCCTGGTCGGCCTGGCGAAGCAGTTGGTCGGCATCGATGTCCTGCGCCTGCGGGTAATAGGTCACACCCAGGCTGGCCGACACCTGCAGAGTCAAGTTACCCACATGCACGGGATGTGCGGCAGCCACCAACAGTCGGTCCAGCAGTGGCAGGCTGGCTGAGGGGTCCTCAAGGTCGATCAGTACCGCCACAAATTCGTCGCCGCCCAGGCGTGACATGGTGTCGCCTTCGCGAAGCGCGTCTTTCATGCGCTTGGCCAGTGTAATTAGCACTTGGTCACCGACCTCGTGGCCATGGCGGTCGTTGATGGTCTTGAAGCCGTCCAGATCCAAATAGGCCACAGCCAACTGTTGCTGCCTGCGCTGCGCCTGCGCCATGACTTGTTGAAGTCGGTCGGCCAGCAGCACGCGGTTGGGCAGGTTGGTCAGCGCATCAAAGTGGGCGATGTGCTCCAGCCGCTTTTCATGCGCTTTGCGCTCGGAGATGTCGGCGTTGGTGCCAATCATGCGCAGTGGTTTGCCCGCTTCATCGCGCTCCACCACCATGCCGCGTCCCATCGTCCACAACCAACTTCCATCTTTGCAAAGCATGCGGAACTCAACCGTGGCGCTGCCAGGCTTGCCCTCCATAAAGGGCTGTAGCGCGGCAAACACGCCTGGCGCGTCGTCGGGGTGGATGCGTTTGCTCCACTCGTCCGAGGTGGTGCCGATGTCGGCATCGGCATAGCCGAACATGTGCTTGTAGCGTGGTGAGTAGAACGCTTCGCCGGTTTGGATATTCCAATCCCACAGGCCATCGCCCGCACCTTCAATGGCAAATTTCCAGCGCTTTTCGCTGGCCTTGAGTTCTTCCTCGGCTTGCTTTCGCTCGGTGATGTCCTGAAAGGTGCCAAACAGACGCACAGCCTTCCCATTGAGCATCTCGGCAAAGCCTTGGGTATGAACCCACAGATGCCGCCCCTTGGCTGTGATGATGGGCAGTTCAAGATCATAGGGTGCGCCGGTCTCGGTGGCAGCTTGTACTGCCGCGGCGATGGTGGGACGTGCCGCAGGCGCGAACAAATTGATACCCTCGTCAAGTGGCGGCTCCACCAGGGAATCGATCTCGGCGATGCGAAAGGTTTCACTGGTCCACGAAAGCTTCATGGATTGCAAGTTAACTTCCCAGCCGCCGATTTTCCCCAATCGTCCGGTGTATTCAAGCAACTCGGACGATCGGGTCAGCGCTTGCTGCGCTGCGTATTTCTCGGTGACGTCGCTGAACACCAGCACCACGCCGACGACATCGCCCGCCGAATTGCGAATGGGCGCGGCGCTGTCGGCAATCTGGTATTCGCGGCCGTCACGGGCCAGCAGTGCGGTGTGGTTGGCCAGGCCCACCACCTCGCCGCGTTCCATCACCAATTGCACCGGGCTCGCCGATGCCAGCCGGGTCTCGGCACTGATGATGCGAAACACCTCGCTCAGGGGCTGGTCCAACGCCTCGGCCAGTGGCCAGCCTGTCAGGCGCTCGGCAGTGGGATTCATGCCGGAAATGTGCCCTGCGGTGTCGGTGGCAATGACGGCATCACCAATCGAATTAAGCGTGATGGCCAGGTCTTGTCCGCTTTTTTGCAGCGCTGCTTCGCGCTGCGTCCATGTCTGCAAAATGCGATTGAAGCCCGCTACCAACTGGCCAATTTCGCCTTGTTGGGTAAGTGCCAGTGGTTGCGGAATTTGCGCTGAATCAGCCAGCGCCGCCATGGCATCCGCTGTTTCCACCAGTGGTGCGAGCTGGCGCTTTAAAACCCACCAGGTCAGCGCGCCGGTGAGCAGGGTCAACAGCAGGGTGGCCCAGAGCAAGCGCTGCTGCCGGTGGTATAGCGGAGCAAAGGCTTCTGCCGTCGGCAACGAGGCCAGCACATACCAGCCGGCAACTGGAATGCCCTTGCCAGAAACCAACACCGGCACGCCCTTTGGGTTGGGCGCTACGGCGGAGCCTTCATACCCGCTTGCGAAGCGGTCAACCCAGGCGTTGACGCCCTCGGAAGGCAACGATTCCATCACACGGCTTTTGTCGGTGGCGGTAACCACCAAGCGGTGCTTGGCCGAGATGAGCACATAGCCTCCGGTTTTGCCATACTGGCCGTCTGACAGGGTATCGAGAAAACTCTGTTCCCCCAGATGGGTAACCCCGGCGAGCGCGCCGATCACTTTACCCTGAGCGTCGTGCACAGGTACGCTCATGGCGAAAATCGGGGCCTTCAACTGCTTGCCGATGACTGGTCGGCCAATGGCCGATTTGCCCTCTTTGATCGTCGCCACGATGAAATCCCGCTCTATGTAATTGACGCCGATGCGATTGGCCGAGCGCGGTACATTGGCGATGGCAGTGCCATCCAGACCAGTTACGAAGCACCCGGCATTGAACAGTAACTGCAGCAGTGGGCGCTGCTCCAAGCGGGTTTGCACGGCCGTCGGATGAGTCAACAGGTGCGCATCCATTTCTTTGGCAACAGTCTCCAGCGCTTGCAGGCGCTGCGTCAGGTTTTGATTGACATCCTTGGCTATTGAAGTCACGACCGACATTTGCTGCTCGCCCAGCATTTGCTCCATATCGGCCTGCAAGCTGCGGCTGATGTAGAAAGAGAGCGACCAGATGCCCAGCACAACAACGGCCAGTGTGAACAGGGTGACCCGGGTTTTAAGCGAGTGCCAGGGCGAGAATTCCGGCATCCCATTGGTCTCCAAAACGACTATATTATTTATAGTATCTTACGCAATATTCACAAGGGCTATAGGCACTTTTGATGAACAAATACAAAGTCACCGAAAAATGCGCTGCCAGCCCAAATCGGAACACCGCGCACGCACTTATTTGACTCTTTGAACTTGCCCTTGCGTTCAGTGGCGTCCCGAACAAAGTCTACTCTTTATCGGTTTACCGGAGGGGAGATTTTCCGGGCCGGCTTTGGATGAGGCAGATTAGCCAAGGCCACGCCCATGACAACAGCTGCTGCGGCTGTCAACCACATGAGTGCATCACCATGGGTGGCCTTGATAGTGGCTCCAGCAATCAGTGGCCCGGCCACGGCGCTGAGGGTGTAGAGCATGGAAATCATGCTGACGTTGCGGGCCATGTTGCCCGATGGGGTGGTGGTGCTGGCAATCAGGGCCAGGGTAAGGAAGGCGGTGATGAAGCCCCCCAGCAAAAACACCGCAAGCATCACCAGTGCGTAGCTCAACGGCAATACCAGCGCCACACTGACCAGGGCAGTGCCAGCGGCACAACTGAGGGCCGCTGTGCCCACACCGCGGTGATCGGCCAGCCAACCCACACCATATTGCATCAGCAAACCACCCAGCCCAAACACGGCGAGTAAATCGGCGGTCAGGTCGATGGTCATGCCACGGCCTTGCGCGAACAAAGCAAACAGACCAGACACCGCCGCTTCCATCATGCCGCCCACCAAAGCGATCACCACGCCTTGCCTGAAGAGGCGTTCACGCAGTGGCGTCAAGCGATGCGCGGTTGCGCTGTGATTGGGAAGGTCTGTCGCGTCACCTGCAGGCGCTCGCACGACGGCCAAAGGCAGCAAGGCCCCTAAAGTAAACACCGAACCTATCCAGAAAATGGCCCGTCCTTGCAGTCCAAAATAGCCAGCCAGCACGGGTGCCACGATGGGCGCCAGGGCGATCAGCGTTTCATGAAAACCCACCAGCCTGCCACGGGCTTGTGCCGGTGCAATGCGGTAAAGCCACGGCTCCAAACCAATCCAGCGTAGCCCCAAGCCAAAGCCGGCCAGGGTGCCGCCCAAAAGCCAAAACGGCCAGGCCGCCAGCGCCATCGCGCCAAGCGCACCAACGGTACAAAGCAAGCCCGCGACAATCACCCGGCGCGCACCGATGCGTTGGCACAGCCAGGGCGCCAGGGCCAGGCCAGGCAATTGGCCCAGCCAGAGCGATGAGGCGAACATGCCCAATTGCGTGGCATCCAAGCCTTGGGCAGATAGCCAGACCGGGAGCACCACAAACGCAATGCCAAATTGCCCGACTTGCGCCAAGGTCGAGACCAGGTTCAGCGCGGCAATGGTTCGCCAGTCAATGGGCGAGGTATAACTTTCTTGGACCGTGACCATCGATATGACTCGCCAGTCACCTGGTGACTAGTGATCCGGCCTCACAGAGTTTGAACGTGGCTGAGTTTAGTTGGCTGAGATGACATGGCCAACGCAGATGCCAGGTACCAAGCGCAAGCTGCCCCGCGCAGATGCGACTGCGCGAGCAAAGGGCACTGCCCCGTGTGGGTTGCGCTACTTGGTGACTTCGTGGCCAATCACGCCACCCACAGCAGCGCCCACACCTGTGCAGGCCAAGCCGCCACACAGCACGTTACCCACCACACCACCAATCACAGCGCCTGTTGCTGTGTTCTTTTCCTGATGGGTCATGCCAGCGCAGCCCCCAAGAACCAGGGTTGAGGCCAGCAACGTGCCAGACAGACCCGCGTAAAAACGGTATTGAAGTTTCATGGCAAATTTCTCCAGATCAAGATTGAGATTCAATCGTGGTGGGCAGAGCTCACACACGGACGAATTCCCATTGTTGGATGCCAGGGGCACCGCGTCTGTGTGCCTGCACACACAGTGACAAAGAATGCGTGACGCGTGTTGACCGCAGATGTGGTGACGCTTTGTTGGGGGACGGTGCTGCGAGTCCAGCTTGTGCTGCGTGCTGCTATATTTATAGCAACAGATTGTTTATTGGTAAGGGCCATGGCATATATTTGCCAAATATCAGGGCTATGTGTGGCAGCGTACGGAAGTCGCCTGTTGCATGCCCTATGCTGGGATCACGTCAATTGCCCGTGTTCGCTGGCCTGCTTCATGAGACCTCTCACTTGAAAATCACCCCAAAGTCCTTGATTTGGATCGCTGCTGTGTTGTTGGCGTTGGTCACCAGCATCAGCTTTACCTTCTGGTCTTACCAGCAGATTGACGGCGCGTCCGATCAGCGGCGGCATTCGCGCGACATCATCAGCCTGGCCAACGGATTCATGTCGGCACTGAAAGACGCCGAAACCGGTCAACGTGGTTATGCCCTGACCGGCGAGCAGACCTATCTGCAGCCTTACCTGAGCGCGCGTGACGACTTCAAGGGCCAACTGGAGATGCTGCGTGAGCACACCGTGTTGGCCGCTGCCCGCCAGCATCTGGATGCGGTCGTGCCTTTGGTCGATGCCAAGATGGCTGAGCTTTCACAGGCCATCGAAATGCGTCGCACAGGTGACCTGAACGCCGCCCGGCTGCTAATGAACAGCGGTGAAGGCAGGCGACTCATGGACCAAATTCGCAGCGAGATGGCCAGCTACCTTGGTTTGCAGGAGCAGGCCCTTGGGCTTGCCGATGCCGAATTTGACGCCAGCATGCGCCGCTTGCTTGGCATCATGGTGGCCTTTGCCGCGTTTCTGCTGCTGATCTCGGTAACCGGCGCCTACCTGATATTCCAGCAGTCCAGGCAGCGCGGCAAGGACTTGATGCATCTAGACACTCGAAGATTGCTCACCGAGCAAGAAGACACCAACCAGCAGTTACTGCAGGCCAACCGCCAGGCGCAGGACGGCGCGCAAAAACTGGCGGTCACGCTCAACTCGATTGGTGACGCGGTGATTGCCACCGATGCCCAGGCGCGTGTGACGCTACTCAACCCGGTGGCCCAAAAACTCACCGGCTGGACGCTGGCCCAAGCCATGGGCCAACCGGTGGATGAAGTTTTCAGGATTGTGAACAAGGTGACACGCCAGCCCGCAGTGGCGCCGGTGCTTGACACGCTGACGCACGGCACGGTGCAGGGTCTGGCGAACCACACCTTGCTGTTGGCGCGCGACGGTTGTGAGTACGACATTGCCGACAGCTGTGCCCCGATTCGCGACGCGGACGATGTGGTGGTGGGAGCGGTGCTGGTGTTTCGCAATGTCACTGAGGAATACGCCGCCCAGCAGGCCTTGCGCCAGGTTGGCGCATTGCAAAACGCTATTTTCAACAGTGCCAACTTCTCCAGCATCGCCACCGATGCCAAGGGCGTGATCCAGATTTTTAACGTGGGGGCTGAGCGTATGCTGGGGTATGTGGCCGCCGATGTGATGAACAAGATCACACCCGCAGATTTATCCGACCCGCAAGAGCTGATTGCCCGCGCCAAGAGCCTGAGCGCCGAACTCGACACTCCCATCACGCCCGGCTTTGAGGCGCTGGTGTTCAAGGCCTCGCGCGGTATTGAAGACATTTATGAGCTGACCTACCTCTGCAAGGACGGCAGTCGCCTGCCCGCACTGGTGTCGGTGACGGCCTTGCGCGACGAGCGGTTGGCCATCATTGGGTACCTGCTGATTGGTACCGACAACACGGCGCGGCGGGCAGCCGAGGTGGAACGTGAACGGCTCGACCAAGTGTTGCGCGACAAGAATGTGGAGTTGGAAGCGGCCCGCGCGGCAGCGGACAAGGCCAACTTGGCCAAGTCAGAATTTTTGTCCAGCATGAGCCACGAATTGCGCTCACCCCTGAACGCCATTTTGGGTTTCGCGCAACTGATAGAGTCCGGCACGCCACTGCCCACACCGTCACAAAAAGCCAGCATCGAACAGATCTTGCGCGCCGGCTGGTATTTGCTGGAGCTGATCAACGAAGTGCTGGACTTGGCGCTGATCGAGTCCGGGCGTTTGTCGCTGTCGGTTGAGCCGATTTCGCTGGCTGAAGTGTTGAACGATTGCCAGACCATGATTGCACCGCTGGCACAAAAGCGCGATGTGCATTTGCACTTTCCACAGTTAGGCGCGCCTTGTTTTGTGGGTGCCGACCGAACCCGCCTGAAGCAGGTGGTGATCAACCTGTTGTCTAACGCCATCAAGTACAACCGCCTTGGTGGCAACGTCAACGTGACCTGCGGCGAACGCGCTAAAGGGCAGCTGCGCATCAGTGTGCAAGACACCGGTGAAGGGCTTTCACCCGAAAAATTAGCCCAGTTGTTCCAGCCCTTTAACCGCCTGGGCAAGGAAGACAGTGACGAGCAGGGCACCGGCATTGGTCTGGTGGTGAGCAAGCGGCTGGTCGAGCAGATGTCGGGCGAGATCGGCGTGATCAGCACCGTGGGCGCGGGCAGCGTTTTCTGGGTTGAACTGGCCCTGATGGGGCAACCCTATTTCAATGACACGGACACGGCCCCTGAGCTGCTGTTGTCACATGGGGACAAATTGGTTACCGGCGCACGGGTGCGCACCATGCTGTACGTCGAAGACAACCGGGCCAATATGCAGCTGGTTGAGCAGTTGATTGCCCGGCGGCCCGATATGCGCTTGTTTGGCGCCGAAGATGCCATGCGTGGCATTTCCATGGCGCGTGAGCACTTGCCCGACCTGATCTTGCTTGACATCAATTTGCCAGGCATCAGTGGTTGGCAAGCCTTGAAAATTTTGCAGGAAGACGCGGCCACGCGGCATATTCCGGTGTTGGCCCTGAGCGCCAACGCCATGCCGCGCAATATTGAACGGGGCCTGGCCGCTGGTTTCTTCCGCTACCTGACCAAACCGATTCGGGTGACCGAGTTCATGGAGGCGCTGGACGCCGGACTGGCGCTGGCCCAAACCGCTGCGGCAGACCGCGGGCAACGCTAATGCCCGCCGACCTAGCCATGTTTGAGGCATGCTGAAGTGTGTGAAGTGTGATCGGGGCTTATTTCAAAGTTATATGAAAAATAGACCTTTAGCCCTTTTATAACCCGTGTTAATAGCTATAAATAGAGGAGCAATTATGACGATGTCCATCGATATCCTGGCCGCCAGCATTCTGATCGTGGACGACCAACCGGCCAATGTGCAACTGCTGGAACAACTGCTGCTTGAGGCCGGCTACAGCCATGTGTCATCCACGATGAAGCCTGACGAGGTGTGTGCGCTGCACCGCAAAAATCAATACGACCTGATTTTGCTGGACTTGCAAATGCCGGTCATGGACGGCTTTCAGGTCATGGAGGGCCTTAAAACCAGTACCATCGACAGCTACTTGCCGGTGATTGTGCTCACGGCTCAGCCGGGCCACAAGCTGCATGCGTTGCAGGCGGGCGCCAAAGACTTCATCAGCAAACCGTTTGACCTGGTGGAAGTTAAAACCCGCATTCACAACATGCTGGAAGTGCGCCTGCTGTACAAAAAATTGGAAAACTACAACCAGGAGCTTGAAGCCACCGTGGCCGAGCGCACAGCGGAACTGCGCGAGAGCGAGGCGCGTTACCGCAGTCTGACCGAGTTGGCCTCGGACTGGTATTGGGAGCAAGACGAAAGCGGCAATTTCACCAAAGTGTCGGGCCCGGTACTGGAGATGCTGGGCATTCAGGTGGAGCCCTTGTCCGCTGAGGGCAGCGCCAGCCAGGTGGCGCCACTGGGGGGATGGAACGAAGCCGAGCGCGAGGCGCTGCGCATCACCATTGCCGAGCGCCAGCCCTTTTTGGACTATGTGTTTCACCGTGTGGGTGCGGATGGCGGGCAACAAATCTATCAGGTCAGCGGAGAACCCATGTTTGACCGCGCCAGCCGCTTCATTGGCTACCGCGGCATTGGTGTGGAACTCACCGCAAAACATTGAACCAAATCTTGCATCAAGCCATGCCGACACTTCACGATCCAAAGCAGAATCACCTACTGGCGGCTTTGCTGTTGCCGGACTTTGAGCCGCTGGCCGTCCATCTGGAGCTGGTGCCGATGGCGCTGGGGCAGATGCTGTACGAGCCCGGCAGTCAGATGCGTCACGCCTACTTTCCCACCACGTCCATCGTGTCGCTGCACTACGTGACCGAGTCCGGTGCGTCGGCTGAGACGGCGGGCGTGGGAAACGAAGGAGTGGTGGGAATCTCCCTATTCATGGGGGGCGACAGCACGCCAAGTTCTGCGGTGGTGCAAACCGCTGGTCATGCCTATCGGTTGGATCGCCATACCCTCAAAGAAGAATTCAACCGCGCAGACGCCCTGCAACGCCTGTTGCTGCGTTATACCCAGGCTTTGATGACGCAAATGGCCCAGACGGCGGTCTGCAATCGCCACCACTCGGTGGAGCAGCAGCTGTGCCGCTGGCTGTTGCTGACCCTGGACCGCCTACCCGACCGCGAACTGGTGATGACGCAAGAACTGGTGGCCAGTATGCTCGGTGTGCGCCGGGAAAGCGTGACCGATGCCGCAGGCAACTTGCAGGCCGCGGGCTACATCCGCTACCGGCGTGGGCACATCGGCGTGTTGGACCGCATGGGCCTGGAAACCCGGGCCTGCGAATGCTATGGCGTGGTGAAGAAGGAAATTGACCGGCTGCTTAGTGACGTGCACCACCGCCCGCGAACCTAAGCCAGCAAGCGTCAGGCTGGTTCAGACCACCGTACGAAAGAGAAGCTGTGTGGTCTTGCGCACAGACGCAAGGCGTGGTGTGCGGCATCCTCCAGATTTGATTTGAAGGAAAGACATGAACCCGATCAAACTCATAGGCGTTGTCCTGATGGTTGCCGGTGTCCTGGGTTTTGCCTATGGGGGTTTCAGTTACCCCGAGGAAACCACGGCACTCAAACTCGGCAGCTTGGAGCTCAAGGTGCAAGAGACAAAGACGGTCGACATCCCAATGATTCTGAGCGTCGGGGCGATGGTGGTCGGCGGCTTTTTGCTGCTGTTCAGCCGCAAATAATTTCCCGCTGTATGCAGTGCCGTGAAGTTGAGGGGTTGCTTGCTAAAGCCAGCGCTCCAGCAGCTGGGCCAGCCATTCTTTGACCCTGAACTGCATGGGCCGGTTTTGCCAGGTTTGCGGGTCAATGGCTTGCGAGGCGGCCAGGTCGGTGGCAAACATGGCGGCCATTTGCGCTGCAAAGTCGCGCCCCAAAATCACTGCGTTGATCTCGTCGTTGTCCATGAAACTGCGCCAGTCCAGATTGGTGGAGCCAACGGTGGACCAGACCCCGTCTATCACCGCTGTTTTGGCGTGCAGCAAAGCGCCGTTGAGTTCAAAAATCTGAACGCCGCCGGCCAGCAAGTCGGTGTAGTGGGCGCGGCCGGCATGAAACACCAGCGCTGAGTCACTGTGGCTGGGCAAGATCAAACGCACATCGACACCGCGTGTGGCCGCATCGGTAAGTGCTTTGCGCAATTGGGGGTCTGGCACAAAGTAGGCATTGGTGAGGTAGACCTGTTTTCCCGCGTTACCAATAGCCGACATCAGCGTCAAATACATGAGGCTGTAGGGGTCGTCCGGGGTGCTGCCGATGGTGCGCACGATATCGTTGCCCGCCCGGCTGAGCGTTGGGAAGTAAATTTTGGGCGCCAGTGGCGGACCGTGCTGCTTCTCCCAGGTCTGAAAAAACAGCTTCTGGAATTCAGCCACCACCGGGCCCTCTAGCTGCAGGTCAGTGTCGCGCCAGGCATTGTTGATGACTTTGGTTTTGGATGCGCGTTTCAGGATCGAGCCTGAGGCGTAAACGCTGCTGATGTTGATGCCACCAATGAACGCAGTGCGCCCGTCCACAATCAGCAGCTTGCGGTGGTCGCGGTTGTTGATCAGCCACGGCCCCCTGGCTGCCAGCGGATTCACCGGGTTGAACTCCATCACCGCCACACCGGCCTGCTTGAGGCGGTCATAGAAGAGCTTGGGTGTGTTGAGGCCACCCACGCTGTCGTAAATCAGGTTGATCTGAATGCCTCGGCGTTGTTGCACCAACAACAGGTCTGCAAACTGCCGCCCCACGTCATCGTCTTCAATGATGTAAGACTCCAAATTGATGTGGTCTTGCGCCTGCCCAATGGCCTGGAACATGGCGGTGTAAGTGGCCGGGCCGTCTTTCAGTAGGGTGGCTTTGTTCCCCAGAGTGAGAGGGCTGTCGTTGATGGCCTGCTCA
Organism: Rhodoferax sp. UBA4127; assembly: GCA_002381045.1. Classification (GTDB taxonomy): domain Bacteria; phylum Pseudomonadota; class Gammaproteobacteria; order Burkholderiales; family Burkholderiaceae_C; genus Rhodoferax. Next base: position 17,248 of record DFWT01000074.1, read on the forward strand.
AGGGCAATCTGCTTTTCCAGAATGTCAATGTCACCGGAGCGGCGCTTGAGTTCGTCGAGGATGGCCGTATTTTTCTGCACCGAGACCGGACCACGCGCATTCTCAAACCGGACGGCCTGAGCTTCATGGCGTTCCAGAATGGCCTGTGTGTCGGGCAGGCTTGCACAGCCTGCAGCGCAGACGATGCCTATGGCAGCGACGATTGACGCCAGGCGCTGGAGGGTTGGGTGTGACATGTCTATTTCAGATGTGGCTTCGTCCAAATAATGAAGCCCCATGATCCGATAGGCGAACCAGGGGGCTACAAGCTTTTAAGCCAAGCGCAGGCGCAATATGTGTTCACCGCTATTTCTTGTGACACCATTTGGCTTGAATTTGACGCCAACTCAAGGCCAACCAAGTCCGTGGTTTGGACGCTTGGCTGACCTGAGTCTGGTTCAAGGGCGAACTGCGATCTCGTTGCGAACTGACTTGACGTTCTTGACGCCGCGCGCAATACCTTCGGCAGTGTCCTTTTCTGTGGTGCTCTTGGCAAAGCCAGACAGCATGACCACGCCATTGAGTGTTTCCACGCTGATGGAGGTGGCGCTAACCGCTTTGCTTTCGGCCATACGTGCTTTGACCAGTGTGGTGATGCCAGCATCGTCCACATATGCGCCCACAGTTTCCTGGCCGCGACTGACTGCACAACCGGTGGCGGTCAGCAGGGCGGCAGCCATCATGGTGGAAGCGAGGATGGTTTTGATGTTCATAGTGAATCTCCAAGGGTATTGATGGTGAAAGCCCCACCACCGATGGGCGAAAAGCTGAGGTATCCCAGCCGATGGGTGAACTTTAGTTTTGTGCGGTGGCCCTGTCGGTGCGCTAACGCACCTTCAGCGGCAACACCTTGCGTGTTAGCGCTTTCCGCTGACTTCAATGTCCACGCGACGGTCGGGCTGCAAGCAGGTGATCAAGGCTTGGCTGGCCTTGGAGCCTACGCAATCACCTGGCTTGGTGATCGGGTCAGAGCCACTGACGCCTTTGGCGTTGATTTTGGCCGCCGGAATGCCAGCGCTTTCCATCAGGTAGGCAGAAACAGCGTCAGCACGACGGGTCGACAGCTTCTGGTTGTAAGCCGGCGCACCAATGCGGTCAGTGTGTCCGATGACGCTGATCACGTCATAGTCCACCCCACGCAGGTCAACGGCAAGTTTGTCGAGCTCAAGTCGGCCTGCCGGGTTGACGGTTGACTTGTCAAAGCCAAACAAGGAGTCCGCCGAGAAGCTTACTTTTTGAGGCTTCGGTGGCGGAGGAGGTGGAGGCAGTGGCGGGGGCGCTGGTGTTGGAACCACGACAGGCGCAGGTGGAGGTGGTGGTACTTGTGCAACCACCACAGGCTCGGGTGTGTATTGGCGCGCGATCGGGGCAGGCGCTTTGACACCAAAGCGGTAAATCAATCCCAAGGAGACCAGGTCCACATCACCCTTGTTGCCTACGGCATCGTCCACACGGTAGCGCTCAATCTCGGTGCGCAGGCTTATGGCATCGGTCAAGGCATATTGCAGTCCCAAACCAAGCTTGAGCGTGTTGCCGCTTGCGCTGGGGCTTGGGTTGAGCACGTTCACGGCACCCGCGCCAGTGAACGTATCGTGGGCCTGAGATCGGGCCACACCCACGCGGCCAAAAGCTGAAAAACGATCGCCAATAGGCAGCGTCCCGAGCAGATCAAGGTTGATGCCTTTCAGTTTGATGTCGCCGCTGAGCGTACCGGTAGGCACGGTGTTGGTCGAGAAACCGAACTTGCCCAAATCGAAGTAGCCACCCTCCACAGAAAAATAGCGGTTGTATTGGTAGCCGCCAAATAGTTTGTAGCCCTGATCTCGATTGGTTTCATTGATCGGACCGGCAGAGAGGCCGCTGCCCAGCAGGCCACTGGCGATGCGGTCGGTGTCAACCGTGGCTCGTGACTGTCCGATGTTGGCACCCAGGTACCAACCGGTGTTTTCCGCCAGTGCCCAGGGTGAAGCCATCAGTGCCAATGTCAGCAGGCTAAACTTGCCTGAATTTCTGACGAATTTGCGTGTTGTGAATACCATTTGGTTCTCCAAAGTGACATCACCGCCCTCAAGGTCCTTGAGGTGTTGTGATGAAAGTTTTAAAAGTGAGTTTTGCGTTGGTCGGTACGGGCTCAAGGTGCTGGCACGTTGATCACCGTGTCTACCAAAGTAACCGAAGCACCCAGTGACAGAGCACGCCCGTCAAGCGTCACGATGTTGACGTTGCCCGCGGTCGAAAACGCAGCGCCAGCCTGTGTGATGAGGGTGCCAACCATGGTGCCGCCACCGGCTGCATTGATGGTGGCGAAGCTGCCCACTTGCCAGAACACGTTTTTAGGTTGCGCACCTCCTGCCAAGATGATGCTTTGCGGGAACGCAGCGCCCGGGCCACCGACCGTCAGCGTGGTCGCCATCTGGAACACCCAAGTGGCATTGGCATCACCTTGCGCATCTAAAGTGAGGTTGCCGCCCTGGATCATGAAGGACCCACCGGGTGCTACATAGGTGCCGGGCAGAAGGGTTACACCGGCCAGGTTTGCCCCAGGTGCGGGGCTGGCACCGCCAACTGGCCTGGCCACCAAGGCAAGGTAAGCGGTTTGTGCGTCAAGACGGGCTTGTGTGGCTATTGCGCAGGCGGGGGCGCTCAGACCAGCGGATGTGGGGCCGGTGATCGAGTTTGTGCAGGTGTAGATCTTGCCGGTGACCGCGCCCACGTTGGCTGGTGATTCGGTATAAATGTCGCCCAAAGAATCATGAAATCCCGTCACCATGGAAGTGCCGGTCGCAATGGTGCCAATGTCGCCGTTCACTTGCGACAGTGTGCCGGTGTTGGTCATTCCAGCGGTACCGCCGAAGGTGCCAAAGGGCGTTGCGGTGATTAGATCAATGACAGGCGCTAGGGCAACGGTGGTTCCGGTGGTGAAGGTCCATACTTTGTCACTGGCCAAGTGATTGCCAGCAGGGTTCGATACAACAGCAAAGACTGTAGCGGTGTAAACCGTGTTGATTGCCAGATTCGTGGTCGGTTGAAAGATGGCAGTTTTGCCGAGCGGAGCCAACGTCACCGTCCCTGCGATGGTGGTGTCCGCAGCCGACACTGTGAAGGTCGTTGTGCTCAGTGTCGATGGACTCATGACCTCGCTGAACGTGACCTTGACGGCACTGTTAATGGCCACGAAAGTGGCACCTGGCAAGGGAGAGACCACGGTCACCGTCGGGGGTGCAGTCACCACGGTGCCGAGACTGCCAGCGCCCAGAATGGGTGCTTGCCCGCCGCCACCGCAGGCGGATACCACTGCGGTCAAAGCCATGGCTACCAGCCACGACGAAGCTTTGGAAATACTTTGGATTCGTTTCATTTACCTGCCTCTTGAATAGATGCAAAACCATTTGGAAACCAGCTCCTGCGCAATGGCAGACCTGGTGCATATGTTTTGCACAGCCGCCTGAGGTGGTGTGCATTACAAATTCGAGTATCTGGAGACAGAGCAGATCCGTCTGTGCGTCAGGCCACATGGGCCTCTACTTCTGGATTTCTCCCGCATCAGAAAGCGGGTGGGAAGTGACGTGTGAGGAGCTGATCTACGATGCGTTTTGTGCGACAGCTCAGGTGCGAGAAAAATCTGATTGCTTATCAGTTGGGGCACCATAAATGTGCCAGACCGCAATGAACATGGCTGCAATCAACGGCCCCAGCACAAAGCCATTGATACCAAACACGGCCATGCCACCCACGGTGCTAACCATCACCACGTAGTCGGGCATGCGGGTGTCTTTGCCAATCANNCCGGCAAACGGGTTGTGGCTGGCACTGATCACCACGCCAAGCGAGGCCCGCTGGGCACGCGTCAGGTAGGCGACGCCCGGTGTGGGCAGCGGCCCCAGCAGCACCACGTCCACACCGGCGGAATTGAAGCCGCTCTCCAGCGCGCTTTCGAGCATGTAACCCGAAATGCGGGTGTCTTTGCCAATCAGAATGGGGCGCAGCAGGTTGTCTACCAAGCCAATCACCAGCACACCCCAGGTGATGAGAGACACGCCTTGCCAAATGGCATCTGTCATTAAAAAGTAGAGTGCTACCGGCAGCCACACGATCGCCGCACCCACTGCTGGCACCAAGGAAAGAACGACCATCAACACCGCCCAGAGCAAGGCGCCACTAACCCCTAGAAACCAGAATGCCAGCCCGCCCAAGGCACCTTGAATGGCCGCCACTAGCAAATTGCCTTTGACGGTGGACCGGACCACGGTTGCAAATTTGGTCCAAAGCTGCTGGCGGTGCGCCGGGGCCAAGGGCACGACGTCGCCAATGGCGTGGGCGAGCTCACTCCCGTCGCGAATTAGAAAAAACGCCAGGTACAACGAGATGAACAGACTCACGACAAATTCGAAGGTGTTTTGCCCCACGCTGAACAACTGCATGGCCACCAGTTGGGTGCCCTGGGCCATGGCGGCTGTGAGCCGGCGCTGCAAGGTGGCAAAGTTGACCAGACCCAGACGATCCAGCACGGCGGTCACCCAACCAGGTAGTCGGTCAAAGGTGCGGTGGAAGTACGTGGCTGGGTTGAGTTCGCCAGACTGTAGTTGCTGGTACACCCAAGCAGCCTCTTGCGCCAGGGCCAACATCATCAAAGTCAGGGGAAGAATGACCAGGATCACCACGACCAGCAGCGTTGCGATGGCGGCCACGGTCGGCCGGTTGCCAACCCGTGGCAGCAGCCAGCGCTGTAATGGCGTGAACAGCAGGGCCAGAATCACGCTCCACATGATGGCGGCGTAGAAGGGCAGCAGGATGGCAACGAATCCCACCGACGCGGCGACCAACAGCAGAACCAGTGCCCGGCTTTCCCGCACAGAGGGCAGGTGGACAGCCACGTTAAGGCTTGTCTTTGAGTTGGCTGTTCACCACGTCGACAAGCTGCGGCACCAGGCTCGCCATTAAGGCCGACGCTGACAAACAGCGCCACGGCCGGGTTCTAACCAACAATGCACCGGCCAGCGCCGCACCTAAGACGAGGCGGTAAGGGTGGGCTTGCGCAATGGGTTGCAAAACAAGTTCTGCTGTGACGGCCGCGGTGTTCAGTGCCTTTTGCATCGGGTGAGCGGATTCATTCTGGCGCAGCGCCTGGCGCAACTGCCCGCGTGAAGCCACCAGTTTTTCGTCAGGTGTGTCGGGCGTGTTCATGCAGACTCTGAGTTGCCCAGCAAGGCCATATCGGCGTTGAACTGCTGGCGCGTCTGCGTGAAGACGGCCAGGTTGTAGCGCTGCTGTGCCACCGTCATGCAGCCCACCGCGAGGCCTGCAAAGGCAGCGGGCAACAAGACCAACAGCCAGGGCGCACGAATCAATTCGGGTGGTGTGACAACCCACAGCATTCCGGCCACCCCCAATAAGCTGAAGGCCACGCACATGCTGCCCACGCCTGCCAATTGCCAAAGCAAGTGTTGGTGCCACTGTAAGTTAGCCTGCGACCACTCTTGCCACACCAACTCACCATAGGCTTTGGCATGTGTGCTTAGCAATTGCGGCTGGCGCAACAAAACATCAATCAGTGGGTGCATGGTGTGACAGCGTTGCAGCAGTTCAATTGCGGTCGCGGCGGGAGGTGAACAGGCTGATCAATGCCATCAGCGCAGCACCCGTGGCCGCGGCAATCAGCATCGACTTAACCGGCTCATGTTTGATGTAATTGACCGTGTCATCTGATGCCTGTGCGGCTTTCGCACTCAGTTGGTGGGAGCCGTCCCTGACACTGTCAAGCAGGGGCGCAGCCTGTCGGCGCATGTCTTGCANNTAGCGGCATCAGCGGTCTTGTTGAACATGGGGATTCCTGAAGTCAATGGGAGGTAAAAAAGTCAGATTGGCTCAGTCGCGTTTGATTTGACCAAACAGAAAACTGATCACTGCCAAAACCAAAAATACAAAGAACAGGGTTTGGGCAATGCTTACTGCGTCCGCGGCAATACCGCCAAACCCGAAAAGGGCGGCAATCAATGCAATGACAAAAAAGACAACGGCATAGTGCAGCATGAATGGTCCTAGATCAGGGCACATCAGGGCGATGTGCCATCAGGACTGCACGGTATGCGAAGCGAATGAATTAGTCCGTTCGCTGGCTCACATAGCGACCACGGTCTCTCTGCTCACGCAGACTATTTGGCTGGCACCGAGGCCGCCGATGCAGCAGGGGCGGCGGGGTCGGCATGCACCACCACGCCAGGTGACAAAGAAATTTCGTTGGCCACGGTGACATGTGTCACGAAATGCCGGGTGTCCCCAAAACACGAGGTTGGCAAACCCACTTTTTCCTCGTAATGCAGGGTCACGCGTCGGCCCATCACCTTGACGATTTCGGCGGCCACCGCATCATCGCGCACGGTAAAGGCGAACTTTTCCACAGTAGCACTGCCGGGAAGGGAAACCAGTGCCAGTTCGCCCTCCCATGTCTTGCAGATCCAGCCCTTGTCGGACAGCTTCTGAATCCAGCCAGCGCGGTCGCCGGTAGAGTAGCTCCAATTCAGCACGACGGCAAAGTAGGCTGCAATGAGTGCGGCCAAAACAATCAGGCTCAGGAAAATTCGTTTGAACATGGTGGGCAAAATTTTCTACGGTTTTCAGATCGATGGCTCACAGGCCAACGCGGGGCGAATGACAAGGCCAAACGCATGAACTCAGTATCGCAGCTTCATCAAACCAGCGGCCAAGCCGGGCGTTGCTTTAGCACCTTGCAGCCAGCAGCGCCTGCGCCAGCTGAAGGAAGCCAGAGCCCGCGCGCGCTGGTGTGATGTAACTTGGGAAAGAGGTGAGCTGGTCTACAAAATCCAGCACATTGGCGACCCCAACCGAATTCTCAAAGTAGCCAAACATAGGTGAATCGTTGGGCGAGTCACCCACAAACACCCACCGGTTTCGCTCAGAAGCCTGGTCCAGATGAATGCAAAATTCCTCTTGCATCATGCGGCGTGTGGTGCTCAATTTGTCGTAGTCACCCCACCAGCCGTTCACATGTATGGAGCTAACCTTGGCGCGCATGCCCGCCTCATGCATGAGCTGCACGATGGTCTGGACCGCGCTGGGCGGCAATGCAGGGACATCCTCACAAAAATCAATGGCCAGATCGGCGACTCGGCAAAACTGGTCGGATGCCAGCGCACAGCCAGGCACGGCCTCAAGAATTTTGTTGGCCAGTGTTTGCATCCGGATTTGCCGGTCGGCATCGGGCTGTTTGGCAAAAACGGTATTGAGCTTCTTGTTGTGCTTGTCGTAACGCATCCAGAACGCGCCGTTTTCTCCCACGACCGCATCGACAGGCCACATGCGGGCAATGTGATCGCACCAGCCAGCCGGGCGACCTGTCACCGGGATGACCTGAAACCCCGCGCGTTGGAGGCTCTCCAGGGCGGCGTAGGCAGACGCAGTGAGTTGCCCGTCTGAGGTGAGGGTGTCGTCAATGTCGGTGAGAACGCCAAGAATTTGGGTACGTGCTTGAAACGGGAACTCAGACAAATCACGCACTTGCGCATCCCATTGCTGGGACCTCACAGTGAGGGCGCCAGGCGCTTGCCCGTATTGGCATCAAAGTGGTGAATCTTGTCTGCCCGCGGGGTAACGCACAGGGTGCTACCGGGCGCAGGTACCGGCACAGCGGAGGACTCTTCCGTGCGGATGATGACCAGCTCGTCAGCGCTGCCGTGCAACCAGCGGCCGTAGGTCAGGCGTTCTGCCCCCAGCATCTCGGTGGCTTCCACGCATAAGGCCCAGCCGGTTACTGTGATGTCCAGGTGCTCTGGACGCACGCCAACAATGGTGTTGGTTGGGGCATTGGGAGCCTTTTTGAGCAGGTTCATAGGGGGTGAACCCATGAAACCCGCCACAAAGATGGTCGCCGGGCGGTTGTAAACCTCTTCGGGCGTGCCGAATTGTTCCATCACGCCAGCGTTCATGACGATCATGCGTTGTGCCAAGGTCATGGCTTCAACCTGGTCATGCGTCACAAACAGGGAAGTGATGCCTAGCTCACGGTGAAGCTTTTGAATCTCAAGACGGGTTTGGGCACGCAGTTTGGCATCCAGGTTGCTCAAGGGCTCGTCAAACAAAAAAACCTGCGGCTGACGCACGATGGCCCGGCCCATGG